>JAFDWF010000130.1 GCA_018268575.1 Actinomycetota bacterium
GACCGAGGTCGCCGCGGGCGAGGCCGGCGGCATCACCCAGCACATCGGCGCCTACCAGGTGCACCACGAGGACAAGACGATCACCTTCCTCGACACCCCGGGCCACGCCGCCTTTACCGCGATGCGCGCCCGCGGCGCCAAGGTCACCGACGTGGTGGTCGTGGTGGTCGCCGCCGACGACGGCGTGATGCCGCAGACCAAAGAGGCGATCGACCACGCCCGTGCCGCCGACGTGCCGATGCTGGTCGCGGTCAACAAGATCGACAAAGAGGGCGCCAACCCGGAACGGGTGCGCACCGAGCTCGCCCAGGAGGGGATCACGCCGGAGGAATGGGGCGGCGACACGCTCTTCTGCGACGTCTCGGCGAAGTCCCACCAGGGCCTCGACGAACTGCTCGAAAGCATCCTCCTGGTGACCGAACTGGAGGAGCTGTCGGCCAACCCCGACGCGCCCGCCTCCGGCAACGTGATCGAGTCCCAGCTCGACCCCGGCCGTGGCCCGGTGGTCACCGTGCTGGTCGCCCGCGGCACGCTCCGCGTCGGCGACTCGCTAGTCGCCGGCCCGCAGTGGGGCCGGGTCCGCGCGATGCACGACTTCCGCGGCGAGGTGGTCCAGGAGGCCGTCCCCGGGATGCCGGTCGAGGTGCTCGGCTTCGACGGCGTCGCCGATGCGGGCGAGTTCGTGCAGACGGTCGACAACGACCGCGAGGCGCGGCGGCTCGCCCAGGAGCGCGCCGACCGCCTCCAGCGCGAGGCGCTGGCCCGCCGCAACGCTCGTAAGGTCAGCCTCGACGAGGTCTTCGCGCGGGCCCAGGCGGGCGACATCAAGGAGCTCGACATCGTGCTCAAGGCCGACGTCGCCGGCTCCCTGGAGGCCCTCCAGGACGAGCTCGCGAAAGTGCCGCAGGAGCGCGTCGCGATCAACATCATCCACTCGCAGACCGGCGGCATCAACGAGTCCGACGTGATGCTGGCCTCCGCTTCCGAGGCGATCATCATCGGCTTCAACGTGCGGCCGCTGGCCGACGCGCGCCGCGCCGCCAACCGCGAGGGCGTCGACATCCGCACCTACTCGGTCATCTACAAAATCACCGAAGACCTGCGCAATGCGATGGAGGGACTGCTGGAGGCGGTCGAGGTCGAGGAGACGATCGGCGAGGCCGTCGTCAAAGAGACCTTCAAAGCCTCGAAAGTTGGCCGCATCGCCGGCTGTCAGGTGGCCGAGGGCAAAGCGGTGCGCGCCGCCAGCGTGCGCCTGCTGCGCGAAGGCACCGTGGTCTGGACCGGCAAACTCGGCTCGCTGCGGCGCTTCAAAGACGACGTCGCCGAGGTCGAGGAAGGCCAGGAGTGCGGCATCGTGCTGGAGGGCTACGCCGATGTCAAAGAGGGCGACGTGATCGAGTTCTTCCAGACCAAACAGGTCGAGCAGACCCTCGAGTGAGCCTTAGCGCCGTATCAGGCAACGTTCGCCCTCTCTGGTTGGCCATCGGCGCGCCCGGCGGCGTCCTCGACCGCTCGACGTGGCGCTGCCACGCCTTCGGGTCTGCGTCCTTGCCGGGCACGCCGATGGCTGCGCCAGAACCGGGCGACCGTCACCCGACACGGCGCTAGATGGCCGGCGCGCGCATGCGGCGGGTCGACGAGGCGCTCCGCGAGGTGGTTGCCGCCACGATCTCCGAGCTCTCCGACCCGCGGCTCGGATTCGTCACGGTGACGGGGGTGCAGACCAGCCCCGACCTGCGTACTGCGAAGGTTTTCGTGAGCGTTTTAGGCGACCTGACGGAGCGCGACGCTACCCTGGACGCCTTGCGTTCGTCCCACGGGGTGATCCAATCGCGGATCGCTGCGGAGACGAGGATGAAGCGAACGCCGACCTTGACCTTCCACTACGACGACACGATCGAGAAGGGAGTGCGGATCTCCCGGCTGCTGGACGAGGCCGAGGAGGACCGCGTTGACTGAGGTCACCGCGCATTCCGCCGCCGACGCGGCAGACGCCGACGGCGGCGCCACCAGCGAGCTCAAGCGGATGGTCGCCGAGCTCTGGTCCCACGACCGCTTCCTGCTCACCGCCCACGAGGGCCCCGACGGCGACGCGCTCGGCTCGCTGCTCGGCATGCACCACCTGCTGACCAAGCTGGGCAAGGACTCGGTGATGTTCCTCGCCGCGAAGGAGTTCCCGCTGCCGATCGAGTACCGCTTCCTGCCGCTGGAGGAGGTCTTCCATGAGGCCCCCGCCGACATGGCCGACCGGGTGATCGTCTTCCTCGACTGCGGCAACATCGACCGCATGCCGGTCGATTTCCTCACCGACGGCGGCAACCGCAAGCTGAATATCGACCACCACCACGACAACACCCGCTTCGGCGACGTCAACCTGGTCCTGCCGGGGGCGTCCTGCACCGCCGAGATCGTCTACGACATCGCCCACTTGATGGAGGTGCCGATCGACGCCGAGATGGCGATGCCGCTCTACGTCGGGCTGATCACCGACACCGGCAAGTTCATGTACGAGAACACCAACGCCCACACCCACCGGGTGGCGGCGGAGCTGATCGATGCGGGCGTCGACGTCGACGACACCTACCGGCGCCTCTACGAGCACGTGCCGATCGAGAAGCTGCGCCTGGTGGCGCGGGCGCTGGAGGGGATCGAACGCCACTGCGAGAACCGCCTCGTGGTCAGCTACATCACCGCCGCGGACTACGCCGCGACGGGCTCCGGCGAGGAGATGACCGAGGGCGTGATCGACCACCTGCGCTCGATCGACGGAACCAAGATGGCGGCCGTGATCCGCGATCTCGGCAACCGCGGGCGTGCCGCCCGCAAGGTGAGCCTGCGCAGCAGCGAGGGCGATGTCGACGTCTCGGCGATCGCCCGCAAGCAGGGGGGAGGCGGCCACAAGCGCGCCGCCGGCTTCTCGACCGACGACGATCTGCCTACCCTGGTCGAGTTCCTCTGCGGCGAGGTCAAAGCCCAGCTCGGCGATTAAGTGCCCGTCCGGCAGCCCCCACGCACGCCTGGTGGCGCCGCACACACTTCGCGGGGCGTCGTCCTCAGTCGGCCGAATGGCGCTGCCATTCGGCCTCCTTGCGTCCTACCCCCGCTCGGTGCGGCACTCACCAGTCGCACGCGCGGACTGCCGGACGGGCACTGACCGATGACCGACGCCGGGGCGGTGCTGCTCCTCGACAAGCCGGCCGGGAAGACCTCGCACCACGTGGTCGCCGCGGTGCGCCGCGAGCGCGGTGTGAAAGCCGGGCACGCCGGCACCCTCGACCCCTTCGCCACCGGCCTCCTGCTGGTCCTGCTTGGCAAGGCGACGCGCCTGCAGCGCTTCCTCGTCGGGCTGCCGAAGACCTACCTGGCGACCGCGCGCCTCGGCTGGACCTCGACCACCGGCGACCCCGACGGCGAGCTGGCCGAGACCGGCGTCACCCCCGACTCGCTCGAGCTGCCGACCGGGACGGTGCGCCAGCGGGTGCCGATGACCTCGGCGGTCCGGGTCGGCGGCGAGCGGCTCTACAAGAAGGCCCATCGCGGCGAGACGGTGGAGACGCCGCTGCGCGACGTCGAGGTGCACCGCGCCGAGCTGCTCTCGAGCAGCGACGGGTTCGCCCACTACGAGATCGAATGCAGCGCCGGGACCTACGTGCGGACGCTGATCGAGACGCTCGCCGACGCCTACTGCTCCGACCTGCGCCGGGTCGCGGTGGGGCCGTTCCGGGTCGAGGACGCGGGCCGCGAGGTGCCCGTCGCGGAGGTCGCGGAGCTGGTCCCCGCGGTCGGCGACGCGCTTCGGTGAGAATGACGCGCTGATGTCGATCAAGGTCACCCCCCTGGAGGAGGCAGAGCCGCGCGCCCGCGACGTCGCGATCGGCACCTTCGACGGCGTCCACCTCGGCCACCGGGCGGTGATCGAGGGCGCCGACACCGTGCTCACCTTCGAGCCGCACCCGCTCGAGGTGCTGAAACCGGAGGTGGCGCCGAAGCTGATCAACTCGCTCGAGGTGAAGCGCGACGTGATCGACGGCCTCGGGGTGGAGGAGCTGGTCGTCATCCATTTCGACGAGGCGTTCTCCCATCGCACCGCGGAGGAGTTCATCGACTACGCCCTGGTCGAGCGGCTGGGCGCCCGGCGGGTCGCCGTCGGCGAGAACTTCCACTTCGGCGCCAAGGCCAGGGGCAACCCGGCGATGCTGAGCAGGCACGAAGAGTTCGAGACCCGGGTGCAGAGGATGGTCGAGGTCGACGGCGAGCCCGTCTCCTCCTCGCGGATCCGCGCCCAGATCGAGGTCGGCGACATGGCCGGCGCGCGCCGCTGCCTCGGCGTCCCCTACATGTTCGAGGGCGAGGTCGTGAAGGGCGAGCAGCGCGGCCGCGAGCTCGGCTTCCCGACCGCCAACCTGATCCCCGACGAGCGCCTCGTCACCCCCGGCGACGGTGTCTACGCCGCCTTCGCCAACGGCCACCCGGCGGCGGTCAACGTCGGCACCCGGCCGACCTTCGACTCCGCCCTCGGCGTCCTGATCGAGGCCTTCCTGATCGACTTCAGCGGCGACCTCTACGGCCGCAACCTGCGGGTCGCCTTCGTCGAGAAGCTGCGCGACGAGATCGCCTTCGACGGCGCGGGCGCCCTGGTCGAGCAGATGCACGCCGACGTCGAGGACGCCCGCCGCATCTGCGCCGATTTCACCGAGGCCGCCGCCCGCGGCGGCTGACGCCGCTGTGCTACCTTGCTGCGAGCCGCGACCCGAGAGGGCCGCGCTTTTTACGAGATGAGCCTGACCAAAGAGAAAAAAAGCGAGCTGATCGGCAAGTACGGCCGCAGCGATGGCGACACCGGCTCGGCCGAGGTCCAGGTCGCGCTGCTGACCGAGCGGATCAACGAACTCACCGACCACCTGCGCACCCACGCCAAGGACCACCACTCGCGGCGCGGCCTGCTGATGCTGGTCGGCAAGCGGCGGCGGATGCTCCGCTACCTCGAGCGCACCGACCTGGAGCGCTACCGCGCCCTGGTCGCCGACCTCGGCCTACGCCGCTAGCCCGGAGGGACAGGCGCGATGATCGCGGTCGGCGAGACGGCGCCGGACTTCACCGTCAAAGACCAGGACGGGGAAGAGGTCTCGCTCACCGACTTCAAGGGCCGCAAGGTCCTGATCGCCTTCTATCCGCTCGACTTCAGCCCGGTCTGCTCGGACCAGCTCTCCCTCTACCAAGAGGGCGTCAAGGCCGAGCTCGCCGACGCCGGGATCACCCTGGTCGGCCTCAGCGTCGACAGCCCCTACGCCCACAAGGCCTTCCAGGAGAAGCTCGGCATCGACACGATGCTGCTCTCCGACTTCGAGCCCAAGGGCGCCACCGCGAAGGCGTTCGGCTCCTACATCGACGCCGCCGGCATCGCGAACCGGACGCTGGTCCTGATCGACGAGGACGGGGTGGTCGCCTGGACCTACGAGTCGCCGAGCCCGGGGGAGTTCCCGGGGCCGGATATCGTGCGCCAGGCGCTCACCGCTTAGCCACGCCGGTCAGGAATCTTCGCTCGCTCCTCTATGCGGATAGCGCATAGTCCAGCCCGGTTTTCCCCGGTACGCCAGGGGTTGTACTCTTTGCCGGGAATAGGAACGAGAGTTCTGTAAAGAAAGCTATGGCCGTCATCCGGGCGGCCGGAGGTAAAAACGAATGAGCATGTTTGACGTGACCCGCGTCTCGGCGGATGTCGGCGACAGCACGATTTCCTTCGAGACCGGCAAACTCGCGAAGCAGGCGAGCGGTGCCGTCGTGGTGCGCAGTGGCGACACGATGGTCCTCAACACCGCCACGATCGGCGGCCTTCGCGACGTGGACTTTCTGCCGCTCACCGTCGACGTCGAGGAGCGCATGTACGCCGCGGGCAAGATCCCCGGGTCGTTCTTCCGTCGCGAGGGCAAATCCGGCGAGAAGGCGACGCTGACGGCGCGCATGATCGACCGGCCGATCCGCCCGCTCTTCCCCAAGGGCTGGCACTACGAGACCCAGCTGGTCGCGATGCCGCTGTCGGTCGACCAGGTCCACCCGTACGACATCCTGGCGATGAACGGCGCCTCCGCCGCGCTGGCGATCTCGCCGGTTCCGGTCGCCGCCCACGTCGGCGCGGTCCGGATCGGCAAACTCGATGGCGACTTCGTCGTCAACCCGCCCGAGGAGTCCCATGAGGAGCTGGAGCTCGACCTGATCGTCGCCGGCACCGACGAGGCGATCCTGATGGTCGAGGCGGGCGCCCAGGGCGTCACCGAGGCCGAGATCCTCGACGCCCTCGACATCGCCCACGGCGAGATCAAGAAGCTCACCGCGGCGATGCAGGAGCTGCAGGACAAGGCCGGCAAAGAGAAGCTGCAGGTCGACGTGCCGTCGATCGACGAGGGTCTGCTGAGCTCGATCCGCGAGTCCCACGGCCAGGCGCTGGTCGACGCGATCGCGACCGAGGGCAAGCTCGAGCGCTACGAGGCGATCGATCGGGTCAAGGAGCAGGTGATCCTCCACTACGCGCCGGAGTCCGGCGACGAGGAGGCCGTCGCCGCTCGCAAGAGCGAGGTCGGCGCCGCCTTCGACTCGATCGAGAAGGACACGATCCGCAAGGCGATCGCGGTCGAAAAGAAGCGCCCCGACGGACGCGCCCAGGACGAGATCCGGCCGATCGAGACCGAGGTCGACATCTCCCCGCGCGTCCACGGCTCGGCCCTCTTCACCCGCGGCGAGACGCAGATCCTCTCCAACGTCGCCCTCGGGACGACGCGGATGGACATGCGGATCGATACGCTCGGGCTGGTGACCACGAAACGCTTCTGGCACCACTACAACTTCCCGCCCTACTC
>JAFDWF010000131.1 GCA_018268575.1 Actinomycetota bacterium
GCGACGCCCGCCGGGAGGCGCTGCCACACTGGCTCGACCACTACAACGGGCGACGCTCCCACTCCGCACTCGGCCACCGGCCTCCGATCGAGCGCGTTCGGGACGTCTTGGGGTTCGACAGCTAGGCGGTCGATCTCCCGGGAAGCGTCGGGAGGACTCGGAGTCAGCTCACTCTAAGCCCGCGCCCCGACCTCCGCCTCCGCGCCCTCCTCCACCAGAGGAGGAGGGTCGAGCGCCCGCCGTCGCACCACCGCGACGCCGCCCTTCGAGGGCGCGAAGGCGACGCCGCGGAAGCTTTCCCGCTCGCCCGGCGCGCTCGTCGGCTGCAGCTCGAAGTTCCGCAGCAGGGTGCGCAGCACGATGTCGATCTCGAACTGGGCGAAGGCGGCGCCGAGGCAGCGGCGGACGCCGCCGCCGAACGGGATCCAGGCGTAGGTGTCGGGTTTCTTGCCGACGTAGCGGTCGGGGTCGAAGCGGTTGGCCTCGGCGTGGAAGCGGCCGTCCTTGTGCAGCGGCGCGATGCCGGTCACTACCCAGGCGCCGGGCGGCACCAGCCACTCGCCGATCGCGAACGGCTTCATCACTTTGCGGAGGGTGGCGTTGATCACCGGCCGCACGCGCAGCGTCTCCTCCGTGGTCGCCAGCCGCAACTCGTTCCTCTCGCCGCGCGCCTCCGCTTCGAGCCGGCGCAAGACCTCGGGGTGGCGGCGCAGCCGCTCGACGCTCCAGGCTAGGGCGGAGGCGGTCGTCTCGTGGCCGGCGACGAGCAGGGTGAGGAGCTCGTCGGCGACGTCGGAATGGTCGACCTCACCGCCGTCCTCGAGCTGCGCCCGCAGCATCAGCGCCAGGATGTCGGCCCGCTCGGCGAGGCCGGGGTCGGCGAGGTGATCGTCGACCAGCTTGTCGACCAGGCGCCGGTAGGTGGCGTGCATTCGCTTCCAACGGGCGCCGGGGCTGCGCCGGCCCCAGTCGCGGCGCAGGAGGGGAATCGTGACCAGGCGCTGGCCCAGCGTCGTCATCGGCGGCAGCAGCTTTTCCAGCTCGGCCAGCTCACGCCCTTCGGCCCCGAACACGGTGCGCAGGATGATCCGCAGGGTGATCGCCTGGAAGGACTCGATCGAGGCGAACTCGACGCCCTCCGGCCAGGCGGCCATCTCGCGCAGCGCCTCCTCTTCGATGATCGCCTCGTAGGAGCGCATGCGCTCGCCGTGGAAGGGCGGCAGCAGCATCCGCCGCTCCTTCAGGTGCCGCTCTTCGTCCATCGAGAAGAGCGAGCCGGGGCCGAGGATTTCGCCGAGCGGGTCCTTGCCGGCGTGGAGGACGTCGGGCTTCCCCGTGAACACCGCTTTGACCAGCTCCGGCGTGGTGACGACGACCATCTGGCCGAAGCCGGGCATCCGCATCGCGAAGGCGTCGCCGTAGCGGCGCTGCAGTTTGCGGATGTAGCGGTCGCGGGCGGCCAGAAAGGCGAGTCCGTTGAAGAGCTGAGGGGTCTTGGGACCGTCGGGGAGGCGGTACTCGGTCGTCGTCATGATGGCGATGGTACTCATGAGTACCGCCTTTCGCAAGACCCGGCCGGATCCGGCGTCGACGGGCCGCGGCGGAATCGTTACGAGAGGGTGGCGGAGGCGAGACGGCGGCCGGTTTCGCGGAGCGCCTCGAGGGTCCCGGCCTCGGTGATCGAGGCGATCCCGGCGGCCTCGGCGGCGACGGGGCCGAGCGCGTCCTGGCCGACCACGACGTGAAGCGGCCGGTCGGCGGCGACGCAGGCGGCGGCGATCTGGCCGACGATCTTGCCTTCCAGGCTCTGCGAGTCGATCCGGCCCTCGCCGGTGATTGCGGCATCGGCGGCGGTGAGCCGGTCGGCGAAGCCGAGCAGGTCGAGGACGAACCCGGCCCCGGGGACCAGCTCCGCGCCGAAGGCCCAGAGCCCCCCCGAGAGCCCTCCGGCGCAGCCGGTCATCGGCACCCGGCGCGGGTCGCGCGGCAGCTCGGTCGCGGTCCGCCCGAGCCGCTCCGTCAGCCGATCCACGGCGGCCGGATCGGCGCCCTTCTGCGGCGCGAACACCCGGGCGGCGTTCTCGAAGGTGGTCGTCACATCGCAGAGGACGGTCAGCGAGACAGCCGGCGCCGAGTCGGTGCCGCGGTCGACGAGGGCGCCGCGGTCGCGCAGGGCCTCGATCGCTCCGAGGCCGCCGTCAGTGGTGGCGCTGCCGCCCGCGGCGAGGAGGATGCGCCGGGCGCCGGCCTCGATCGCCGCGGCGATCAGCTCGCCGGTGCCGTAGGTGCTCGCCGCCTCGGCGTCGCGCTCCGCGGGCGCCACCAGCGGTAGGCCCGATGCCGCGGCGGTGTCGAGGACGGCGGTCGCGCCGTCCTCGACCAGGACGAAGCTCGCCTCGATCGGTCGGCCGAGCGGGTCGTGGGCGACCACGCTACGTGCCTCGCCGCCGATCGCCGCGCGCACGGTCTCCGCCGTCCCCTCGCCGCCGTCCGCGGCCGGGCAGAGGTCCGCCTCGCCACCCGCGCCCTCGATCCCCGCCCCGACCGCCGCCGCCACTTCGACCGCCGAAAGCGTTCCCTTGAATGAGTCCGGACACACGAGCACGCGCATCCGGCGATCCTCCCAGATACCGCCGGTCGAGCTTTCCACGTTGATGGGCCGAAAACTCAAGACAGGCTTGAGTTTTCGGCCCATCAACACCGGGGTGCGGAGGGGCAACGGGCTAGGCGCCGAGGACGAGCTGGCGCATCTGCCAGGTGATCGGGGCGGCGTCCTCGGGGGCGGTGGCGACGCGGCCGAGGCCGGCGGCGATCGCGTCGAGCTCCGCCGCGTCGTTGGCCGCGGTCACCTCGGGGCGGTCGCGCCAGGTGCCGAAGTTCATCCCGAACATCCGCGCCGCGACGCCCGCGCCGGGCGAGAAGGTGGTCACCTCGTTGGAGCGCAGCGCCGGGTGGTCGCGCAGGCTCTGGTCCAGGCCCGGGCCGATCTCGAGCCGGTTCTCGTTCGCCGTCAGCATCGCCCGCTGCAGGTCGAGATAGCGGACCAGGGGCCGCTCCTCGGTCGCGATCGACTCGACCTCCTCGATCAGCAGCACCCCGTCGGGGCCCAGCCGCTCGCGCCACAGATCGACCGCGGCGAGCGGGTCGCGCAGGTGGGTCAGCAGCATGCGGACGAAGATCACGTCGGCGCCGGTCACCCGCTCGGGCAGGTCGAGCACGTCGGCCTCGATCGCCTCGACCCCCTCGCCGCCGGCGCGCTCCGCGGTCTGCTCCACGTAGGCCGGCGAGAAGTCGACTGCCAGGGTCAGCGCCGGGTGCAGGGTCTCGCGCAGCAGCACCGTGGTGTGGCCGGGACCGGAGCCGAGGTCCACCGCCAGCGCCGGCTCGGCGGGCGCCGCGGAGGCGATGAAGTTGCGGGTAGTCTCCTGGAAGGCGGAGCCGAGCAGCTCGAGCCGGCGCGCCGCCAGCTCGGAATCGCCGAAGGTGTAGTCGCTACTCGGGCTCATCGTCCCCCGCATTGTGCTGATCGCCCGCCGCGGCTGCCACCTCGCGCCGCAGCGCCCCGGCCAGGTCGCCTTTCCGGGCGACCTCGACGCCGCCGAGCCCGAGCCACCGCGACACCTCTCGCAGTTCGTCGGCGAGCGCCCGGGCCACCTCGCCCTCCTCCACCCGCGGCTCGGCGAAGGCGCCGACCACCCGTAGCACCCCCGCCTGGCGGTCGCTTTTGAGGTCGACGCGGGCGACCAGGCGATCGCCGAGCAGGAAGGGGAGGACGTAGTAGCCGTAGACGCGCTTTGCCGCCGGCACGTAGATCTCGATCCGGTAGCGGAAGCCGAAGAGCCGCTCGGTGCGCTCGCGCGCCCAGACCATCGAGTCGAACGGGGTGAGCAGGGCGCGCGCCCGGATCCGCCGCGGCACGTGGAGGTCGGCCGGCGCGTAGGCGGGCGCGCCCCAGCCCTCGACAGCGACCGGCACCAGCGACCCGGCCTCGACCAGCTCCGCCAGCCGCGCCTTCGAGTCGGCCCGCGGCAGGCGGAAGTAATCGCCGAGGTCCGGCTCGGTCGCCACCCCGAGCCGGCGTGCCGAGAAGAGCAGCAGCTCGCGCTGCGCCTCCGCCTCGCTCGGCGTCGGCATCTCCAGGATCGCGGCGGGGAGGACCCGCTCGGGCACGTCGTAGAGGCGCTCGAAGTTGACCCGCCGCTCGGCCACCACCTCGCCGGTGAAGAAGAGGTACTCGAGCGCTTTCTTGCCGTCGTTCCAGTTCCACATCTCGCCCGCCCGGCGCTCGCGCTTGGGGCTGCCGACCTCGGCCGCGCGGATCGGCCCCTGCTCGCGGACCAGCCTCAGCACCCGCTTGACCAGCGCCCGCTCCTCGCGCCCGACCCGCGCCACCCCCTTCCAGGCGAGGCCGTCGGCGCGCGCCATCCGCCAGCGCAGCAGCGGCTGCATGTCGATCGGGATCAGCGAGGCCTCATGGCCCCAGTACTCGAAGAGCTCGCGACGGTCGGCGGCGGCGCGCCCGTCGGTCCCGTCCTGGTGGACGGTCAACAGATCGAGCGTCTCCCGCGGATATGGGCCGAGCCGAGAGAACAACGGCATGTAGTGGGAGCGGCTGAAGACGTTGACCGAGTCGAGCTGGACGATCCCGAGCGCGTCGAGGGCGCGGCGAATGTGGCGCACATCGACCCGCCCCCGCGGCCGCGCCACGGTCAGCCCCTGCGCCGCGAGCGCCGCCCGGCGCGCCTGCGCCGCGCTCAGCTCGATCTCTGGCGCCAAGGACACGGGCGGATTCTCGCCGAAGGGGGGAGGGCCGGGGGGAGCTGGCGCCCGGGTGGGTGCGGGCCGGTGGGGGTCCGGGCCGGACCGATCGGGGCCCAGGCGTCCCGGGCGTCTCGGAGGCGACCCGGGCAGGCTGTGGCCGCCTCCGAGACGCCCGGGACGACAGGGTTTGCGGGGGAAGCTTGCGCAGGGACGGACCGGCGCGGGGAAGGCCCGGCGCAGGGACGGGTGCGTGGCGGGGGAACCGGCGTGGGACGGTGCGTGGCGGGGGAGATCGGCATCTCCGTGACGGAGCCGAGGAAAAGAGGCGTCTCCGTGACGGGACGGAGGGCTGCGACGTCTCCGTGACGAGGCCGGGGAAAGACGCCACGAAGACCGCACGATCTACGCGGGTCCCGTCGGGGAGATGCATGATCCGGCGGGATCCCCGC
Organism: Actinomycetota bacterium; assembly: GCA_018268575.1. Lineage (GTDB taxonomy): Bacteria > Actinomycetota > Thermoleophilia > Solirubrobacterales > 70-9 > VAYN01. Next base: position 5,211 of record JAFDWF010000131.1, read on the forward strand.
CGGA
>JAFDWF010000132.1 GCA_018268575.1 Actinomycetota bacterium
AGATGCATGATCCGGCGGGATCCCCGCCGGATCATGGTCGGTCCGTGACGAAGGGTCCACGATCGCAGGGAAGGCGTATGCCTTCACGGGGAGTTTCGGAGGCCCCGTCTCGCGCTGCGTGGATCGACCCTGCCAGGGCAGGGTCGATCCACGCAGCGTCTTCGTGACCGTGGAGGAGGCGTGGGACCCGTGACGTCTCCCTCACGTCTCCCGCGCACTTCCCGGCGTCTTCGTGACGGATCCCGCGGCACCCCTCCCATGACCCGGCCTTCCCGGAGGTGGCCACAGCCTGCCAGGGTCGCCCGCCACCTCGCCCTCGCCAAGGTGAAGATCGATGCCGCGGCGACCAAGGAGGCGATCCGCGAGGCCCTGCGGGCGTACACCGAACTGGGCAGCCCGACCGGCATCGCCGCCTGCGAGATCGAGCGCGGCTGGATGCGCTGGATCACCCCCAGCTGCGGCAAGCTCGACCCGCCGGCGGAGCGGCTGACCAAGATCATCGACGGGATGCTCGGGGACCCACGGCGCCGGGAGGTGCTGCTGCTGGACGCCTGGCTGCCGCCGATGCTGCAGGCCTTCGCCAAGGAGGTGGCCCCCGGGCTTCTCGCCAACGCGCGGAAGGTCTCCAGGGCCGCCGCCGCAAGCTCGCCGATCAGGGGGACATCGGCGTGGAGACGATCAACGCGGGCAGCCATCGTCACTTGCGCACCGAACACAAGACGCAGGGCCGCGCCGAGGTGATCGAGATGGCCGGCGAGGCGCCGCGCGAACGCGAGCCGTTGGCCCTGCTCGCCGCCTGATCCCGGACTTTCCCGAGCGGGTAGCGTCCCCCTGATGCGGGTCGCCACCTGGAACGTCAACTCGGTCAAGCAGCGGGTCGCGCGGCTCCTGCCGTGGCTCGACGAACGCCGCCCGGACGTGGTCTGCCTGCAGGAGACGAAGCTGACCGCGGAGGCGTTCCGGGGTCTGCTCGGCGGCGAGCTCGCCGGGCGCGGCTACGAGATCGCGGTCGCCGGCGAGGCGAGCTGGAACGGGGTCGCGATCCTCTCCCGGGTCGGGCTCGAGGAGGCCGCGGTGGGGTTCGACGGCATGCCGGGCTTCCCCGATCCCGAGGCGCGGGCGATCTCCGCGGTCTGCGACGGGGTGCGCGTCTGGTCCCTCTACGTGCCGAACGGACGCGAGCCGGGCTCCGAGCACTACGAGTACAAGCTGCGCTGGCTGGCGGCGCTGCGCGACGCGGTCGTCGCCGCCGCCGGTCCCGAGAACGCGGTCCTCTGCGGCGACATCAACATCGCGCCGACCGACGCCGACGTCTTCGATCCGGCCGCCTACGAGGGCCACACCCACGTGACCGCGCCGGAGCGGGCGGCGCTCGCCGAGCTCGAGGCGGTCGGCCTGCACGACGTGGTCCGCGACCGCTGGCCCGGTGAGCGCGTCTTCTCCTACTGGGACTACCGCGCCGGGATGTTCCACCGCGACCTCGGCATGCGGATCGACCTCGTCCTCGCCGGCGACGCGGTGGCGGCGCGGGTGAAGGCCGCCTGGGTCGACCGCAAGGCGCGCAAAGGCAAAGGCCCGAGCGACCACGCCCCGGTGATCGTCGACCTCGACCAGGCTCCCGACGGCGATCTCGGCCCGGTCGTCCCGCCGCCCTCGGCCCCGGTCACCAAGCCCGGTGCCGCCAAGCTGCCGCAGTCGCGCGACTAGATCATCTAGGCCGGGACCTGGGCCGGCGGGCGTCCGCTCGCAGCTCGGCAACTCTGCCGTCCGCTCGCGGTACGTCGGCGATATCCTCCCGGCATCAGGTGAGGCGGGGGGAACACCGTGCTCACAGGCGCAGCGAAGCCGGGCCTAGGGAGGGTGCCGGCGCAAAGGAGAAACTGTTCATGCGCAAGTACGTGTTGCTGGTGATGGCCCTGGGGGCCTTGATCGCCGTCTCGGTGGTCGGGATCGCCGCCGCGGCCGGTGGCGAAACCCCGGTCACGGTGAAGGTGGGCGAACTCGAAGTGACGGCCAACGGCGGCTTCAGCCCGACCGCCCTGTCGAAGACCAAGCAGACGCCGATCGAACTGAAAGCGTCCGGAGAAGTCAAAGAGGCCAACGGCAGCCACCCGCCCGCGGCCCGCGAACTGATCATCGAGGGCGACAAAAACGCCGAAGTCCACGTCAAGGGCATCCCGACCTGCACGGCGGGCAAGCTGCAGGCGACCGACACCACCACGGCGCTGAAGAACTGCAAGTCGGCGCTGATCGGCGAAGGCCTGACGACCGCCCAGGTGGCGTTCGCCGAACAGAAGCCGTTCAACGTCCCCTCGAAGCTGCTCCTCTTCAACGGCGGCGAAAAGGGCGGCAAGATCACCTGGTACGCGCACGCCTACTTCAGCAACCCGATCAACGGCGCGCTGGTCACCACGGTGACGATCACCAAGCACAAGAGCGGTCGCTTCGGCACCCTCGCGGTGGCGAAAGTGCCGCAGCTGGCGGGCGGCAGCGGCTCGGTCATCTCGTTCAACCTGAACATCAAAAAGAGCGTGGCGGGCGTCAACCCGATCAGCGCCAAATGCACCGACGGCAAGCTGAAAGTCCACGTCGAAGCCAAATTCGAAGACGGGACCAAGGCGGCGACGGAAATCATCCGCGCCTGCACCCCGAAGGGCTGAGCGGCGAGCCGCCGCGGCGGCTCGCGACGCGACGAAGTGTGAGAAGGGCGGCCTCCGGGCCGCCCTTCGTCGTGTACGCCGGGCATGCCAGGACGCTCGGAGGTGAAAGTCCTCTGTGAAGGAGATGGCACCAACCACAAGCCGAAGCCAACTGCGTCGCCGCGAGGCGGGGTGGGAAGGAAGGTGGAGG
>JAFDWF010000133.1 GCA_018268575.1 Actinomycetota bacterium
ACGATCCCCGCCGCTCGCCCGGACCCTCCGCCGTCTCCCCATGTCCCGGCCTTTTCGGAGGCGGCCACAGCCTGCCCGGGTCGCCTCCGAAAAGGCCGGGACGCCTGGGCTCCGATCGGTCCGGCATGAACCCATGCGGCCCGGGCGCCAGCTCAGATCGCCACGCCACCCTCGCCCTCGTGGAGCTACTCACATAGACCCCAGCGCGCCCGAGGACCACCGGTTGCGGTCGACCAGCAGCGCAAGATCGGGGGAATCGAGACGCTAGGTGCTCTATGTCGCGGATGGAGATAGGAGTGCGTGATCTGCGCAATCGGACGGCGTGCGTGATCGACGCGGTGAAGGCGGGTGAACGCGTCGTCCTCACCGTCAACGGCGAGCCTACGGCCGACATCGTCCCCCGCGGCGAACGGACTCGGTGGCTCGCCGGGGAGCAACTGCGTGGCCGACTACGCGAACGCGCCGCCGACCCGTCGCTGCGGGCCAAGCTCGACGCCCTCGCCGGCCTGACCCTCGCCGAGCTGTGAGCGGGTCGGCCTCGAGGCTGCTCGATGCCTCGGTCTTCATCGCCGGCGAGGACGGCAGGGAGCTTGGTCAGCTGCCCGACCGCGTCGCGGTGTCGGTGGTGACGATCGGTGCGCTGCAGCTCGGATCGCGCCTACCGCTCCGCGCAGAGGCGCTCACCGGCGATCCAGTCGTCATGGCGGGCGCGGGCGCGGCGGGCGCGGTTGACCCCGTCGCAACCGCCGGATGGTCCGCGTCGCAGGGTCGTCGCCGGCCGCGCGGCGACGGTCGAGAGCAAAAGTGGTGCCGGGTCGATCGGCGTGTCGTAGTGGCGGACCTCGAAGTGCAGGTGGGGACCGCTCGCATCGCCGGTCGAGCCGACGTATCCGATCCGCGTCCCGCCGACCACTTCCTCCCCGACGTAGGCGGTGATCGTCGACAGGTGCCCGTACCAGCTCGTGTACCCGAGGCGATGCCCGATCACCACGAGGTTGCCGTAGCCACCGCCGTTGTAGGCGGCGTAGATGACCGTGCCGACGCCGGCGGCGCCGATCGGAGTGCCTTCCGGGTCGGGGATGTCGACGCCGGTGTGGGTGTAGCCGTTCCGCGGCGCGCCGAACGGGTCCCCGATCGGTCCCGGGACCGGGCGCAGGAACCGCACCGGGCCGGTGGGCGGTGCTTCGCCGTCGCCGCCCGCGCCGGATCGCAGCGAGCGGATCGTGACCGGACCGGCGAGTCCGTCGGCCGTGATGCCGGCCGCCTCCTGGGCGCGCGCCACGGCTTCCCTGGTCAGCGGACCGAAGAGGCCGTCGGCCCGGCCGGCCCCCTGCCCGGCGCGCTGGAGCAGAAATTGGAGCGCCGCCACGTCCCAGCCCTTGTCGCCGGATCGCATCACCCTGCTCCCCAGCCCGGGCCGACCGCGCCAGCCGAGCGCCCGCCGGGTTTCGGGCCCTGCGATCCCGTCGACGCGTAGCCCGCGCCGACGCTGAAGGGTGTGGATCCCGTCGCGGGTGAGTGGCCCTTTGATCCCGTCGACGAAGCCGCTGTAGAGCCGCAGGCCCTGCAGCGCCGACTGCAGGGCGGCGACTTCGGCGGTCGAGGCGGCGGCGGGCGCGGGCGCGGCGAGGGCGACCAGGGCCAGCACGACCACGCCGCCCCGGCGAAGCAGGCGCATCGACCGATGGTGAGCGAATCGCCTCAGGCGATCCACATACCCCCGGGTTCGCGTCGCCAACGGCCCGCAAGGAGTCGTGCATCCCCTTTTTCCCCACAGTTCGTGTATAAAAGATGGACGCGAAAGGAGAAGCCTGATGGACAGTGAGACCCTCGGCGCGGCGATGGAGCGCGAGCACCACGAGATCGACCGCGGGGTCGAAGCCTTCGGCTCCGGCGGCGACGACGCGGTCGCGGCGCTCACCGCGGCGATCGCGGCACTGCGCCGCCACATCTACCTCGAGGAGGAGTTTCTCTTCCCGCCGATGCAGGACGAGCTGGCGATCCCGATCGGCGTGATGCTGCGTGAGCACGGCGAACTGTGGCGAACCCTGGAGGCGCTCGAGGCCCAACTGGCCGAGGCCGGCGACGAGGGCGAGGCGCGATCGATCTGCGAGCGCCTGCTGGCCCAACTGGAGCTGCACAACTCCAAGGAGGAGCCGATCTTCTACACCCGGGCCGATGCCTCGCTCGGGCCCGAGGCGACCGCCGAGCTGAAGGCGTTCCTCGGTTCGGGGCAGATGCCGGCGGGCTGGGCCTGCCGGCAGGCCTAGCCAGGGAGGGCGATGGCGGGCCTGGCACACACCCGACCCCTCCCGTCCGCCGCACGGGCGCGCCGGGCGGACGTCGAGCTGATCGCCTGCGCCGGGATCGCCGGGTCGCTGATCGTCGCGGGCGGACTCGTCGCCGCGGTCAACAGTGCGACTCCCTTCGCCCACGGCTCCTGGCTGGCGGCGTACCTCGTCCTGGTCGGCGGCGTCGCCCAACTGGCGCTGGGCCTCGGCCCCCTGCTGCTCCCCGCGCCCAACTTCTCCGCCCGCCTGGGTCGTGCGCAGCTGGCGCTCTGGAATGGAGGAACGGCGATCGTCGCCATCGGGGTGCTCACCGGCGCGAGCGCCGTCGTCGTCATCGGCAGCGTCCTCGTGCTCGCCGCCCTCGGCTGCTTCGCCCGCTCCGCCGGCCCGGCCCGCGAGCCCGGCCACGGGCGCGTGCTCGCCTACCGGCTGGTGATCGCCGTGCTCGCGATCAGCGTCGTCGTCGGCATCGCCCTCGCCGGGAGCTCGCCAGGAAGCTGACCACGGCGGACGGTCGAGACCGGGCGCGCTCGCCGACGGGGCGGCGATCGCTCAGTGCAGCAGGCGCACGCGACAGCCGAGGCCCCGCAGCGAGGCCAGCCCTGAGTCGCCGGTGAGCAGCAGGTCGACGTCGGGATGGGCATCGGCGGTGGCGGCGATCAGGGCGTCGGGCATGCGCAGGGACCTGCTCGCGGAGCGCAGCTCGGCGGCCCGTTCGGCGGTCGCGACCTCGACCGGCAGGACCTCGGCGACGAGGTCGGCGAAGAAGCCGCGCACCAGGGCCTCCTCATCGTGGTGGAGGCGGTGGGCGCCGGTCAGCACCTCGGCGAAGCTCACCACCGAGGCCAGCAATCGCTCCTGGTCACATGCTCGCCGATCGCCTCGGCGGCCGCGCCGTGCAGCGCGTCGTCGCGATCGAGGAAGGCGACGACCGCGGCGGAGTCGAGGACTACCGCCACTCGTCGCGCAGTCCGTCGATGGCTTCGCGCAAGCCGCCGCCGGCGACACAACCGCGATAGCGGTCGAGCAGCTCGTCGACGCGGGTGAGCACGACCCGCCCCGCCCTATCCGCCTCGACCCGCAAGACATCGCCGGACTGCAGCCGTGCATCGCGCAGCGCGCCGACCGGGATCGTCACCTGGTGCTTGGCGGAAACCTTGGTCTGTCCCTTTACTCTTGACATTAAAAGTAAAGGATAACTGAAGGTGGCGGACATCAAAACTCCTCCTCTTCCTCGGGCAGGCGCAGGACATCGGTCTCCCGCACCCGGTCGACGAACTCGGTCAAGCCGTACCTGGCGACGAAGTGGTCCGCCGCCATCCAGGTGTTGGGGCCGAACTTGACGAAGACGTTGCCGTAGCCGTAGGCCGTCATCGAGATGGCGACCAGCGCCTCGTCGCAGAACTCTTCGAGGTATCTGGAGTCGGCCAACCAGTCGAAGTGGTCGATCAAATCTTGTCTGTAGAACATGGGCGCCACGCTAGGAGGCCGATCCGCACGCGGGGCGCGCAGAACGTGCCAACTCTCAAACTTCGCCGCGCCAGCTTGGGAACGATCAGAGTACGGAGATCGAGAAGCCGGCGACGAAGGTCTCGCCCGGTGGCACGAAGGTGAGCTCGTCGCCGGTCACGAGCGCGTTGGTCGGCGCGGTCATCGGCTCGATCGCCACCGCGTCGGTGTCGGCGGGCGCGTAGACCTGGGTGAACGGATAGCCGCTGTCCATGCGCACCTCGATCCGCCGATCGGGGCCGGTGAGGGCGAAGGCGGTGCCGGGCGGGGGCGCGCGGAAGGCGTCGTCGTAGGTGCGCTCGCCGAGCGGCCCCGGCTCGATCGCGGCGGGCACGCACGCCCCGGTCGGCAGCCCGCGCTCGTCCAGCACGATCCGCTCGTGGACCGGCACCTCGAGCTCCCACTCGGCGCGCGGCACCCCCGGCAGACATAAGTAGGGATGGAAGCCGAAGGAGACCGGCACGGCGACATCGCCCGTCGCCGTCAGGCTGGTGGTGATCTCCAGCGAGCCCTCGACCAGCGTCGCCTCGATCTCGACCAGATGTGGGAACGGGAACGCCTCCAGCAGGTGCGGGTAGGCGGCGAAGTCGAAGCTCGCCGCCAGCACCCCGCCCGGTTCGAGCTCCGCGTGCCGCGCCACCCGCCACCCCGGCGCCGCCGCGAGCAGGCCGTGGATCGGCAGCCCCGCCCCGTCGCGCTTCAGCGGCAGGTCGGGCAGGGCGAGGTCTACCTCGCGGCCGCCGACGGCGAAGCGATCGGCACCGAGCCGGTTCGCCCACGGGTGCAGGAAGGGAATCCCCATCGTCGAGTAGTGGTCGACGTAGGCGCGCAGGCCGCCACGCTGCCCGAGCAGCTCCTCACCGCGGTGCTTCAGCGAGCAGCAGACCATCCCCGCCTCGGGGACGAAGACCGCCTCGAGCCCGCCGCGCGCGCTTTCCAGGGTCAGGGCGGCGAATCCATCCTCGCTGCGCTCGCCGACCATGGCGGGCATCTTGACCGACCGTGACGAGGGACGGAAGCGCCCGACTACGATCGGGCGTCGAGTGGAGCTTGGCGTCTACACCTTCGCGGAGCTGACCCCGGAGGCGGAGGGCGGCCCGACCGTCAGCGCCGCGCGGCGCCTGCGCGACCTGATCGAGGAGATCGAGCTGGCCGACCAGGTCGGCCTCGACGTCTTCGGCGTCGGCGAGCACCACCGCCCCGACTTCGCCGTCTCCACCCCCGCCGTGGCGCTTGCCGCGGCGGCTGAGCGGACCGAGCGGATCCGCCTCACCAGCGCCGTCTCGGTGATCAGCTCCGACGACCCCGTCCGCGTCTTCCAGGACTTCGCCACGCTCGACCTGCTCTCCGGCGGCCGCGCCGAGATCATGGCCGGCCGTGGCTCCTTCGTCGAGTCGTTCCCGCTCTTCGGCTACGACCTCGAGGAGTACGACGAGCTCTTCGCCGAGAAGCTCGACCTGCTGCTCGCCGTGCGCGCCTCGACCGAGGTCACCTGGGAGGGGCGGCTGCGGGCGCCGATCGAGGGGCGCGGCGTCTACCCGCGGCCGCTGCAGGACCCGCTGCCGGTCTGGGTCGCGGTCGGCGGCTCGCCCCAGTCGGCGATCCGCACCGGCCGCCTCGGCCTGCCGATGGCACTGGCGATCATCGGCGGCGAACCGGCCCGCTTCAAGCCGTTCGCCGAGCTGCACGCGAGCGCCGCCGCGGAGGCAGGCGCCCCCCGCCCCGCCCTAAGCATCAACTCGCACGGCTTCGTCGCGCCCAACTCCCAGGACGCCGCCGACATCGCCTTCCCCGCCTTCGCCCGGATGATGGACCGGATCGGCCGCGAGCGCGGCTGGCCGCCGATGAGCCGCGCCGCCTTCGAGGCGAGCCGCCGGCCCGAGGGCGCCAACCTGGTCGGCTCCCCCACCGAGGTCGCCGAGAAGATCCTCCTCCAGCACCGGGTCTTCGGCCACGACCGCTTCCTGATCCAGTTCAGCGTCGGCACCCTCCCCCACGCCGACGTGATGCGCTCGATCGAGCTCTTCGGCACCGAGGTCGCCCCGCTGGTCCGCCGCGAGCTGGCGAGTGTGCAGTTGAGCCGCCCCTGACCGGCTCAAGTGCACAACCGCTCAGTCCTCGGTGCTCGGGCGGCGGCGGGAGCGCTTGCGCTCGCCGGTGCGGCGCTTCTGCTCGAGTCGCCGTTTGCGCGAGGCGCGCGTCGGCTTGGTCGGGCGGCGATGACGGGGGACGCGGAGCGCGCCGCCGAGCTTCGCGGCCAGCCGGCTGAGCGCCAGCTCCCGGTTGCGGTACTGGCTGCGGCCATCCTGGGCGACCGCGGTGACGACCGGGCCGAGGCGGTCGAGCAGGCGCGCCCGCCGCGCCTCGTCGAGCGCGCGCGACGCCTCGATGTCGAAGACCGCTTCGACCCGCGAGGCGGTCACGTTGGCGTGCTGGCCACCCGGCCCCGAGGAGCGGCTGGTGCGCAGCTCGATCTCGGCCAACGGGATCGCCAGCCGCTCGTCGATCCGCAGCTCCTCCGCCATGATCAGGCCAGGTCGGGGATGTAGCGCTCGAGGTGGGCGGCGATCGTGCGCCGCACCCAGGCGCGCTCCTCGGGATTCGCCATCCGATACCGGCCGAGCAGCATCTTCTGGTCCTCGAGCGGCAGGCCCGCCACCTCCCACGACACCGCCAGTCGCTCGAAGAGCGCCTCCTCGCGCCGCGCCCAGGCGTCCTCCAGAGAGGCCGCGTGGCTCGACGGCGGCTCGCCGATCTTGGCGATCGTCGCCGCGCTCAGCGTCTCGCGCAGCTCGAGCACGTTCCCCTCCGGGTCGGTGTAGGAGACGGTCGGCGACTTCTCGCCCGGCCGCCGCGGTCCTTTCCTGCGCTTGGCCATCTCATCCGAGTTTGCCAGTCTGGGACGGATGGAAGCGACGGTGACGATCGGAGTGCCCTTCGACTCGGTGGGCCGCGGCGGCGGCACCGAGTTCGCGCCCGGCACCCTGCGCGAACTGGGCCTGCCCGAGGCGCTCGACGCCCGCGACGAGGGCGACCTCGCGGTGCGCATCCGCGGCGCGGAGCGCGACCCGGCGACCGGCCTCCTGGCGAGCGCCGACGTGCTGGCGAGCACCGCCGCGATCCGCGCCGCGGTCGCCGACGCCCTCGCCCGCGGCGAGCGCCCCTTCCTGATCGGCGGCTGCTGCGCCGAGCTGCCGGGGGCGCTGGCCGGGGCGCGCGACGCGCTCGGGGCGGCGCCCGGGCTCGCCCACCTCGACGGCCACCTCGACCTCTACGACGGCGAGACCTCGACCACCGGCGAGGCGGCCGACATGCCGATCTCGGTCGCCCTCGGCCTCGGGCCGGCGGCCTGGGTAGCGGCGGCGGGCGGACCGTCGGTGGCGCCCGAGCGCACCGCCCTGGTCGGCTTCCGCGACCGCGCCGAATCGGTGGCCGACGGGATGCGCCAGCCCGAGGACCTCCCCCGGCCGCCGCTCCTCTACGGGGCCGAGGAACTGCGCCGACGCGGCATCGCCGCGGCGGCGACGGAGCTGGCAGAGCGCCTCGGTGGCGGTCCTTTCTGGCTCCACCTCGACGTCGACGTCCTCGACGAAGCCCTCTTCCCCGCCACCGATTACCTGCAGCCGGAGGGGCTCGACTGGGAGGAGCTCGCCGCGCTCTTGGCCCCGCTCACCGGCTCGAAGGCACTGATCGGCGCCTCGCTCGCCTGCTACAACCCCGACAAGGATCCGGACCTCGCCTGCGGGCGGCGACTGGTCGAGGCGCTCGCGGGCTGAGCGCGCGGCGGACCTCAGGCGAGGGCGTCGATCTTCTGCGCGAGCTCGAAGTCGGCGGCGGTCAGGCCGCCCTCGGAGTGGGTGGAGATCGTCACCGTGACCGTGTCCCAGGAGATCCCGAGGTCGGGATGGTGCCCCATCTCCTCGGCCGGCGCGACGAGGGCGTCGACGAACTCGACCGAGCCGACGAAGTCGCCCCGCCCGAAGGCCTTGACGATCGACCCACCGCGGCGCTCCCAACCGCTCAACTCGCCGAGCCTCGCCCCGATCTCCTCGTCTCCCAAGAGTGCCATGCGTTCAGGGTAACCAACCCACCGCGATTTCCCTCGCCGCGCTTGTCCGGCGCTTCCGGACGTGGGAGGCTGCCGCTCGTCCCGCTTTCGTCCACCTCGCAGTCGGAAGGACCGTAATGAAGCACCTGAGCAGCAAGCTCACCTACGCGAACGTCGTCGCCTCGCTGGCTCTCTTCATTGCGCTTGCAGGCGGCACCGCCTTCGCCGCTTCGCAGCTGGAAAAAGAAAGTGTCGGCACCAGCCAACTCAAAAAAGAAGCAGTCACGCCCAGCAAACTCAGCAAGAAATCGAAGGCCACGCTCACCGGGCCGCAGGGACCACAAGGGCCGAAGGGAGACACCGGAGCGCCAGGACCGCGAGGGGACCGCGGCGAAGCCGGGGCCGCGGGCAGCGCGGTCGCCTATGCCCGGATCGAAGCAAACGGAACCCTCGACGCAGCCGCTTCGATGAACGTCGCCTCCGCCTCCCTCTCCAGCGTCACCGGGGTCTACTGCATCACCCCCTCGGTGCCCGTGCACTCGATCGAGGTCACGACCCCTCACGTCGGCGGCGACGCCTCGACGCTCACCCAGGGGAACATCGCCGCCAACGGCGACTCCGTCACCCTCGCCTGTACGACCCCGGTATGGGTCTCGATCCGCAACGGGGGCGGCACGCTCGAAAACCACCCCTTCTACGTCGTCTTCAACTGACGACCGCGCCTAGTGTCCTGAGTCGTTGATCGTGTGCCACATCTGGCGAGTGGATCGGCGCCTGTGGCAAGGACGCAGGATCCGCCTTTGCCGGTTGGCAAAGGCGGATCCGAGGACGTGGCCACGGGTGGCGAGACGCCGACAGGGTGGTGCGGGATTAACGACTCAGGACACTAGATGAGTGGTTCCACGAGGAGTGCGAGGGTGGCGTGGCTGGTTGAGCTGGCGCCCGAGTGGGGTGCGGACCGGCGGGGGTTCGGGCCTGGAGGGTTCGGGCCCGAGGAATCGGAGTTCCGGCGTCCCGGGCGTCTCGGAGGCGACCCGGGCTGGCTGTGGCCGCCTCCGAGACGCCCGGGACGGGAGGTTTCCGGGGGAAGAAGCTGGCGTAGGGACGGATGCGTGGCGGGGAGATCGGCATCTCCGTGACGGGACGGACGAATGCGACATCTTCGTGACGAGACCGACGAAAGACGCCACGAAGACCGTGCGATCTGCGCGGGTCCCGGCCGGGAGATGCATGGATCCGGCGGGATTCCCGCCGGATCATGCTCGGTCCGTGACGAAGCCTCCACGATCGCAGGGAAGGCGTGAGCCTTCCTGCGAAGGTTCAGACCCCCCTTTCCGCGCTGAGTGAATCTGGGCCCCTATAGGGGCCCAGATTCATGGTCACGTCTTCGTGACCGTGGAGGAAGTGTGGAACCCGTGACGTCTCCCTCACGTCACCCGCGTGGTTCCCGGCGTCTTCGTCACGTCTCCCCGACGTTCCCGGCATCTTCCTGACGAACCCCGCGGCACCCTCCCTCCGCTGTTCCTTATGGCCCCCACGGGGCCATAAGGAACAGCGGAGCGTAGGACCCTCTGCCGTCCCCCCATGACCCGGCCTTTTCGGAGGCGGCCACAGCCTGCCAGGGTCGCCTCCGAAAAGGCCGGGTTCCTTGGCGTCCCACCGCAACTCCCGCGTCCCCCACCGCGTCATCCTGAAACTACTCAATCTAGGGCTGGACGCCCGCAACCTGGAAGCGGCTGCTCTGTCCCTCCGGGCTCGCGGTCTCGGCGATCCGCGACTCGAGCGCCAGCTCTTTCTCGAAGTCGGCCGCCTCGCCGTGCTGGAAGGAGACGTCTTTGCCCTCGAGCAGCTCGATGAAGACCTCGACGAAGCGCTCGTCGAGCTGGGCGCCGGCGACGCGGCGGAGCTCGTCGATCGCGTCCTGGCTCGACATCGGCGTGCGGTAGGAGTCGCGCGCCGTCATCACGTCGTAGGTGTCGGCGACCGAGATGATCCGCGCCAGCTGCGGGATTTCGTCGCCTTCCAGCCCGCGCGGATAGCCCTTGCCGTCGATCCGCTCGTGGTGGGCGAGGATGATGTCGGCGACCGGCCCGTAGCCGTCGAGCGAGGAGACCACGCGCGCGCCCTGCTGCGGGTGGCGCTTGATCAGCATCCAGTCCTCGTCGGTGAGCGGCACGTTCGCCTTCAGGATCCGGTCGGGGAGGATGAACTTGCCGATGTCGTGCAGCAGCGCGGCGATGTGGACGAGCTCCTCCTCCTGGCGCGAGAAGCCGGCCCGCTGGGCGATCGCCCGCGAATACCGCGCCACCGCCGCCGAGTGCCGGGCGGTCATCTGGTCGCGCAGGTCGAGCGTCCGCAGCAGCGCGCTCAACATCCCGACCTGAAAGCTGGCCAGCTGGTTGGAGCGTTTCTCCAGCTCCTCGGCCCGGTCGCGAGAGACGAGCAGCGCGCCGAGCAGGTACTGGAAGACGATCAGGACGACGCCGAACAGGGCGATCGCGGCGAGGCCCGCCTGCACGTAGAGGTAGACGATGCCGACAGCCATCACCACCGCCGCCGCCTCGGACGGGAGGACCGGCAAGAAGACGTAGCGATACTTTTCGAGCAGGGAGCTGCGTTCCAGGTAGCAGGCGTAGGCGGCGATCAGGGTGAAGTTGATGCACAGGGCAAAGCCGAAGACGGCGACGATCAAGGCGTAGTAGGCAGGATCCCGATCGCCGATCCCCGCACTGGTGGTGACTTCGTGAAACGCGAGGCCGCCGGCCAGCGGAAAGACCGCGTAGGTCAGAAGGTTGTTGAGGGCGTAATGAGGAGCCGGCCGCTCACTGATCATCCCGGCGACGATCGCGAGGACGCCGATCACCATCGCGGGCGGCCCGCCGAGGAGCACCATGGCGACCACGATCGGCAAGAAGCTGCCGGAAAGCTTCAGCTTCGGATTGGTCCTGATCGCGGTCAGATCGCTGAACACCGCGAAGGCGAGCAGGATCCCGAGCAGAGCGAGATCCCAGTCCGCCCTTCCGGCCACAACGATGGCGACGGCGATCGCAGCGAGCAGACCCGCGCCCTCCAGGAGCAGGATCCAGATCGTGGGTCGGCTGTTGTCCATTTTTCCCGACGGGGTTACGACGAGACAGTCGCTTTGAAACGTGCCGGCGCCTCGCCTCTCGGCGACCCGCATGGGCAGGGGCTACGGAATGACTTTGAAATTAGCCCGCGTAGCAGCGCCTTTCAAGACCTTTGGGCAGATGACGGGTCTTGTGCAAAGTGTCCCGGCGGCCCGATCGAGACCGGGGAGGGAGGCCTACGAGGCCCCCAAAAAAAGATCGGGCACCCCGCAGGATGCCCGATTACCAACTCGAAAGCTTGAAGATCGTTAGCCGTGACGCCAACCCATATCAATGCCCCTTTCCGTGGTTGAAGCCCGAACTCTGTGCACGGGGTGGAAAAACTTCCAAAAGCGACACGGAAGTTGTAGCACAGCCTGTCGAAAACTTGTGCATCTGCAGGAAATCTTGTGCATAAATTAGGTATTCAGGGGGGTGGCGATGGCTGAACCTGCAATTACCGCGCCCCTGCGCAGGCCGCTTTTCAGGCGGCTTGCGACGACCTACGCGATCAACGAGATGGGCGACTGGATGGGCGTCATCGCCCTCTCGGTCCTCGTCTTCGAAGTGACCAACAGTGCCTTGGCGACCGCCGCCCTCTTCGTCGGCACCCGTTTCCTGCCCGGCTTCTTGGCGCCGTTGCTGGTCACCCGGATCGAGCGGCCGCCGCCGCGCTTGGTCCTGCCGCTGATCTACTGCGGCGAGACCGCCGCCTTCGGCGCCTTGGCCCTGCTCGCCTCCCATTTCTCGCTCGCCGCGGTAATCGCGCTGGCGACCGTCGACGGCACCCTGGCCCTGGCGGGGCGGGCGCTGACCCGGGCCGTGGTCGCCAGCCTGCTCGAGCCGACCGGCGAGCTGCGGGCCGGCAACGCGGTCCTGAACGTCGCCTTCACCGCGGGCGCGGCGCTCGGCCCCGGCCTCGCCGGGCTGGTGGTCGCCGGCCTCGGCGTCGGCGCCGCGCTCCTCCTCAACGCGGCCTCCTTCTACCTGGTCGCTTGGATCCTGATCACCGCCGGGCGCATGCCGCGGGCCGAGCCCGAACCGGGCGGCACCCGCGCCCGCGCCCGCGCCGGGCTCCGCTACCTGCGCGAGAACAAGGTCCTGCGCCGCCTCCTGGTCGCCCAGGGCGCCGCCTTCGTCTTCTTCTCGGCGGTGATCCCGGTCGAGGTCATCTACGCCAAGCAGACCCTCGGCGCCGGCGACACCGGCTACGGCGTGATGCTCGCCAGCTGGGGCGTCGGCATGCTGCTCGGCAGCCTCGTCTTCGCCCGTGCCCGCCGCGCGCCGCTGATCCTCCTGCTCGTCCTCTCGACCCTCGCCGTCGGCGTCGGCTACCTGGGAATGGCGATCGCCCCGAACCTGGCCGTCGCCTGCCTCGCCTCCCTAATAGGAGGTACCGGTAACGGCGTGCAGTGGGTATCGGCGATCAGCGCAGTTCAAGAGCTGACCGAGCCCGGCATGCAGGCGCGGGTCATGGCAGTCCTGGAGTCGATCGGAGCGGCGATGCCCGGCGTCGGATTCGCCGTCGGTGGCTTGATAGCAGCGATTGCGACCCCAAGGACCACGTTTCTTTTCGCCGGATTAGGGGTATTGGCAATCGTGGCATGGGTTACAATGTCGCTTGGAGGGGAGCACGCCGAGCGTCTCTCTTCGGCGCAAAGAATTCCGGTTGACGGAAGTCATGACGTTGTGCTGGAGTTGCTCCCAGGAGGCACGCCAACACCTAACTCTTCGGAGGTCGAGTTTTGAGAAAGCTCGCGATTTTCCTATCGATCGCCGTGCTTGCGGCGATCTCGGCGGTTGCACTGGCCGCTTGCGGCGGCGGGGGAAGCGGTTCCGGTACCACCTCGGAATCGACCTCCGAATCCAATGCGGGCGGCAGCGCAGGCGAAGGCGGCGGCAGCGAAGGCGGCACGCTGAAAGGCGCCTACACCTCGTTCCCCGACTACATGGATCCACAGATCTCCTACACGGCCGAGGGTTGGACCGCGATGCGCCCGGTCTACATCCCGCTGCTGGCCTACAAAGCGGCCCCGGGAGAAGAAGGCGCCGAAATCATCCCCGGCCTGGCCAAGGAAATGCCGAAAATCACCAACGGCGACAAGACCTACACGATGTTCCTGCGTGAAGGCCTCAAATACTCGAACGGCGAACCGATCAAAGCCGGTGACTTCAAATACGCCGTCGAACGCTGCTTCCTGACCAACTCCGGCGGCTCGCCCTTCTACACCGACATCGTCGGCGCCGAACAGTTCGCGAAAACCAAGAAGGGCGGCATCTCCGGCATCAAGGTCAACGAAAAAACCGGCGAAATCGTCATCAACCTGGAGAAACCGCAGGGCACGTTCCTGAACGAGCTGGCGCTCATGTTCGTCGCGCCGGTTCCGCAGAACACGCCTAACGAAGACCAATCGGCCAGCCCGCCGCCGGCGTCCGGGCCATACATGATCACCAAGTCGCAGCCGGGTCGCGGCTGGGACTACGAACGGAATCCGTACTGGGCCAAAGACAACGGCAAGCAGATGACGGAAATCCCGTCGGGCCACGTCGACAAGATCGAAATCGAAGTCAACCGCAACCAGTCGACCCAGGTCAACGACATCGAATCGGGCAAGCTCAACTGGATCTTCGATCCGCCGCCGACCGATCGCTACCAGGAAGTCAAGGAAAAATTCGAAGGCACCCAGTTCAAACCGGAGCCGACGATCTCGACCTACTACTTCTGGATGAACCAGACGACGGAACCGTTCAGCAACAAGAAAGTCCGGGAAGCGGTCAACTACGCGGTCGACCCGGCGGCGCTGGAACGGATCTACACCGGCCAGGTCGTCGGCACGCAGCAGATCCTGCCGCCCGGCATGCCCGGCTACAAGAAATTCGAACTGTTCCCGCACAACATGAAGAAGGCGAAGGAACTGATCGCGGAATCGGGCGTGAAAGACAAAGAAATCACCGTCTGGACCGATACCGAGAGCCCCAACAACGACGCGGGCACCTATTACCAGGGCGTCCTGAAGGAACTCGGGTTCAACGTCGAATTGAAAATCCTCAATGCCGACAATTACTTCACCGTGATCGGCAACACGTCGACCCCGAACCTGGACACCGGGTGGGCCGACTGGTTCGAGGACTTCCCCCACCCGAACGATTTCTTCGACATCCTGCTGAACGGCGAGAGCATCCAGCCGACCAACAATCAGAACTTCTCGCAGATCAACGTGAAGCCTCTGAACGAAAAGATCAACAAACTGGCCGAAGAACAGCTCGGTCCGCAGCAGGAATCCAAATACGCCGAACTGGACGAAGAATTCATGAAAGAAGCGACCTGGGCTCCGTATGGGACCCGGACGCTGTCGCTCTTCGTCTCCGAAGACATCAACCTGGAAACCGCGATCTGGAACCCGACCTTCGAGACCGAACTCACCAGTCTCGAATTCAAGAAATAGTCGGACCAGCTCGCTCCAGTGCCCTCTGAGTCAGAGAAATCCGGTGCAGAGACGACGGCCCTCGAGGGGGCCGTCGTCTCCCCGGGTACCGGGCCCGGGGGCTCGGAATTCGCGATCGTCGAGGCCGACTCCGGCGCCCGCCAGGGCGGCGGCCCCTGGGCGATCGCCTGGCGGCGCCTGCGCCGCAACCACTTCGCGCTGTTCGCGCTCGGCGTCTTCCTGCTGATCGTGGTCTGCTGCCTGCTCGCCCCGGTCTGGGCCAACCAGGTCGCCCACACCGGGCCGAACCAGACCCACACCCTGGAGAAACTCCACGAGGGCGGCGAAGTGAAGGAAGTGGTCGAACCGAGCGGCAAGGCGATCGGCCCGCAGTTCTTCGCCGCCGGGGGCAAGTTCTTCCTCGGTGCCGACGGCCACCTCGGCCGCGACGAGATGGTCCGCCTCCTCTACGGCGGCCGCTCCTCGCTCTTCATCGGCATCGTCGCCGCGATCATCACCACGATCCTGGCCGTCGTCTTCGGTCTGCTCTCGGGCTTCTACGGCGGCTGGACCGACACCGTGATCTCGCGGGCGATGGATGTGATCTGGGCCTTCCCGGTGGTGCTCTTGGCGATCGCGCTGGGGATCGTGCTCGCCGTGGGCGGCCTGGAAATCGGGCCGATACATCTGAAGTCGAGCTCCCTCTGGATCCCGACCTTGATCATCGGCATCGTCTACACGCCGTATATGGCGAGGCCGCTGCGCGGCGAAATCCTCGCCTTCCGCGAGAAAGAGTTCATCGAAGCGGCGGTCGCCCAGGGAGCCGGGCCGAGCCGGATCATGTTCCTCGAGATCCTGCCCAACCTGATGTCGACGATCATCGTCTTCTTCACCCTGAACATCGCCAACAACATGCTGCTCGAGGCGGTGCTCTCCTACCTCGGCGCCGGCGTCCAGCCGCCCAGCTCCTCCTGGGGGACGATGATCTCGGAAGGCTTCGAAGCGCTCTACAGCCAGCCGCTCCTGACGATCATCCCGGGCACCGCGATCCTCCTCACCGTGCTCTCGGTGAACGTCTTCGGCGACGGCCTGCGCGACGCGCTCGACCCGAAATCGAAGGTCCGCTTCGAGGCCCGCGCGGGCTCCAGCGACCCCGAGGCGATCGGACCGGTGTGAGCCGATGCTCCGCTTCCTCGTACGTCGAGTGCTCGGGGCGATCGCGGTCCTCTTCGCGATCTCGGTCCTCGTCTTCCTGATCTTCAACGTCGTCCCGGCGACCAACCCGGCCCAGCGGATCGCGGGCAAGAACGCGACCCCGCAGCTGATCAAGAACGTGGAAAAGGAATGGGGCTTCGACAAGTCTCTGCCGGAGCAGTACTGGACGCAGATGAAGCTGATCTTCACCGGCGAAGTCAAGTCCTACAACGCCCACATCAACGTCGACGAACGGATCGTCGAAGGGATCCCGGCGACCGCTTCCCTCTGCATCGGCGCGGCGATCATCTGGCTCGCCTTCGGGTTCCTGTTCGGCTATCTGTCCGCGGTCAGGTCGGGCGGCTGGCTCGACCGGGGGCTGACCGTGCTGGCGCTGATCGGGATCTCGATGCCGGTCTTCTGGCTCGCCTCGATCCTGCTCTACTACTTCACCTACAAGATCGAACTCTTCCCACCGAGCGGGTACGAACCGCTGTCGGATCCGGGCAAGTGGTTCAGCCACCTGATCTTGCCCTGGATCAGCCTCGCCGTCCTCTTCGCCGGCTTCTACAGTCGCGTACTGCGCTCCTCGATGCTCGACGTGATGAACGAGGACTACGTGCGGACGGCCCGCGCCAAGGGGCTCTCGCAGCGCCGGGTGATGGTGAAACACGTGCTGCGCAACTCGCTGATCCCGGTGATCACGCTCTTCGGGCTCGACTTCGGCGTGCTGATCGGCGGCGGCGCGATCGTCACCGAGTCGCTCTTCAACATCGAAGGCGTCGGCCTCTTCACCGCGGAAGCGCTGAAACAGCAGGACTTCCCCTCGATCATGGCGGTGACGCTCTTCGGCGCCTTCTTCATCGTCCTCTTCAACATCCTGGTCGACATCGGCTACGCCTACCTCGACCCGCGCATCCGCCTGGGTGCCTCCGCCGCATGAGCGCCACTCCCGAGACCGCACCCGTCTCGCCGGGCACCGGCGGCGGCCCGCTGCTCGAGGTCGACGGCCTACGGGTCGGCTTCGCCACCGAAGACGGCCGCGTGCAGGCCGTCGACGGGGTCGACTTCCAGCTCGAACCGGGCGAAGTGCTGGCGATCGTCGGCGAGTCCGGGTCCGGCAAGAGCGTCACCGCGCAGACCCTGATCGGCCTCACCCGCTCGCCCAACTCGCACATCGAGGGCTCGGTGAAGCTGAACGGCGAAGAGCTGACGACGCTGAGCGAAGCGCAGCTGCAGAAGGTGCGCGGCCGGCAGATCGCGATGATCTTCCAGGACCCGATGACCTCGATGAACCCGGTCTACACGGTCGGCAGGCAGATCATCGAGGCGATCCGCGCCCACGACTCGAAGGTCGGCAAGAGGGACGCCCACCGGCAGGCGATCGAGCTGCTGGAAGCGGTCGGCATCCCCGACGCGGACCGTCGCGTCGACGCCTACCCGCACGAATTCTCCGGCGGCATGCGGCAGCGGGCGATGATCGCGATGGGACTGGCGCTGGAGCCGAGCATCCTGATCGCCGACGAGCCGACCACGGCGCTCGACGTGACGATCCAGGCGCAGATCCTCGACCTGATCCAGGACCTCAACCGCAGCCGCGGCCTGGCGACGATCCTGATCACCCACGACCTCGGCGTGGTCGCCGAAGTCGCCGACCGGGTGCTGGTGATGTACGGCGGCAAGGTGGTCGAGCGGGGCACGCTCACCGACATCTTCTACGACCCCCAGCATCCCTACACCTGGGGACTGCTCGGGTCGCTGACCCGACTCGACCAGCCGCGGCCGCATCGACTGCCGCAGATCTCGGGGGCGCCGCCGTCGCTGCTCAACCTGCCGAGCGGCTGCGCCTTCCGGCCGCGCTGCCCGCACGAGTTCGGCAAGTGCAAGGAGGTGCCGGGGCTGGAGGCGCGGCTCCCCGAGGACCCGAACCACCGCGACCGCTGCTGGCTGACGGCGGAGCAGAAGCGCCGGCTGCGCGAGGTCGAGGGGCGGATCGGGCTGGAGGAGCCGCGTGGGTAGCGACGTCTCCGGCGCGACGAGCACCGAGGCGACGACCGCGCCGAGCGGCGCGCTGCTCGAGGTCACCGACCTGGTCAAGCACTTCCCGATCAAGAGCGGCCTCTTGTTCGACCGCGAAGTCGACCAGGTGCGCGCCGTCGACGGAATCAGCTTCTCGGTCGACAAAGGCGAAACGCTGGGGCTGGTGGGCGAGTCGGGCTCGGGCAAGTCGACCGCCTGTCGGGCGGTGCTGCAGCTCTTAAAGCCGACCTCCGGGTCGGTCAAGTTCGAGGGCCAGGAGATCGCCGGGCTCGGCCGGCGCGAGCTGCGGCCGCTGCGGCGCGAGATGCAGATGATCTTCCAGGACCCCTACGCCTCGCTCAACCCGCGCAAGCGGGTCGGCCAGATCGTCGGCGACCAGCTGAAGATCCAGAAGGTGGCGAGCGGCGGCGAGCTGCGCAAGCGGGTCGAAGGCCTGCTCGACCGGGTCGGCCTCTCGCCCGAGCACTACAACCGCTTCCCGCACGAATTCTCCGGCGGCCAGCGGCAGCGGATCGGGATCGCCCGGGCGCTGGCGCTGGAACCGAAGCTGGTGATCTGCGACGAGCCGGTCTCGGCGCTCGACGTCTCGATCCAGGCGCAGATCGTCAACCTGCTCGACGACCTCCAGGACGAGCTCAGGCTCACCTACGTCTTCGTCGCCCACGACATCGGCGTCGTCCGCCACATCTCCGACCGGATCGCGGTGATGAACCAGGGCAAGATCGTCGAGACCGGCCCCGCCGACCAGGTCTGCGAGCACCCGCGCGACGCCTACACGAAGAAACTGCTCGCCGCGGTGCCGATCGCCGATCCGCGCGAGAGCGCCGCCCGCCGCGCCGAACGCACCGCCGCCGGCTGAACGGCCCCGGCAAGTGCGTTCGCACTTTCCTACATATGGTGGGGGGAACTGCGAACGCACCGCGGGCGGGTAGCCTGGCGGGGTGGGACTGCCGCTCTCGCCGCCGATCAAACCGCAGCTGGCGCTGACCCGGAAAGAGCTGCCGGTCGGCGAGGAGTGGGCCTACGAGCCGAAGCTCGACGGCTTCCGCGCGATCGTCTTCGTCGACGGCGAGGAGGTCTACGTGCAGTCGCGGGGCGCCAGGCCGCTGGGGCGCTACTTCCCCGAGCTCGAGTGGGAGCCGGGGCGCTGGGTGCTGGACGGCGAGCTGGTGATCCGCGGTGGTGGTGGCGAGGTCCAGTTCGACCTCCTGCAGCAGCGAATCCACCCGGCGGCGAGCCGGATCAAGCTGCTCTCCGAGGAGATCCCGGCGACCTACATCGCCTTCGACCTGCTGGCCGAGGGCGACGAGTCGCTGCTGGAGGCGCCGCTGGCCGAGCGGCGGGCGCGGCTGGAGGCGATCGCCGCCAAGGCGGGCCTCGAGCTGACGCCGCTGACCCCCGACGAAGCGCAGGCGGAGCGCTGGCTGGCGAGCATCGAGGGCGTGATGGCAAAGCAGCTCGACGCTCCCTACATCCCCGGCAAGCGCAAAGGGATGGCGAAGGTGAAGCGCGAGCGGACGATCGACTGCGTGGTGATGGGCTGGCGGCCGGGCAAAGAGGAGGGCACGGTCGGCTCCCTCATCCTCGGCCTCTACGACGGCGACGACCTGCGCACGGTCGGCCACATCTCCGGCTTCAGCGCCGCGGCGAAACGGAGTATGCGGACGATGCTGGCACCGCTCGAGACCGGCGAAAGCGGCACCGCGGAGCCAAGCCGCTGGACCGGCGGCCGCGAGCTCGAGTGGGTGGCGCTGCGGCCGGAGCTGGTGATCGAGGTGGGATACGACCACGCGGCCGGCGGGCGGATCCGCCACGGGGCGAGGTTCCACCGCTTCAGGGACGACAAAGCGCCGACGGACTGCAAGTTCGGGCAGCTGGACGAAGGGACTTGGGGCGGGTGAGGGTCCGGTCCGGAGTGGTTCGGGCCGGACCGATCGGAGCCCAGGCGTCCCGGGCGTCTCGGAGGCGACCCGGGCAGGCTGTGGCCGCCTCCGAGACGCCCGGGACGACAGGGTTTCCGGGGGGGAAGCTTGCGCAGGGACGGGTGCGTGGCGGGGGAGATCCGGTGCCGGGCCGAGATCCCGGCATCTCCGTGACGGGACGGAGGGATGCGACGTCTCCGTGACGAGGCCGACGAAAGACGCCACGAAGACCGTGCGATCCGCGCGGGTCCCGTCGGGAAGATGCATGATCC
>JAFDWF010000134.1 GCA_018268575.1 Actinomycetota bacterium
CGGCCGCGACGGGCGGGCGGCGCGCCGAAGGCCGGGGCCCGGTCGGCGGGCGGGCTCGATGCCGGGGTCGCGGGCGCGGCCTCGAAGCGCGCCTCGAGCGCCCGCCAGATCTCGGCGCGGGCGCGGGCGTCGTCGACCACGCGCTCGGCGCGGAAGCTCTGCATCAGGGTCAGGTCGTCCATCGGAATCACCTCCGGGATGAGCCGGGTCGTGCGGTCTCTCGTTCAGCGGTCGGATCGAGCCCGAGCGCGTCCTGCAGCCGCCGCCGCGCCCGCGAGAGGCGCGACTTGACGGTGCCGAGCGGGATCGCCAGGGCATCGGCGATCTCGGGCTGGTCGAGTTCGGCCCAGACGAGCAGGCGGAGCACGTCGGCCTCCTCGGCGGGCAGGTCGGCAAGCGAGCGGGCGAGGGTGCCGCGCAGGCGCTCGGCGTCGACCCGCGCCTCGACGCCCTCGATCGGCACGCCCCGTTCGGGCGTCAGCGTGGCGATCGCCCGCAGTTCGCGCACCTCGCTGCGCCGATGCCGGTGGGCCAGGTTGGTGGCGATGCCGAAGAGCCAGGGCCGCCCGTCGCGCCGCTCCTGGTCGAAGCGGGCGCGGTTGTCGAAGGCGACGAGGAAGGTCTGCGCGGTCAGCTCGTCGGCGAGCTGGTCGTCGAAACGGCGCCGCAGATAGCCGTGGATGGCACCGAAGTGGCGCTCGTAGATCAGCCCGAAGGCGCGCGGCTCGACCAGCGACACCGCGATCGCCTCCCCGTCGGTCCGACTTTCGTACATATCTCCTATTGCCCGCTCGCGGGGAAACGGTTCGCAAGGGTCAGGGCAGGTGGGCGGGCGGGGGCACGACCTCCGCCACGGCCTCCTCCCCGGGCGGCTCGGCCGGGCGCAGCAGCGTCCCGGGCGCGGTTTCCTTCCACACCGCCCACATCATCAGCAAGGCGAAGCCGACCACCAGGCCGACCGCGAAGAGGTCGGTGATCGGGTACTGGGGGCTGATCGGGTTGGGGCCGCGGGTGCCGAGGGTGGCGCCGACGGCGAGGGCGAAGACCTCGAAGCCGCGCAGGACGAGGATCGCGCGGATCGTCCGCGAGCGCATCCAGTCGAAGTGGTCGGCCGCCTGCTCGACCGCCAGGATCGCGATCACCGCCAGCACCCAGGCCTGCATCCCCTCCCGCAGGATCCCCGAGCTGCCGTTGCCCCAGTAGATCCAGAAGGCGACGAAGGGGATCACGACGACGGCGAAGAAGGGCCAGGTGAAGCGCTTGGCGAAGCGCCACAGGGTGATCAAGAGCACCGGGAAGAAGAGGAGCGAGAAGGCGAAGGGGACGCCGGTCCAGTACTGGAAGAAGAAGTGGGAGACGCCCGGCGACTGGCCGAAGAAGGTGTTGATCGAGATGTTGTGGTTCTGGAAGATCCAGAGGTAGAAGGGCACGGTCGAGTCGGCCAGCGAGGTGGCGCGGAAGACGATCCACTGCCACAGCGACGGGTGGTAGTTGGCGCCCGCCTCTTCGATGTAGTCGAGGAAGCCTTCCTGGGTGTTGTGGCCGTGGTTGGCGATCATCCAGGCGACCACGATCACCGCCGTGCCGAGCCCCATCAGCACCGCGGTCTTGATCCGCGGCCGCCACAGCTTCGCCCCCCGCGGCGGCCACAGGGCGAGCGGCCCGAGGGCGAGGTAGCCGAGCAGGGCGCCCGGGTGGAAGAGGTAGCCGACGCCGACCGAGAGCCCCGCCCGCAGCGGCTTGCGCTCGAACAGCCAGAAGGCGCCGAGCAGCATCATCGAGGCGGCGAGCAGCTTCGGCCAGGTGAAGATCAGCTCGGCGAAGACGAACGGGGTGCTGATCCCGAGCAGCACCGCGAGCCGCGCCGCCCGCTTCCCGGCCAGCGCCCGCACCAGCTGCCAGACCGTGAGCAGCGCGGTCGCGCTCATCGTGATCATCGCCACCCGGTAGGCCATGAAGCCCTCGGGGTCGAACGGTTCCCAGATCTGGTTGGGGACGCCGAGGATCGGCCGGCCGCCGGTGGCGAGCACGATCGGGGCGCTGGCGATCCCGGCGATCGGCCCGCGCGAGGAGAACAGGTAGGGGTCGAAGAGGTGGAAGCCTTCGGCCCCGTAGGGATGGGTGCCGTGGGCGACCATCTCGACGACGACGAAGGAGATGTGGCTGTCGGGGCGCGCCTCGGTCCACAGGTTGCGCGAGATTTCACCCGCGTTCAGCTCGCCGATCGGCCCGTAGAACCAGAACGAGCGGGCGATCGCGAGGCCGACCGGGATGCCGACCAGGAGCAGCGTGCGGCGCTCCTCGGCGTCGAGGAATTCCTCCTCCGGCGGGGCCACCACGAGCATCCCGAACATCAGCCCGAGGACCGGGCCGACCACCGCCGCGCAGGTCCATTTCGGTTCCAGCACGCCCTGCAGGCACCAGGCCAGGCAGCCGGCGAAGAGCAGCACGCCGATCCCGTAGAGGGGCAGGAAGGCGAGCCGGATCGGCTTGCCGTAGAGCGCCCGGAACATGATCCCCGGCCCCATCACCATGACCACCGCGAGGGCGGTGGTGAGCGACAACCGGGCGATGTCGAGCAGCTGCTGCTTGTGCGTCGTGTGTGAGGCCAGCGTCGAGGGCTTGGCCAGGCCGACCAGGCAGCCGAGCGCCCCGGCCACCACCAGGACCAGCATCAGGTTTCTCTCGGTGAAGATCCGGCGCATCGCTCAGCCGACGTGCCCGAGCCGTGCGGCCCGCCCCGCCGGGAGCGGACCATATCCGGGACGACGGCCGGCCCATGCTCCGCGACGGAGGCGCCCCGGGACGGCTCCCGCGAGGACGCCGCGCCGGCTGCGCTACCTTGGAGCCGGACCGATGCCGGAGCGAAATCGCGTCACGCCGACCGGCGAGATCGTCGCCACCCCGCTGCGCGGCGCCTGGACCGGCAACCGCGGCGTCCTCCACGAGGGTCGCGAGATCGTCCGCTTCCACGCGGGCAGCCTCTGGATCACCTGCGCCCTGCGCTTCCGCGATCGCCACCGCGAGCTCTGGCTGCCGAACCGCTGGACGCCGCTCTTCTTCCACGACGAGGCGGTCGCCTTCGCCGCCGGCCACCGCCCCTGCGGCGAGTGCCGGCACGCCGAATATCAGGCCTACAAAGCCGCCTGGGCCGAGGCGCTCGGCGGCGCGCCGCCCGCGGCCGGCGAGATCAACCGGTGCCTCCACGCCGAGCGGATCTTCCCCGGCACCCACCGGCGCCGCTTCCACCAGCTCGCCTGGGCCGAGCTTCCCGACGGCGCCTTCGTGCTCGAGGACGCCGCCCCGCACCTGGTCCGCGGCGCCGAGCTCCTCTCCTGGGACCTCGACGGCTACGGCAAGCCCCGCCGCCGTCCCCGCCGCGGCACCGCCACCGCGATCACCCCGCCGGCGACGATCGCGGTGCTGCGCGCCGGCTATCCGGTCCAGATCGCGGCGCCGTAAGAGCTCGGGGCCTGCCTGGGCGATCGCGACCGACGAGGAGCGTGCCGCCTGCTCGCTCGACGCGCCTCGTCTCAAGCGGTGCCGAGCGCCCCGAGCCTCAGGCTCTCAGCCTCGGACCGCCGCCGTCGTGTCCGCCGCCACCCGGGCGAGCGCCGCCTCCCAGCTGCCGAAACGGTTGCGGACGGTGTACGCCGAGGGCCAGTCCTCGCACGCCGTCTGCCAGTCGGAGGGGCGGGGCCAGCGGTCGACCTCGCGGCGGAACTCGCGCATCGCCGCGAGGATCGCCTCCGGCTCCCAGCGCTGGGCTCCCCGCGGCTGCAAGCCGGCCGCCCGCAGGCCCGCGGTGAAGGAGCCGAAGTGGCGGCGCACGGTGCGCGCGGAAGGGTAGCCCGGCGGCGGCCATTCGAGCTCATGCTTGGCCGGGGAGCGGCCGAACTCCTTGCCGTAGGCACGCAGCGCCGCGAGGATCGCCTGCGGCTCCCAGCTCGGCTTGTTGGCGCCGACGCCGGCCGCCTCGAGCATCACGCCCCAGCCGCCGAAGACGATCCGCCCGACGCTGGCCGGCGGCCAGACCCCGAACTCCTCCTCCCAGCGCGGCGCGCCGCCGTAGCGGAGGGGACGCCAGTCGGCGGTCGTCGGAGCCCGCCCTTCGAGGCGGATCCAGCCGTGGACGGCGGCGACCACCTCCTCGCGGCTCCAGCGCTGCGGGTTGGCCTGGCGGGTGGAGCAGACGTGGCAGAGCCGTGCGTCGCCGACCACGGGGTCGCCGCACGACCGGCATGGATGCGCCTTCAGGTAGCGGCGCACGGTGCCGGGCCTGACCTCGATCGCGTCGGCGATCGCGTGGACGCTGAGGCCGTCGCGCTCCAATCGCCGCGCCGCGGCGACCCGTTCGGCAAGGGTCCCCGGTGGGCTCGCCGGCCAGATCGGCCTGATCCCGGCCGCTTCCAGCGCCGACGCCCAGGACTCGAAGTAGCGGTAGACGGTCGTGTTGCCCGGCCAGCGAGGGTGCTCCCGCTCCCATTTGCTGTCCTCCGGCCCGAGCAGGCCCGCGCTCCGGGCCGCGGCCGGACACCACTCATACGAGCGCGGCGGCAAGCCGGTGTCCCGCGTCCAGTCGCGAAGCGCGGTCAGGATCCGCTCCTCGCTCCAGGTGTCGGGCTGCGTGTGATAGCGCCGCGTCGTCGTGCGCCGCGGCGTGATCGGCCCTGCCCGTGGGAGCCTCCCGTTACCCACGGAGCCAAGTCTACGGGCGTGCCGTGGTCTCGAGGAGATTTGCGATCAGCCCGCACGGGCTGGACGGGATGGCGCCGTGCCCAGATCCGGTAGGTCAGCGCCGGGCTATCGCGGCATCGGACGTCCGGGCGTCGTGGAAGGCGATGACGACGACCCGATCCTCGGGCTCCAGATACATATAGACGACGATCAGCCAACCCCAGGGGCCGATCAAGCCACGACAATCCCGCCAGACGCCCGACGGCTGTTTTCCGGCCCGGGGATAATCACCGAGGATCGCGAGAGATCGCGAGACGCGCTCGCGTGCATCAGCCGCAAGCCGGCGCGTCTCGATCAGCTTCTGGAGCTCGTCACGCGCCTGGCGCGCGACCTCGATCGCCGCCATCGGCTAGAGCTCGGAAAGCGGCACCGTGTCGCCGCGGCGGGCCTGATCGATCGCCTCCTGTGCGCGCTCCCATGCACCGGGGATGCCATCGAGGATCTCGGTGATCCGCGAGGCATCGGGGTCGGCTTCATCGAGCGCGCTGGAGAGGAGCGAGCGCGCCAGGGTCCCCTCCTGGACGTGCGTGCGCTCGGCCAGACTTGCCAGCTTTCGCGCGTAGTCCTGATCGAGGGTCACGTTGATCCGGCGGCTTCGCTCGGCCACGCCGCAAGGGTACACGGCAAGCCACGGATCGTGCCACCCTAGATGGGTAGTTCGACGAGGGAGTGAGGGTGGTGGGGCCGGGACGGGCTGGCGCCCGGGTGGGGTTCGGGACGGAGGTGGTCCGGGCCGGACCGATCGGAGCTCCGGCGTCCCGGGCGTCTCGGAGGCGGCCCGGGCAGGCTGTGGCCGCCTCCGAGACGCCCGGGACGAGGGGTTCTCGGGGAAGGAACTGGCGCAGGGACAGGCCGGCGCGGGGGGAGGACCCGGCGCAGGGACGGGTGCGTGGCGGGGAGATCGGCCACTCGCTGCCGTA
>JAFDWF010000135.1 GCA_018268575.1 Actinomycetota bacterium
CTGATGAGCATGGGGATGATCATGCTGCCCCCCTCGTTCATCTCGCTGCCGTTCAAGATCCTGCTCTTCGTCCTGGTCGACGGCTGGAGCCTCGTCTTCCAGTCGGTGGTCGAAAGCTTCCACTGATGAACCAGGACGAGGTGATGAAGCTCGCGACCGACGCGCTCATGCTCGCGTTCAAGGTCGGCCTGCCGCTGCTGCTCGCCGGGCTCGTCGTCGGCCTCCTGGTCAGCGTCTTCCAGGCGGTCACCCAGATCCAGGAGATGACGCTCTCCTTCATCCCCAAGATCCTCGCCGTCGCCGTGGTCCTGATCGTCGCCGGGCCGTGGATGTTGAACCAGATGGTCGGCTACACGACCGATCTCTACCACTCGATCCCCGGGCTGGTGAAAGAACATTGACGGTGACGATCGAAACGCTCGACCGCAACACCCTGGTCGGCTTCATCCTCGTCCTCGCCCGGGTCTCGCCGCTCTTCCTGCTGGCACCGCCCTTCTCTTCGTCGATGGTGCCGATGCGGGCCCGCGTGATCATCGCCGTCGGCATCGCGATCGGCCTCTCGCCGCTCGCCCTGCACGGCCAGGCGATCCCGTCTGAGGTGATCACGATCGTCGGCCTGGCGCTGAAGGAAATCGTCATCGGCCTCGGCTTCGCGATCTGCATCGCCTGCCTCTTCGCCGCCGTCGACGCGGCCGGCTCGCTGATCGACACGCAGATGGGCCTCAACTTCGGCTCGCTGATCAACCCGGTCGACAACACCCAGTCGGGGTCGATGTCGCAGCTCTACGCGATGGTCGGCATCCTCGTCTTCATCGTCATCGACGGCGAGGCGTGGGTGATCCGCGGCCTCTCCCGCACCTACGAACTGGTGCCCATGCTGTCCATGCCGTCGATCTCGAAACTCACCGCGGCAGTGTCGAGCGCCTTCGCCGGGATCTTCACCGCAGCGCTCGAGGTGGCAGCCCCGGTGCTCTTGGCTCTGGTCCTCACGGACGTCGCCTTCGGCGTCGTCTCCCGCGTCGTCCCGCAGATGAACATCTTCGCGGTCGGCTTCCCGGTGAAGATCATCGTCGGCCTCTTGGTCGTCGCCGCGGCGCTGCCCTTCATGGGCAGCTGGTTCTACGACCAACTGCAGCGCTCGGTGGAATCCGGCCTCGCCGGGATCGGGGTGGCGTGAGCGATGCCCGGGCAGGCGGACAAGACTGAGAAAGCGACCCCGAAACGTCGCAAAGACGCGCGCAAGAAAGGCCAGGTCGCCAAATCGGCCGACCTCAACGGCGCCGTCGTCCTGGTCGCCGCGCTCGGCTCGCTCGCGATCTTCGGGCCCCATATCGCGAGTGGCCTCGCCGACACGATGCGAGGGATGCTCGGTGACGCCGGGCACCCCGACAAAGTCGCGGGCACGGGCCTCGGCGGCGTCGCCGGCACCGCCGCGATGGCGATCGCGGAAGCGATCGCGCCGGTGGCGCTCACCTGCCTCGCCGCCGCCCTGGTCGTCAACGTCGGCCAGGTCGGGCTGCACTTGAACCCGGCCGGGCTGAAACCGGACTTCAAACGGCTGAACCCGGTCCAGGGCGCGAAAAACCTGCTCGGCCCGAACGGTTGGGTGGAGCTGGCGAAGGCGCTGGTCAAGGTGGCGACCGTCGGCGCGATCGCGGCGATGGCGCTGCTGCCGAACCTGACCGAGCTGGCCTCGATGACCGGCATCCAGCCACCGGCCCTCGGTGCCGAGATCTCGAGCCTGGCGGCCGGGATCGCCTGGAAAGCGGCCGCCGCCTACCTGCTGATCGGGGCGATCGACCTGCTCTGGCAGCGCCGCCGCCACGAGAAGGGGCTGCGGATGTCCAAAGAGGAGGTCAAGCGCGAGCAGAAAGAAGAGCAGATCTCCCCCGAGCTGCGCGCCCAGGCCCGCCGCCGCGCCCAGCAGATGTCGCGCGGCCGGATGATGTCGGCGGTGCTCGGCGCCGACGTCGTCGTCGCCAACCCGACCCACTTCGCGGTCGCCCTCGCCTACGACGGCAAGCGGCCCGCGCCGACCGTCGTCGCCAAGGGGCAGGACCTGATCGCGCTGGAGATTCGCAAGGTCGCCGAGGGAGCCGGCGTGCCGGTGGTCGAGGACCCGCCGCTGGCCCGCTCGCTCTTCGACGCGGTGCCGCTGGAAGCCGAAATCCCGGCTGACTTCTACCGCGCGATCGCCGAGTTGCTCGCCTACGTCTACCGCACCGCCCGTCGGCGGGCGCCGATCGCGAGTGCCGCATGAGCGCGGGCTTCAAAAAGCT
The DNA here is from genome assembly GCA_018268575.1 of Actinomycetota bacterium. Classification (GTDB taxonomy): domain Bacteria; phylum Actinomycetota; class Thermoleophilia; order Solirubrobacterales; family 70-9; genus VAYN01. The sequence goes on from JAFDWF010000135.1 coordinate 2,280, forward strand.
GATGGCACACGCCGACCTGGTCGCCGCGGTGGCGGTCGTCCTCGTCGTCGTGATGATGATCGTGCCGCTGCCGCCGGAGCTGATCGACCTCTTCATCACCCTCAACATCGCCTCGGCGATCACGATCGTGGTCGCGACCCTGTACGTGCCGCGAGCGCTCGACTTCGCCGCCTTCCCGTCGCTGCTGCTGCTGACGACGATGTTCCGCCTCGCGATCAACGTCTCGGTGACGCGGCAGATCCTCCTCCACGGCGAAGGCGGCTCGGTCGTGCACGCGTTCGGCACCTTCGTCGTCGGCGGCAACGTGGTCGTCGGGATGGTCGTCTTCCTGATCCTGATCGTGATCCAGTTCGTCGTCGTCACCAACGGCGCCGGGCGCGTCGCCGAGGTGGCCGCGCGCTTCACCCTCGACGCGATGCCGGGCAAGCAGATGGCGATCGACGCCGACCTGAACGCGGGCCAGATCAACGACCAGCAGGCCCACCAGCGACGCGAGGACATCGCCCGCGAAGCCGACTTCTACGGGGCGATGGACGGGGCTTCGAAATTCGTCAAAGGCGACGCGATCGCGGGCATCCTGATCGTGATGATCAACCTGCTCGGCGGGATCGCCGTCGGGGTCATGCAACAGCACCTCTCGATCTCGGAAGCGGTGCAGCACTACTCGCTGCTGACGATCGGCGACGGACTGGCGGCGCAGATCCCGGCGCTCCTGATCTCGGTCGCGGCGGGCATCCTGGTCACCCGCTCGGCCTCCGAGCGCGACCTGGGCAACGATATCGCCGCCCAGATCTTCGCCCAGCGCAAGGCGCCGATGGTGGCGGCCGGGGTGATCTGCGCGTTCGCCCTGGTGCCGGGGCTGCCGAAGCTGCCGTTCCTGTTGATCGGCGGCGCCCTGGCCGGAGTCGCCTACGCGCTCAAAGACGGGATGCCGAAACCGGCCGGCGAGGCGGCGCTCGCCGGCGGCCCGGCGCAGCTCGGGCACGGCGGCGTGCCGGAGCTGCCCGCCGGGCCGACCGCCGACGCCGCGACCGCGGTCGACCCGCTCGAGCTGGCGATCGGCTTCGGCCTCGTGCCGCTGGTCGAAGCGGGCCAGGGCGGCGGCCTGATGGGTCGGGTCGGGGCGATGCGCAAACAGCTCGCGGGCGAGCTCGGCACGGTGATCCCGGCGGTCCGCATCCACGACGAGCTCGGCCTCGACTCGCACGAATACGTGCTGCGGGCGCGTGGCTCGGAGGTCGCCCGCGGGCGGGTCATGCCGGGCCACCAGCTGGCGATGGACTCCGGCGAAGCGGCCGGTCAGCTGCCCGGAGTGCCGACCACCGAGCCCGCCTTCGGCCTACCCGCGACCTGGGTCCCGGACGCCGCGCGGGCCGAAGCGGAGGCACTCGGCTACACCGTCGTCGACCCGGAATCGGTGGTCGCCACGCACCTGACCGAGACGATCCGCGGCCACGCCGCCGAGCTACTCACCCGCCAGGAGACGAAAAAGCTCCTCGACGGGCTGAAGGAGACCAACGCGGCGGCGGTCGAGGAGGTGGTGCCGGAGCAGCTCTCGCTGGGCGAGGTGCAGCGGGTGCTGCAGGCGCTGCTGCGCGAGGGCGTGCCGATCCGCGACCTCGGCGCGATCGTCGAGGAGATCGGCGACAAGTCGCGGCTCACGCGTGACCCGGCGGTGCTCGCCGAGTACGCCCGCGCAGCGCTCGGGCGGACGATCACGGCGCCCCACCTCGATGGCGCGATGCGGCTGCGGGCGATCTCCCTCGATCCGACGATCGAGCAGGAGATCGGCGAATCGCTCGCCCAGACGCCGGACGGCGAGCAGCTGGCGATGGAGCCTTCGCGCGCCCAGGCGCTGATCGCGGCGCTCGGCCGACAGCTCGACAGCGCACTCGCCCAGGGCGGGCGGCCGGTGCTGCTCTGCTCGGGCCGCGCCCGCCGCCACCTGCGCCGGCTGTGCGAGCAGTCGCTGCCGCAACTGACTGTCTGTTCCTACAACGAGATCGTGCCCGGAATCCGGGTCGAGAACATGGGGGTTGTCCAGGTATGAGCGAAACGCTGATGGCCGCCGACCCGATCACGGGCACCGAGCGGACGAAGACGTACAGGGGAGCGTCGGTCGAGGAGTTGCTGCCGCAGATCCGCGCCGACCTCGGTCCCGAAGCGGTGATCGTGAGCCGCCGCGAGGGCTTGGTCGGCGGCTTCGCCGGCTTCTTCCAGAAGCGCTGCATCGAGATCGACGCCCGCCCCGGTGGGCCGCGGATCGACGTCTACGACGACGGCGATGCGGTCGCCGATGAGCGCGAAGTCGAGATCGGGTCGGAGACGGCACTGCCAGCGGCGGACGAAAGTGCGGCAGGGGCGGCGCAGTCAGAGAGCGGCATTCCGCCGGCGAGGATGCAGCCGGAGGTCGACGCCGGGGCGGCGGCGCTGCCGCCCGTCCCCACCGAGCCCTACCCGGTCCGCAACGACGCGGCGACCCGCGAGGGACTGGCGACGCCCGCGATGCAGCGGCTGGTCGGCGAGGCGAAGCCCTTCGCCGATCTGCTCGGCGAGATGACGGGTGAGCCGACGACTCCCGCGACTCCCGCCCCGCCGAATCCGTACGCCCCGGCGCAGCAAGCGACGCTCGGCCCTGAGGTCGAGGCCCCCGATATCGCCCCGGAGGTCGAGGCCATGCCAGAGCCGCGACGCATCGCGGCCCTCCGCGAGGGAATGGTCGCCGCCGGCCTCGGCATCGATCTCGCCACCGACGTCATCGATGCGGTCGTCGCCAACGTCGCCCCCTTCGCCACCCCGAGCCGCCTGCGCACCCTGGTCCGCAACGAGCTTGCCCTACGCCTGCCGGTCGCCCCGGCCCCCGGCCCCGGTCATCGCCGCCTCGCGGTCGTCGGCCCCGCCGGGACCGGCAAGACCGCGGCCGTCGCCCGCGTAGCCGCCGCCCACGCGGCGGCCGGTCAGGACGTCGCCTGCCTGACGCTTGAACCGGCCGACGGCGGCGCCTCGCTGCTGGCCATGCTCGAGGGCTCCGGTGTCCCGGCCCAGGCGATCGCCTACGACGAGCTCGCCGCCGCGCTGCTCGGCGAGTCCGCACAGCTTGTCCTCATCGACACCCCGTCCGCCGCGCCAAGCAACCCGGCGGCGGTCTAATCGCTCGGGGCGACGCTGCACGTCGCCGCCCTCGACGAGATCCACCTCGCGGTCCGCGCGGGCACCGCGTCGCCCGCCGCGGTCGAGATGTCCAACAAGCTGAAGGGGCTCGGCCCGAACCGGATCCTGGTCAGCTCGGCCGCCGACACCAGTTACATCGGCGCCGCGCTCGACCTTGCGATCCGTACCTCGCTGCCGATCCACTACGTCGCCGAGACCGTCGTCGACCTGGCGCCCGCCGACCCGCGGGCGCTGTCCTCGCGGGTCGTGCCATGACCCCGGCGGAGGCGAACTTCGACGGGGTGGCGCAGGAGGACGTGGCGATCCGGCTCTCCGCCCATCCGCGGGCGACCCGGCAGATCGAGCTCGCCCGCGGCTGGGGCGGGATCGGCGCCTTCGTCCTGGTCGGCCTGCTGGCCCTCGACTCGGGGGTCCCGGCAGCGAGCGCGGGCCTGCGCGCGGTGCTCGCCGGGGTCGTCGCCTACATGGTCTGCTGGTTCCTCGGGGTGATGGTCTGGCGCCATCTCGCGGTCGCCGAGGAGGCGGCGGCGCGCGTATTCGCCGAACAGCGCCGTGCCGCCCTGCTGGCGGAGATCAAACGGCGGTCCGCCGGGCTCGCCGAGCAAGAGGAGGGACTGTCATGAGCGCGATGAAGATGATCGACTTCACCCGTCCGACCAAATTCACGCCCGACCACGAGCGGCGCCTCGGGCGGGCACTGGCGGCGTTCTGCCGGACCAGTTCGACCCGGCTCTCGGCCGAACTGCGACTGCCGATCGAGCTCGAGTTCGTCGAAGCCACCCAGCTCACCTGGGCGAACGCCCACGAGCGGCTCACTTCCTACTCGCTCTGCGCGGTGGTCGAGCTGCGACCGACCCAGACCCAGGTGCTGCTCGGCGCCAACTCCGGCTTCATCCTCACCGGGATCGAGTCGCTGCTCAGCGGCGGACCCGAGGAGCCGCCGCCGGACCGCCGCCTCAGCGAGATCGACCTCGCCCTCGCGGGCCGCCTCTTCGATGACCTGCTCGGTCTGCTGACCGTGGTCTGGCGCGATCTGACCGGCACCGAGCTGGCGCTGGTCGCGATCGACTCGCAGCTGGAGACCGCGGGCATCGCGCCAGTCTCCGAGCCCACCCTGGAGCTGGCCATGCAGGCTCGGATGCTCGGCCGCGAGTTCCCCCTGACGCTGCTCCTCCCTCACCGGTCGATCGCCCCGGTCGAGCAGCGCATCCTCGGCCGGCGCGGCGACGACGACGCGCCCGACCCGATCACCGGGCTGCGGCTGCGTCAGGCGATGGCCGGGATCGAGGTCGCCCTGCGGGCCGAGATCGCCGGGCCGCAGACGCCGGCCGCCGAGGTACTGGGGCTGGCGCCGAACGCCACCCTACGGCTCGGCGGGCGGGTCGGCGAAGGCCTCGGCCTCTGCGTCGAGGGAGTGCGCGTGATGCGGGCGAAGCCCGGTCGCAGCGGTAGTCGCCGCGCGGTGCAGGTCCTGGAGGCGATGGAGCCGGGGGCCGCCGAGGGCCTGGCACGGCTGGCGACGAGCGCACAACGCGCCGGCGCGGGCGCGATTGGGGGCGGGGGCGGGGAGCCCGACGAGGCGCTTCGCGGCGCGCTCGGCCAGGTGCCGATGCGCCTCTGGGCGGAGCTCGGCCAGGCGCGCCTCTCGCTAGCCGAGGTCGTCGCCCTCGGGGTCGGCGCGGTGGTGGAGCTGGACCGCCGGCTCGAGGACCCGATCGACCTCTACGTCAACGGCCTACGCCTCGGCCACGGCGAGCTCGAGATCGTCGACGACGAATGGGCGGTGCGCGTCGACGCGGTGACCGGCCTCGGCGAGCCCGCCGCCGTCCTCGGATGACGATGCCCGCGGCGAGCGTGATCGTCCACCTCGAGGGCGGCCGCGAACGGACGCTCCGCTGTCTCGAGGCGTTGGCGGCGCTGGACGCGGAGCCGACCTTCGAGGCGATCTTGGTCGACGACGCCTCCCCCGACCTCGGCGAGCTGCTGGCGGGGCTGGGCGGCGACGTGAAGGTGCTGCGGAACGAGCGCCGGGAGGGCTTCGTCGCATCCGCGATCCAAGGCGCCGCGGCAGCCGAGTCCCACACCCTGGTCCTCCTCCGCGGCCCGGCCCTCCTGGCCCCCGACGCGCTCGGGCCATTGGCCGACGCTTTGGGCAACCACCGCGACCGTGCCGCGGACGACGCCGACCACGCCGGCGGTGCGCGTGACAAAAGATGGGCCGCACCTTTCGGGGCCCCAGCAACCCAAAGGTGCGGCGCGTCCGGCGCGGCCGCCGCCCTGCCGGACGACCCGAGCGCGCACCTGACCGCGACCCATGCGCTCGCCCTCCGGCACCGCGATGTCGACTGCCTTGCGCGGGCGGGCGGGGCGGCGCCCGGCTTCGAGCTCGGCGCGATCTGCGTCGAGTTGGCCCGCCGCGGTCACGTCGTCACCGTCCAGACCGCCCTCGCGACTCCCGCGAGCGCCGCGGTTGCCGCCCGCCGCGCCCCCGGCGAGCCCGCCGAGCTGACCGTCGTCGTCCCCACCCTCGACGCGACCACGCCCCGGGTCCGCGGCTGCCTCGCCGCAATCGCCGCCAACACCCCCTCCTCGCACCAAGTCGTCGTCGTCGACAACGGCTCGCCACCGCAAGGCTTCACCGCTCCCGTCAACGCCGGGTTGCGCGCCGTCGACACTCCCTACGCGGTGGTGATGAACGACGACGTCGAGGTGCTCGAGGGCTGGTGGGAACCGCTCCGCGTCGCGCTCGACGAGGGCGCCGCGGTGGTCTTCCCACAGACCGTCGAAGGAGCGATGCGGGAGGACTTCGCCGCCTGGTGCTTCGGCCTCGGCGCCGACACGATCGCGACGATGTCCCACGCGCCCGGCGAGTTCTTCGACCCGTCGTTTCGCGTCTGGTTCCAGGACAGCGACCTGCTGGTCCGCCTGCGGGCGATCGGCCGGCCGCCGCAGCTCGTCTGCGAGTCCCGAATCCGCCACGCCCTCTCGGCCACGGTGCGCACCGAGGACCCGGCGCTTCGCGCCTGGATCGACCGGACGATCGCCGCCGACAAGGCCGCCTTCCAGCGCAAGCACCCCGCGGTCCTCAGCGTATGAGTCCCCAGGGCGACGCCTACTTCGAGTTCGACCGCCCCGAGCTGAGAGAGCTGGTGCCTGCCGCGGCACGCCGCGTCCTCGACGTCGGCTGCGGCGCCGGTGCCCTCGGCGCCGCCCTGCGTGAGGAGCGCGGGATCGAGGTGATGGGGCTCGAGCTCTCCCCCGACGCCGCGGCGCGCGCCCGCGAGCGCCTGGACGCGGTCGTCGAGGCCAACCTCGACGACCTCGTAGAGCTCCCGTTCGAGCGCCGCGGCTTCGATGCGATGGTCTTCGGCGACGTCCTCGAGCACCTCCACGACCCGCACCGGCTTCTCCGCGCGCTGCGCCCCTGGCTCAGCGACGACGGCGCCCTCGTCTGCTCGATCCCCAACGTCGCCCACTGGAGCGTCGTCCTCCCCCTGCTCACCCAAGACCGCTGGCCCTACGCCGACTCCGGCCTCCTCGACCGCACCCACGTGCACTTCTTTACCCTCGCCGAGGCCGACCTGATGCTCCGCGAATGCGGCTTCGCCGTCGAGTCGGCCGCCACCACGACCCTCCCCCAGCCCCCACCCGCCGCCGTCGACCACCTGACCCGGTTCCTCGCCGCCCTCGGTACCGACGAGCCCTCCACCCGCCGCCGCCTCACCGCGTACCAATACCTGCTCCTCGCCCGCCCCGCCGGCTGAGCGCGGCGACGGTGGGGGCGGGTAAGGGAGGCCGGCCGGCGCCTGGAAGGGAGGCGGCCCCACAGGCCGGCGCCCGGGCAAGGGGAAGCCGGCGCCGGGGGAAGAACGCGTCCCTCCGGGAGGCCGGCGCCCGGGAAGGTAGTTGCCCAGGACGCCAGCGCCCGGGCAGGGGCGTGACCTTGGGGACCCGGCGCCCGCGGTGGCGAGGTCCGTGACGGAGACGCGCGGACCCCCACGTCTCCTCAGACATCGCCTGGCATTCAGGCCTTCATGGCCAGCCGCGGCGCGACCTTCCTGCGGCCCGACCGCAAGGATGAGAGGCCGCGCTTCGGCGCCTTGGGATCGGTCCGCCGGCGGATCGAGTCGGTGTCCTGGACCTCCAAGGGCCAGTCCGGGTTCGAGCCCCACGGAGGCGCGCACCATGCCCGGGCTCTTCGCCTGGATCGGGATGCGCATGCTCGCCCCCTCGGCCGGACCGTGGCACAACTGGCAGGTCGACGAGCCGGGCGAACACTTCGCTGCCGACACGTTCTGAAATTGGGAACCAACGTGTAGACCCCGACGTCCCCACTCGCCCGGGTCGCGGATCGCGCCGTCCCAATCGACCGGCGCCCGAACCACGCCGTCCCCGCCGCCCGGGCCACGAACCCAGTCGTCCCACGTCGCCCGCGCCACGAACCCTCGCCACCGTTCGGCAACGCCACGAAGTTCCCCCTAAAGGTTCCGTCTGCGCTGCCGATCAGAGGGGCGACATAACCAGGGGGTGACACGGAAGTCGCCCTGGGACCATCAAACGACGATCCAAGGAGAGCGATCGGAATGTCCCTTCGTATCAACACCAACATCGAAGCCTTCAACGCGCACCGGAACCTGGTGTCGACGAGCGAAGGCCTCGCCAAATCGATGGAACGCCTGTCTTCGGGCTACCGCATCAACCGTGCCGCGGACGACGCCGCTGGCCTGGCGATCAGCGAAAGGCTGCGCGCCCAGGTCAAAGGCATCGGCCAGGCCCAGCGGAACGTCCAGGACGGTGTCTCCGTCGTACAGACCGCTGAAGGTGCCCTCAACGAGGTCCACTCGATGCTGCAGCGCACCCGAGAACTCGCCGTCCAGTACAAGAACGGCTCACTCTCGGAATCCGACAAGACGTCGATCCAGTCCGAGATCAACCAGCTCGCCAGCGAGGTGGAACAGATCGGTACCGACACCGAATTCAACGGGATCAAGCTGCTCAACTCGAAAGCGACGATCACCTTCCAGGTCGGCGCCAACGACGGCGAGACGATCAGCGTTTCCACGATCAGCCTCGGCGAAGCCGTGAAACCGGAAGCGTTCAAACTCGGCGAAGAAAAAGACATCGAACAGATCGATAAAGCGATCGAAGCGGTCTCCAGCCAGCGCGCCGAATTCGGCGCGGTGCAGAACCGCCTCGAACATACGCTCAACAACCTGGCCGTCTACCAGGAAAACCTGAGCGCCTCGGAAAGCCGTGTCCGCAACGTGGACATGGCCTCCGAAATGGTCGAATTCACCAAACTGCAGATCCTGCAGCAAGCTGGCACCTCGATGCTGGCCCAGGCCCAGCAGTCCGGGTCTTCGGTGTTGAAGCTCCTCGGGTAGCAGGAGCCGGGAGTTCGAGGCGGGCGGGCGGTCATCAGGGCCGGCCGCCCGCCTCTACGTCTCCGTCCAGAGGCGCTTTTGCCGTTTGTACGAAGACCCCGATCCAGTTTTGGGTAAGCCTTCCAATTCGCTTAAAGAGATCCTGACCGAGGCCGATGACATGAGCGATGAGCCTGGAATCGACGCTTGCCCGGATCTCGGCGATCGAAGCAGCCCTGACGCCGCCGCAGCCGTCCACAGGTGGCGTCGGCGCCCCCGCATCCACCGGATCGAGCGCCACCTCGTCCTCCCCTCAGGCCTCTTCCGTCTCCTCGCCGGCCTCCTCCACCAGCTTCTCGCGGCTGCTGAACCAGGCCCCATTCGCCAGCCCTACCGGGCTCGGCAGCTCCACCGCGAGCACCGCCGCCCTGAGCGCGGTGGCGATCGCCCACACCCAGGTCGGCCAGGCCGAGTTCCCCCCGGGCTCCAACGAATCGCCGCGGATCGCCGAATACCGCAGCGCCGTCAAGGGCGCCGTGGTCGGCCCGTGGTGCGCCGACTTCGCCTCTTGGTGCGCCGCCCAGGCGGGCATCCCACTGGGGGAAAGCGGCGAAGGCTTCCAGTCGGTCGGCGCCCTCTGGGAATGGGCCGAACGCAGCGGCCGTGCGATCCCGGCGAGCGAAGGGTCGCCGGCGCCCGGCGACCTGATCGTCTGGGGCTCAGAACACGTCGGGATCATCGAATCGGTCGAACCGGACGGGACCATCCACACGATCGAGGGCAACTCCGCCGACGAAGTCGCGCAGCGCACCTACGGGCCCGGCGCAAGCGGTGCGACGGGATACGTCCGCCTCGGATGAGCTTCCAGACCCCCTCCGGCATCGCCGCGAAGACCGCTGCGACGGGGCTCGACGGGCCGAGCTTCTCCTCGTCCGGGGCCTCCGTCCGGCCGTCGCTGTCGATCCACCTGCCGCTGGTCGCCGTCTACTCGGAACGGGCGATCTCGCGCGCCGGCCTCGCCGCCCTGCTGCGCGCGCAGATGCTCGACGTCGCGCTCCCCGAAGAGGAAGACGAGCTCGTCGGCGTGCACCCCGACGTCATCCTGCTGGCTGGCTTCGCGCCGGAGCGCGGGCTCGCCACCCGGCTGGCCCGCCGTCACGGCGCCCCGACCCTGATGATGGTCGACGGCCCGCTCGGCGCCGAGTCGTTCGAGCAGCTCGGCGTCCACGGGGCCGTCTGCCGCGAATGCCCGCCGGAGCGCCTGATCACCGGCCTCCACGCCGTCGCCACCGGCGCCACGTTCTTCGAGTGCCACACACACCCCTCCGCCCCCACCCCGACCGACTCGCTGCTCTCGCCGCGAGAGCGTCGGGTCACCGCCGAGCTGGCCCGCGGCGCCGGCGTCGAGGAGATCGCCACGGCGCTCTGCATCAGCCCCCATACCGCCCGCACCCACGTGCGGAACGTGCGTCGCAAACTCGACGCCCGCACCTCGGCCGAGGCGGTGGCGCAAGCCCTCATGCTGGGTCTGGTGGCATTGCCGGCGGGCTGAAGTCGGCGCGCGCCGCGGCTTCGTTCTCCTGCTTGACCCGCTCCCAGAGCTCCTCGCGGTAGATCCGCTGCTCGCGCGGCGCGGTGATCCCGCGACGCACCGCGCCCCCGCTGACCTCGACGATCTCGATCACGATGTCGTCGCCGATCAGGATGCGCTCGCCCTGGCGACGACTGATCGTCAGCATCCCGGCAGTCTACGCAGCGACGGGACGGCGGCCGTCGGAGAGGAGCGGCTCGCGCAGGGGCGCCCAGGAGGCCTCGTTCATCACCTGGTGGCCGACCCCGGCCGCGATCAGGATCGGGGCCAGCAGGTTGGCGCTGATCTGCCCGAGGTCCTCGTCGGCGCGCACCACCACGAGGACCTGGGCGGCGGCGGCATCGGTGACGCCGATCCGCTCGGCCTCCTCGTCGGCGAGGACGACCTCGTAGGCGGGGAAGAACGGGAAGGGATCGGTAACCGGCAGGGCCAAGTCGGGCGCGGCGGTCTCCTGCAGCCACTTGAAGGCGCCGCTCTCCTCGCGCTCGAGCAGCGCGAAGCGGCGGCCACCGACGCCGACCATCCCCTCCGGGAAGTCGATCAGCGCCTCGCCCAGGACCTCGAGCCGCCCGAACCGCGTGCTGTCGACGATCTCCATCAAGTCCGTACCCGCGCGCCTACTTTAGGAAATCCATCAGCGAAGGCTGGATCAGCTTGGCGCCGGCGTGCAGGGCGGTTTCGTAGGCGGTCTGTTCGGAGGAGTAGTTGACCAGGGCTTCCGCCATGTCGACGTTGTAGACCTGGGAAAGCTGCGTGAGGCTCGCTTCCTGCAGCTGTTCGAGCCGCGTCCCGGCCATCTGCAGCCGGTTGGTGGTGGCGCCGACGACGGCGCGCACGCGGGTCAGTTCGTCGACGTTGGCGCTCAGTCGTTCAAGGTCGGTGCCGCGCAGCGCTTCGGCGTTCGTGGCGGTGCCGCCGCGCAGGTCGGTGGCGATGTTGCGGAGCACGTCCAGCAGCCTGTTGTCGCCGGCGGGCGCGCCATTGCCGAGGATCGTCTGGATGTTGACGTTGACCCCCAGCGAGACCCCTTTGCCGATCACCCGCTGGATCGTCCCTTCGTCGCCCTGGTATTCGTCGCCGGCGCCAAGTTCATACGGGCGCGTTTCGGTCGCCGTGCCGGAGAAGATATAGCGGCCGTCGTAGGTGACGTTGGCTTCCTGCTTGACCGCTTCGGTCAGCGCTTCGATCTCGGCCGCGATCCCTTCGCGGGCGACCTGGCCGTTGGAGTCGTTGCCGCCCTGGACGAGGAGTTCGCGGGCTCGCTGCACGGTGTCGGTGATGCGCGAGAGCGCGGTTTCGGTCGCCGTCACCCAGCCGATCCCGTCGTCGACGTTGGACTTGTACTGCTTGACGCCTTCCAGCTCGCCGCTCAACTGCAGCGTGCGGCCGGCGCCGAAGGGGTCGTCAGAAGGTCGCGTGATCCGTTTGCCGGAGGAGATTTCCCGCTGTAGCTGGGTGAGACGCGCCTTCGAGGACCCGAGGTCCCCGAGGACAGTGCGCCGCGTCATCCCCTCGGTGATCCGCATCGTCATCTGGCGTCCCTCCTCCCGGGCACCGTCAGAGGCCGACCCGGCCGGTGCGATTGATCAGTACGTTGAGCGCTTCGTCGAGCGCGGTCATCGCCCGCGCCGAGGCTTCGTAGCCGCGCTGGAAGCGCTGCAGGTTCGTCATTTCTTCGTCGAGGGAGACGCCGGAGGTCGATTCGCGCCGTTCGGAAACCGCGTTCAGCAGCGCCTGGGCGTTCGTTTCGCCGTTGCGCGCTTCGTTCATTTCGGTGCCGACGCGAGTGACGAAGGCGGCGTAGGAGCGATCGACGGCGCCGCCGCGCAGCGCCCCGATCGCGGTAGCGATGTCGTTGCCCCCGGCCGAGCCGTCGCTCGCCGTCTGCACTTCTTTGGCGTTGACGACGACCTGCAGGGAGGCCGCGCCTTTGCCCGCTTCGTAGGTGAAGAAGGCCGGCCCGCCGCCTTTCGTGTGGGCCGCGTTGACGGCGCCTGCGAGGCCTTCGGCGAAGCCGTTCAGTTCGGCCCGGAAGGATTCGATCGTCCCTCCCGGCCCAACCAGTTCGAGCAGCGCCCCGAGCTTCCCCTTCGGTTCTTTCAGTTCCTGCGGCCAGTTGACTTCGGTGCCGGTGACGAGCGGCGCGGCGGCGTCGCCGAAGCCGACTTCGACCGTGCCGTCGGCGGCTTCGGTGACCGATACCTGGCCCAGCGAGGAGAGTTCGTCGAGCAGCAGGTCGCGGCGATCGAGCAGGTCGTTCGGTTCGGCGCCCTCGGTGACCGAGCTGCGGATCGCCCCGTTCAGCAGCGCGATTTCTTTCGCCTTCTGTTCGACTTCGCCGCCTTTGCCCGTGATCGAGGCGTATTCGTCTTCGGCCACCGACGCGGTGTTGGTGAGCTGCTGGTTCAGTTCGGCGAGGCTGGTCGCCAGCGCCTTGCCCGCTTCCACCACGGCCTGGCGGGCGGCGGAGTCTTCGGGGCTGTTGGCGAGCCCTTCCCAGTCGGTCCAGAAGGTCTGCAGCTCCTTGGAGACCCCGGTTTCGCCCGGCTCGGCGAGCGCCCCTTCGATCGTTTCCATCCCCTTCACGCGGGCGGCGAGACCGCCGAGGCGCATCGCCTGGGCGCGGTACTGGAGGTCGAGGAAACGGTCGCGCGCGCGGGTGACGCCGGTGACGTCGACCCCGGTCCCCAGTTCGGCCTTGCCGCTGCCGGCGGTCGAGCCGGTGGTGATCTGCAGCGCGCGGCTGGCGCTGGTCGTCACTTCCTGGCGCGAGTAGCCCTTGGTGTTCGCGTTGGCGATGTTGTGGCCGGTCGTATCGAGCGCCTCCTGCTGGGCGATCAGACCGCGCAGGGCGGTCTGCAGCCCCATGAAGGTGGAGACGGCCATGCCTAGGCTTCCACGTCCATCAGCCGGCGACCGCCAGGCCGGGATTCTTCGCCGCTGACCCGCAGCAAGTGGTCGAGGAAGGTCAGTTCCTGGCGCATCAGGGCGCGGTTGATGCCGTGCTCGCGAGCGATCTCGGCGAGCAGGCCGCGCAGTTCGGCGGAACGCGTCAGAAGGCGCTCCTGCTCGGCCGGCGCGGCGAGACTCGCCAGCGCCGGCAGGCTGACCGCGACCGCTTCGACCTCGAGCCGGACCGCGGCGCGGCGGATCAGTTCGGTCCGTTCGCTCTCCAGCGATTCGCGCGCCGCCATCTCCACCTGGATGTCGGAGAGGCGCGCCAAAACCGCCTCGACGTCGCGCTCGCGGATCGCCGCGCCCTGGCGCAGGACGAGATCGAGCAGCCGCTGCGCGGAGGCGATCTGCAACTCCAGGTGGCGGGCCACCGCGGCGGGCAGGATCTGGTCCTGCACCAGCATCTCGGCGCTCACCCGCCGACCCCCTCGAAGTGCGAGTACATCTCGGTGGCAAGCCCGAGCCCGCCCGCGCCGACCACCGCTTCGGCGACCGTTTCCGGGAGGCTCACGGCCGTCGGCATCGCGGTGAAGGCGTTGCCTTCTTCACCACCGCCGAACCCTCCTTCTTCGCCTGCGGTCCCGGCCGGCGATTCGGGCAGCGCCTCGGTCAGCATCTGCTTCAGCAGCATCGATTCGAACGAGAGCGCGGCGCGGAATCCCTGCACCGCGCCGGCGCCTTGGTCGCTGATCGCCTTCGGGACGCTCGCCCCCGCCACCGCCGCGGCGATCCCCGTCGCTGCGCTCATGACAAATCCTCGCGCTTCGCTCCCGGCGCAGAGAACCAGATATGAATGCTTGGTCGCTCCGCGCTCATCGGATCAATCCGTTGGCGACGGCGAGGACTTCGTCCTGGGTGGTCACCGCTTTGCTCGCCAGCGCGTAACCTTGCTGGGCTTCGGTCATCGCCGTCATCACACTGGCCATGTCGACGTTCGAGGCCTCCAGGACACCCTGCTGGAGGCGCGCCTTCGGCGCCGTCCTCACCGGGCCCGAGGCGGCGGTCGGCAGGTAGCCGTTTTCGCCGTCGGCCTGCAGGCCGCTGGGGTTGGTGACTTCGACCAGCGGGATCCGGCCGAAGCTCCGTCTGCCGGCGCTGACGGTGCCGTCGGACGCGATCGAGATTTTCCCCGGGTCGACGCCTCTGGGGATCCGCACCGGCGGTTCTAGCGCCTGCCCGCTCGCCGTGCGCAGCTGCCCGTCGGGGCCGATCTGCAGGTTGCCGTCGCGGGTCAGCGCGACGCCGCCGCCCGCCGCCCGGACCTGGATGAAGCCGGGCGTGGTGAGCGCGACGTCGAGCGGCCGTTCGGTCGCTTCCAGTGCGCCCTGTTCGAAGTTCTGCCCGAACACTTCGGCGGCCGCGCCGGCGCCGGTCGCCGTCCCTTCGGCCCCACCGCGCCCGGGCGACTGGTAGAGCAGGTCGCGGAAGCCGACCCGCAGGCTCTTGTAGCCGGTGGTCGAGACGTTGGCGATGTCGTTGGAGAGGGCGTTCATCCAGGCCTGCTGGGCTTCCATCCCGGCGGCCGCCGTGCTCAGAGCAGTGTTCATCAGGCGATCGACCCCACCTGGCCGGCCGACTGCGAGAGCGTTTCGTCGATCGTCTGGATCGATTTCTGGTCGGCTTCGAGCGAGCGGAACGAGGAGATCAACTGCACCATCGCCTGCGACGGATTGACCGCCGATTCCTCCAGGAATCCGGCGCGGACCTTGCCCGTGGCCCGGCCCGTCGCGTTGCCGGTGTAGAGGTTTTCACCCTGCTTTTCGGCCCCCGCGACGGCGAAGACGCCGATCGCGCCAGGGGCGACGGTGCCGTCGGCGCGCAGCTTGACCGGCGCGCCGTTGGCGCCCAGCACCGGGTTGCCGAGCTGTTCGGTGAGGTTGCCTTCGGCGTCGGTGGTGAACTGGCCGTTGCGGGTGTAGCGGACACCCGCTTCGGTACGGACGGCGAAGAAGCCTTCGCCTTCGACGGCGAAGTCGAGCGGTTCGCCGGTTTCGTGGATCGCCGCGGGCGCCAGGTCGGTCGAGGTTTCGACGATCTCGACGCCGAGGCTCAGTCGCCCCAACGCGGCGCCGGTCTGGGTGTTCTGCAACAGCAGTTCGCCGAACCCGGCCTGCGTGGCGCGGTCCGACTTGTAGCCCGGCGTGTTGACGTTCGCGAGCTCGTTGGAGATCTGTTCCTGCCGCACCATCTCGGCCAGCATCCCGGAGGCGGCGATGTAGAGGCCACTGTCCATGCAGCCGGTTGATCGGCCGCGGTCGCCGCGACTTGAGGTGGGTTCGTGGCGCGGTGCGTTGGCGGGCTCGAGGCGGGGCGGCCGGGGGCGGGTCCGGGCCTCGGCGGCCGGGTCCTTAGAGCCCCTCGACAACGCCCCGAAAACACCCCCCCCCCTCAGCCGGCGGCGGTGAACAACTCGACGTCGCGGCGTAGGGAGGACCGGAGGCGCTTTTTCAGTTCGCCGTGGATCTGGCAGACGCGGCTCTCGGAGACGCCGATGACGTCGCCGATCTCGCTCAGCGTGCGGCCCTGCATGTAGAGCATCACGGCGACCCGGCGCTCGCGCTCGGAAAGGTGGGAGAAGGCGCGTCGGAAGCGCTCGCGGGCGATCGCCTTGGTCGCCTCGTTCTCGGGGTCGGCGCTCCCTTCGAGGTCGGGGATCATCTGCGAGAGGGCGACGCCCTCTTCTTCTTCGCCAGTCGAGGTGAGGCTGTCGAGGGAGGCGAGCTCGGCTACCGCGAGGTCACGCAGGCGCGCGGCCAGCTCGGCTTCGTCGATCCCCATCTTGCCCGCCAGCTCGGGGTCGGTCGGCCGGCGGCGGTGCTCGCGGAAGAACTCGTCGCCCGCCCGCTCGGCATCGCGCTCCCAGCGGCGCAGGCTGCGCGGCGCCCAGTCGAGCCGCCGCAGGCTGTCGAGCACCGCCCCCTGGATCCTGGTCCAGACGAACTGTTCGAGGCTCGCGCCTTTGCCCGGGTCGTAGCGGTCGAGCGCGCCGATCAGTCCCTCCACCCCGTTGGAGACCAGGTCGTCGACCTCGCACCAGGCCGGCAGCTCGCGGACCTTGCGGTAGGCCAGGTGGCGAACCAGGGGGACGAAGGTGAAGACCAGCTCGTCGCGTAACCGGCGGTCACCGGTCTCACGGTAACGCTGCCAGATCTTCTCGGTCTCTGCTTGGCCTCGATCGGCCGGGCTTGCCATCGAGCTTCCCTCCTGCCTGCGACTGGGTTGCGGGTGTGCGGAGGTGTCTTCGGCCGTGCGTGCCGTCGGCTAGATCGCCGCATTGGGGTAAATCGGCACACCTGGAACCGAACGAACGTCCAGTTCCTGTGCCATGGCGAGGTTCGGTCGATGAAGGGGGCGATGGCCCTCCGTCTCGACCAGACCCGCGTCCCGTCTACCGCCGAGGAGACCCCCGCGCCCGCCGCGCGGGCGGCCTCCGTCGCCGATCGCCGCGAGGCGGCCTACCGCGCCCACCGGGTCGCGATCGAGGCGCGCTCCGCGGCCGCCGCCGCTGCCGCCCCGCGTGAGCTGCCCGGTATCTACCTGGCGCTGGCCCGCGAGGCGCTCGACGGCCTCACCGCCGAGCCGCGCGAGCCGCTGCTCCTCAACTACGCCGGCGTGGGCCTGAACGAACTCGGGGCGCGCGAGGGCGCCGCTCAGCTCTTCGAGGCCGCCCTGCGACTCGACCCGGAGCTCCCCCACGCCGCCCGCAACCTCGACCAGGCGCTGGCCCGCAAGGGGTCGCGGCCGAACTTGCCCGCCGCCGTCGCCGTCCGGCTCCGCGCGCTCGAGGCCGAGTCTCGCCGCGTCGCCTCCGCCGCCCGCCCCGCCACCGGCCTGCGGCTCAGCCTCTGCATGATCGTCCGCGACGAGGAGGCGATGCTGCCGCGCTCGCTCGCCGCCGTCCGCGACGCCGTCGACGAGATCGTCGTCGTCGACACCGGCTCCCGCGACGCCACCGTCGAGGTCGCCCGCTCCTTCGGCGCGACGGTACTCGAGCGCGAGTGGACCGGCTCCTTCGCCGACGCCCGCAATGCCTCGATCGAGGCGGCGAGCGGCGACTGGCTCCTCTTCCTCGACGCCGATGAGGTGCTCGACCCAGCCGATGCGCCGCTCCTGCGGGAGCTGACCGGCCGCACCTGGCGCGAGGCCTTCTACCTGGTCGAGACCAACCACACCGGCGAGCTCGGTGACGGCACCGCCGTCACCCACAACGCCCTGCGCGTCTTCCGCAACCGGCCCGAGTACCGCTTCGAGGGGCGCATCCACGAGCAGATCGCCCACAACCTGCCCTCCGGGCTGCCGGAGCGGCTCGAGCCGACGCCGATCCGGGTCGACCACTTCGGCTACCTCGGCGCCATCCGCGACGCGAAGGAGAAGTCGCGGCGGAACATCGAGCTGCTGCGCAACCAGCTCGCCGAGGGCGGCGAGGCCAACCCGTTCTTCCAGTTCAACCTCGGCTCCGAGCTCGCCGCGGCGGGCGACGCGCGCGGCGCCTGCGAGCACTTCGAGCGGGCTTGGGCGCTGCTGGCCGAGGACCCGGCCCGGCGCGAGCGTCCTTTCACCCCGGCGCTGACGGTGCGCTCGGCCAAGGGACTGCGCTTCTGCGGCCGGCTGGTCGAGGCCGAGGCGCGCGCCGTCGCCGGCCTCGAGCTGTTCCCGGACCTCACCGACCTGGTCTTCGAGCGGGCGCTGGTCGCCGCCGCCGAAGGCGACACCGAGCGCGCGGTGACGCTGCTCGAAGACTGCCTGGAGCGCGGCGACGCGCCGAGCCGCTACTCGCCGACGGTCGGCAGCGGCAGCTTCCTGGCGTTGGTTCGGCTGGCCGAGCTGGAGCGTGCCCGCGACCCGGAGCGCGCCGAGGGCCTGCTGCGACGCTGCCTGGGCGAATACCCTTCCTACCTGGGGAGCGTGTTACCGCTGGCTGCGGCGGAGGTCGCCCGCGGCGTGCCTACCGAGCGGGTCATCGCCGACATCGAAGGCGCGGTCGCCGAGCCAACCCCCTCGGTCCGCTTCATGCTCGCCACGGCGCTGTATGAGGCGGGCGAGGCGGAGGCCGCCGAACCGCTCTACGCGGCAGTGGTCGAGGCGCAGCCGGGCAACGGCGGCGCCCGCCTGGCGCTCACCGAGACCCTGCTCTCGACCCGCCGCTACGCCGAGGCCGCCGAAGCCGCCGCCGCGGTCGCCGACGACGACGGCTTCGCGGTCGCCGCCGCCCGCAGCGAACTCTTCGCCCTGGTGCTTGCGGCGACGAGCACCGAGGCCACGACCGGGACCGAGCGTTCGCAGTTACCCACACATGGTGTGGGTAACTGCGAACGCTCCGAGGGCCCGGCCGCCCGTGCCGCGCGCCGCGGGCTCCCCGCCGCCGAGCTCGACCTCTTCGCCGCCTGGTCCGCCGCGACCTCATACCCGGCGCTCGACCCCACGGTGGTCGACCCGCTCGCGAGGATGCTCGAGGCGCTCCTGCGGGTCGAGGAGTTCGAGGCTTTCGAAGCCCTCCTCCCCGCCCTCGCCGCGACCGGCCTGCCCGCCCGCCGCCGCCACTCGATCCTCGCCGAGATCTACCTCCGCCGCGGCTTCCTCGAGTCGGCCGCCGACGAGTGGGCGACGAGCTGCGAGGAGGAGGGCCCCGACGTCGGGGCGCTGAGGGGCCTGGCTCGGATCGCCAGCGCCCGTGGCCTCACCGAGGACGCCGAGCTGTTCGCCAAGGGCGCCGAAGAACTTGCCTCAAGTTCCATCTGATCGGACCGATTACCCAGAATGAATGAGCGTCAGCTTCGACAAGATCGACAGCCCCCTGCCGGTGCGACTGGTGCCTGATCCACCGCGCGGCGGCAACGGCGCGAGCCGGTCGCAGGGCGCCGACTTCGCCCGCGATCTGGCGACCGCGTCGGCGGCCCCCTCGCCGCCGCCCGAGGTGAGCGAAGAGGTCCGCGCCGCTGCCCGCGCCGCCGCCCGCCTCCATGAACTGGGGCGCGAACTGCGCTTCGAGCAGGGCGATGACGGCCGCCTGCGGGTCGAGCTGCGCGACCACGAGGGCAACGTCCTACGCCAGGTCCCGACCGACGGAGTCTTCGATTTCGCCGCCGGAAAGGTGACGACATGAGCCCGATCACGATCCAGGGGCTCGGCTCCAGCCTCGACACCGAATCGATCATCGAAGGGCTGATGAAGGTGGAACGCCTGCCCCAGACCAGGCTGGAACGCAAGCAAGGTCAGGTGAAGGCGCGCGAAACGGCGCTGCAGGGGATCCTCAACAAGCTGAACGAAGTCAGCTCGGCGCTGCAGGCGCTGCGCTCGCCGACCGTCTGGGCCGAAGTGCAGAAAGTCACCTCCTCCTCGACCGCGGTGACCGCCGAACTGGCGGGCGGCGCCGGGCCAGGCGGCTACCAGGTCGAAGTGACCCAGCTCGCCCGCGCCGCCCAGCGGACCTACGAATTCATCCCCAACGCAGCCGCCTCCACGATCACGGTCGGCGGCCAGACGATCGGACTGGAACCGGGCGCGACGCTCGCCGACGCGGTCGCGGCGATCAACTCCGTCCACGAAACCGGCGTCTCCGCGGTCGCCGTCGGCGAAAAGCTGGTGCTCTCCTCGCGGACCACCGGGGCCGCGGCGACGGTCAGCGCGTCCGGCGCCGGGCTCACCGAGGAAGCGTCGAAGGCCCGCGCCGGCCGGGACACCCTCTATTCGATCGACGGCGTCGCCGGCAGCGCGCCCAACAACGTCCTCACCGAAGCGATCCCCGGCATCACCCTGACGGTGAGCGCCCTGACCAGCGGCCCAGCCACGATCAACATCACCGAACCCGCCCCGGAAACCGCCTCGATCGCGGCCAAGGTCAAGACCTTCGTCAACGCCTACAACTCCGCGGTCGAACTGATCCAGGCAAAGGTGACCGAAGAAACCGTGAAGGAGCCGAAGACCCAGGAAGAAGCCAACAAGGGCATCCTCTTCGGTGACGGGGGGCTCAACAACCTGCTCAGCGGCATGCGCATGGTGCTTTCCGAATCGAGCCTCGCCGCGCTCGGCGTCAGCACCGGCGCCCCCAGCACCGCCGTCACCTCCACCTCGGCCTCGGTCCGCGGCCTCCTCACCTTCGAAGAATCGAAGCTGACCACGCTGCTGAAGGAAAACCCGGCCGCGGCGAAAGAAGCGATCAGCGGCACCAACGGCTTCGTCACCAACCTTGAACCGCTGGTCGAAGGCGCGGCCAAACCCGGCGACGGCATCTCCGAACGGATCAGTGCCGCGACCAAGGAAGCGACGCAGCTGCGCGAACAGATGACCAAGCTGGAAGAACGGCTCACGCTGCGCGAAGAACGTCTACACGCGCAGTTCGCGGCGATGGAAACGGCACTCGCGAAGTCGAAGTCCGAATCGGAATGGTTGGCCGGGCAGCTCAAGGGCATCGAAGCGAACTAGTCCCGACCCCAAGCAGATCCCCAGGATGAACCCCTACCGCAACGCCAGCCAAGCCTACGCCCAGGACAGCGTCCTCACGGCGGCGCCGGAGAAGCTGGTGGTGATGCTCTACGACGGCCTCGCCCGCTTCCTCGCCCGCGGCGCCGCAGCGGTTCGGGCCGAGGATGCCGCCGCCGCCGGCCAGGCGCTGAACCGCGCCGGGGCGATCCTCGACGAGCTGCTGGCGACGCTCGACCCGGCGGCGGGCGAGATCACCGGGAACCTGGCCGAGATCTACATGTTCTGCAAGCGCGAGCTGCTCGCCGCGCAGCTGAGGCGCGACCCGGAGCGGATCGAGCGGGTGGCGAAGCTGCTCGCCGAGCTACGCGAGTCGTGGGCGGCGATCGCCGCCGCGCCGCCGGAAGCCGCGATCGGGCGACCGACGCTCGGCGCGGCCGGGGCGCGCGCGTGAGCCTCGCGCCCTACGAGCGCCTGGCCGAGATCGCCGAGGCCGAGCTGGCGGCCTGCGAAGCCGAGCGTCCGGAGGACCTCGCCGACCTCTACGCGAAGGCGGAGGAGATTCGCGCGACCCTGTCCGGCCGGGCGCCCGCCGAGGCGGAGTCGGCCCTGCGCCGCAACGCCGCGGCCCAGCAGGGAATCGGCGAACTGCTCGGCGGTCGACTCGCCGAGCGCAGCGGCGATCTCGAGCGCTTGCACCGCATCCGCGAGGCCGCCCGCGCCTACGCGACCGCCGCCGACGCGCGGACGCGGTAAGGACCGAGGCGGGTCGGGCGCGGAGTGCTCCGGGGCAGCCGTCAGGGCGCGGGCGTTTCGGAGGGGCGGGAAAAGGACCAGGCCATCTCAGTGACGGGGCCCCCAGGGACGGGACGGACCAGCCATCTCAGGGACGGGCGAGGGACGCGGCCGGGTCCGTGGGGCGGCGGAGGGTGCGGGTCCTGTGCGGGCTCGTCGGGGACCACGCGGGAGAAATGAGGGAGACGTCACGGGTCCCACCCTCCTCCACGGTCACAGGCGCGCTGCACATGATCCCGCCGGATCATGCATCTCCCGGGCGGGCCCCACGCGGATCGCACGGTCTTCGTGGCGTCTTCCCTCGGCCTCGTCACGGAGACGTTCGCATTCCTCTGTCCCGTCACGGAGATGCTGAGCTCCCTGGGTCTCCCCCGCCACGCACCCGTCCCTGCGCAAGCTTCCCCCGCAAGACCTCCCGTCCCGGCCGCCCTGGCCCCTCACCGGTCCTCCGCCGCAACGGCCTGGACCCTCGCCCGTCCCCGGCCCCACCGACTCGAACCCCTTCAGCCGAACCCTCTTCAGGCCGCGCGATCCACCCGCGCTTCCGACGAAAGCCGCAGCGGCGCACCGGCGGACACGATCCCGCGGAGGCCAGCCAGGGTGAGCGAGCCGACCAGCCCGCGGTAGGGCTCGTAGGGCGCGTAGAACTCTTCGACCTCGGGCACCGTGGCGCGCCGGCCGAGCCCGGCGAGATGGCCGACCAGCTTGATGTAGCCGAGGTCGCCGGCGGGCAGCGAATCGGCTTCCCCACGGCCGAAGAGGGCGAGGCACTGGACCGTCCAGGGGCCGATTTCGGGAACGGCGAGGAGGCGAGGGTCGTCGGCCGAGTCGGCGACGTCGGAGCGGCCGCGGGCGACGTCGAGGGCGAGCCTGCGCAGCGCCACCGAGCGGCCGCCGGAGAGGCCCATCGACTGGAGTTCGGCGGGGGCGCGACCGGCGATCAGGGCGGCCGGGGGGACATCGCGGAAGGCGCTGCGGCCCTGATCGCCGAGCCGGGCACCCCAGCGACCGACGATGCGGCGCTCGATGATCGCCGCGCGGCTCGCCTCGATCAGCTGGCCGCAGACGGCGGCGGCGAGCGCCTCCCAGGGCCAGAGCCGGCGCCGCGGCCGGAAGTCGGGCAGGCGGCGGAGCAGCGGCCCGAGCAGCGGATCGCGGTGGAAGCGCCGGCGGAAGGCGGCCATGTCGTCGTCGACGCCGAGGGCGAAGCGGAGGCGCTCGATCGCGACGGCGAGCTCGGCGCGGCCCGCCGGGCGCAGCTCCTCGCAGGCGACCGGGACGGCGACCGCGGCCGGGTCGACGGCGACGGCGCGAAAGGCGACCCGGCCACCACCGCGCGGCCAGGCGCGGACGACCACCGGTGCGCAATCGACGGTGAGCAGGCGGCTGGCGACGCGGCGCTCGACCCGCAGGGTGCGATCGGTCGAGCCGCGCCCGAGCCGGAACGGCGAGGGAGGTCGGACCTCGACCTCGAGCGTGGCCACTCCCGCCACTAGGTCTAACGATCGAGAAGGTGGACGTCGACCAGGAAGGAGCGGCTGGCGATCACCTTGCCGGTCGGGCGGCGGCGCCGGGCCAGCCGGCGCGAGACGCCACCGCGAGTGCCGACCGCGGACCCGACGACGCGGACGGCGGCGACGGTCGCGGCCCCGGCGAGGACCCCGCCGGCGGCGGCGATCGCGGCGGTCTTCACCTCGCCGCGCAGGACCGGCAGCGCCGGCTCGGGCGCCGGGCCGGGAAGCCTGCGGACCGGATCGACGGCGTCCCCGGCGGACGCGTCTTCCTCGGCGACGATCTCCCCGTCAAGGTGGTGGGCACTCACCGGACCCAAAATAGCGAGGGGTGTGGTCGGGTCTTCCCCGCTCCGCCCGTGACCCCGCAAACTGCGGGTTTGCCGCCCTTTCCACCGTCGCTGTACCTAGACTGTGCTCTCGATGAGCGAGACCGCCAAGGCCCCGGTCGACGTCTTCGAGAAGGCCCGCAGCCACGACCGGCTGGAGCAGCTCGAAGCGGCCAAGGAGCACGATCTCCTCCCCTACTTCCGCCTGCTCACCTCGCAGGCCGGCCCGGTGGTCGAGATGGAAGGGCGGGAGACGATCATGCTCGGCTCCAACAACTACCTCGGGCTGACCGGCGATCCGCGGGTGAAGGAAGCGGCGCGCGAGGCACTCGAGGCCTACGGGACCGGGGTGACCGGCTCGCGCCTCCTCAACGGCACCACGCCGCTCCACCTCGACCTCGAGCGCGAGCTGGCCGAATGGATGGGGACCGACGACGCGATCGTCTTCACCACCGGCTACCAGGCCAACGTCGGCGCGATCGGGACGATCCTCGGCCCCGCAGACACGGTGATCTGCGACACCGGCGACCACGCCTCGATCCTCGACGGCGTCCGCATCTCCGGCGCCAAACTGCGCCCCTTCCGCCATAACCGGATGGACAAACTGGAGAAGATGCTGGGGCGCGCCGCCGAGGACGGCGGCGGTGTCCTCGTCGTCGTCGACGGGGTCTTCTCGATGGAGGGCGACGTCTGCGACCTCCCACGGATTGTGGAGCTCTGCCGCACCTACGGGGCGCGGCTGATGGTCGATGAGGCGCACGGGGCCGGCGTGCTCGGCGCCCGCGGCGCCGGCGCCGCGGAGCTCTTCGGGCTGGAGGCCGAGGTCGACCTGCGGATGGGGACCTTCTCCAAGAGCCTCGCCTCCTGCGGCGGCTTCATCGTCGGCCCCGCCGACGTGGTCGAGTACCTGCGCGTCTCCTCGCGCGCCTTCATCTTCAGCGCCTCGGCGGTGCCCGCGGCGGTCGGCGCGGCGCTGGCAGCGCTGCGGGTGATCCGCGCCGAGGGCCCCGAGCTCTTCGCCCGCCTGCTCGGCAACGCCGAATACTTGCGCGAGGGCCTGCGCGGCCTCGGCCTCCAGGTGGTCGAGCCCGGGACGCTGCCCGACGGCACCACCGCCACCACCCCGGTGGTCCCGGTCGTGGTCGGCGACGACTGGCAGGCGGTGCTCCTCTGGAAGGCGCTCTTCGAGGCCGGCGTCTACACCAACGTGGCGATCCACCCGGCGGTCCCGCCCGGCGGCGCGCTGCTGCGGACGAGCCTGATGGCGACCCACACCCGGGAGCAGCTCGACCGCGCTCTGGCGACGATCGAGAAGACGATCGCGGGCTTCCCAGAGCTCCCGCGCGTTTAGAGACTTAAAGAAGCTGTTACCGCCCCTTAACCACCAGTTGACATCCCCCGGCGGGGGTAGTTTCAGACTCGTGCGGATAAGGACGTTCGCGGGGCTCGTCCGAAATTGTTGCTCTTAGCGACCGGGCCGGGCGTCGATGCGTCGAGGTCGGGTTGACGGCCGCCACCTCGAAGACGTAGCTTCGTCTCCTCGTCGCCGCCACCCAAGGGACGGCCGGGCCACCACCCGGCCGGGTCGTCGAAGAAGGCAGGAGACCTCGGTGGACCGTCGACGAGACCACCCAGTTAACGATTCCTTTTGAAGGGGGGAGTCCAGTGGACGCTGCCGCGATGGCACCCGCAACGACGAACGCATCTCCGGAACCGCCTCAACACATGAGGGCCCTCGAACGCGCCAACTCCGTGCGGCTCGCTCGCGCCGAGCTGAAGCGCGCGGTCGCGCGCGGCGACCTCGATCCTGCCGAGGTGGTCCGCGAGTGCCCCTGGCAGACCGAGAGCATGACCATCTCCGAGCTGCTCACCAGCCAGCGCCGCTGGGGACGGACCCGCGCCCGCAAGTTCCTGATGCCGTTGTCGCTGAGCGAGAACAAGCAGCTGGGCACCCTGACCCCCCGCCAGCGTTCGGTCCTCTCCGCCGAGCTCGCGGCCCGCACTTCCGGCGCGCCCAGCGGCGTGCTCGTCTAGATGGTTGGTTCCTTGACAGGGTGCGACCGGGGGCGCTCCCGGCCAAGCGGCTCAAGGACGCAGGGCGCAGCCTTTGCCGGTGGGCAAAGGCTCGCCCGAGGACGCTGAGGCGCGCAGTGTGCCGGGTGCGTCATCCGGGCGTGCCATGTCAAGGAACCAACCATCTCCAGCCCCCGAACCCCAAGGCGGCCCCGCAGACCTGGCTAGCCGCGCATTCCGCCGATCCGGAAGCTGAGGCCTCCGGAAGCGCGCTGGAATGCGCGGCGGGCCAGGTAGAAGGCGATCGCGAAGCAGACCGCGCCGATCGGCAGCGCGTAGGCCAGCACCAGCCCGGCCACGTAGAAGAGGACGCCGACCACCACCACGAAGACGAAGCCGGCGAGCAGGGTCGTGTGCGAGCGGTAGCCGGCAAAGTGCTCGCGGATCGCCACCTCCATGCCGCCGACCGCGGCGAGGCCGACGCCGACGCCGATCAGCGCCTCGTGCGAGCCGAAGATGCCGATCGCGAGGCAGACGATCCCGGCGAGGATCGCCAGCTCGGCGAGCGGGGCCTTGCCCCAGGGTGCCTCGGGCCTCTCGTCGGATCCGGGGGGACGGCCGCCAGCCGCCCGGCCCTCGGGCATCCGGATGAGACCTTGACCCGCCACCAGCCCATCAGCATCCCGAGCGGGCCGAGGGCGGGGCGCGAGTGCCAGCCGCCGCAGCCCGGCTCGCCGACGTCGGCGCGGCTGACCCGCACCCAGCGGTAGCTCTGCGGCGCGGCCAACATCTCGCCGAGCAGCTCGCGGTTGGCCTCCTCGACCAAGGCGCGCTCGGCGAGGGCACGGTGCGCTTCGGCGACGCGAGTGGCGAGCGCGTCGCGCACCTCCTCGAGCCCGCCGAGCCCGAGGACGCGCGGCGCCCCGGCGGCCTCGACCCGGTGCGGCACGTGCACCCGCCCGAGCCCCTCGGCGACGAGCCCGGCCAGCTCGCGCTCGAGCTTGCCGACCTGGCGCCGCAGCTCGGCCCGCGCCCGGCGCTCATCGACCGCCAGCCCCATGTCCTTTGTAACCCCGTGGGTGACAAAGGACATGGGCTCCCTTTCCAGTACTCCCGCCATAAGCAGATTCTAAGCCGCCTCGAGGGCCGAGGCGGCAATCCATAACGCCTCCTCAACAGCGATCCTCGGCACCGCTCCCACGCCGACCGCGGCAACGGTGATCCGGCGGCTGTCACGGTCGACCTCGCGGTCCGTCGCGGTGGCGCCGAAGAGGAGGCCGACCGGGCCCGATTCGTCGGCGATCGTCAGCGTCCCCCGGGCGAGCTCGGAGGAGCGCCCGGGCAGCGACTCGCCGGGGGCGGCATCGCGGATGCAGAGCTCGCCCTCCAGTCGGTCGGCGTCGAAGGCGCGCAACGCGACCCCGGTCTCCACGGTGGCGATGGTCAGCGCGTCGGCGGGCAATCCGCGGCTGCGGAAGCCGCCGTCCTGGAGGCGGTCGAGGACCAGCTGCTCGACCGGGGTGCGGTCGCGGTCGGGGTCTAGGCCGATCTGGCGGAAGAAGACCCTGTAGGCCCAGGGGATCGGCCGACCGCGCAGGCGGATCGCCTCGGCGCCGAAGAGCCGGTCGGAGAGGTCGCGGAGCCGGCGGCGCACCGGCTCGGGGCTGCGGCGCGGTCGGCCGTCGACCTCCACCGTCGCCAGCGAGAGCCCCGGGAACTCCGCCTCCAGATGGGGCGCCACCCAGCCCGACCTCGGCGCCGGCTCCCAACCGATCCCGACTCGTGCCCCTTCGGCGCTCGCCATCTCCTCAGCCCCTTTCCGCCACCCGCGTCGCGCTCAGAAGTTCATCCACATGTTGACTCAAGGACCCGACGCCCAAGTAGCCGATCCCGGCGCTCTGCAGGGTGCCGCCGGGGTAGACGTAGGCGAAGGTCGGGCAGGCGGCGAGCTTGAACAGCGCCGCCACCGCCCCGTCGCGGTCGAACCCGACCGGCATCTTCCAGCCGTGGCGGGCGACCAGCTCCCTCACCGAGCCACGCGAATCGAGGCTGTCCAGTGAGAGGAAGTTCACTCGTCCACGGTACCTCTCCGCGACCTGGCTGACCACACCCTGCTCGCGCTCGCATTCGTTGCTGGTCCCGAACCAGAACGAGATCACCAGCGGCCGACCGAAGAGATCGCAGACGCGGATCGCGCCGGCGGTGGTGATCCGGCAGGCGGGCAGGCGCTGCGAGCTTTCCGGGCAGGGCAGCGAGGAGCTGCCGCAGTCGTCCTGGTAGATGTTGGCGTCGCCTTCCAGCCGCCCGGCGGCGGCGGGGACGGCGAACTCCGGGATCGGCCAGCGCGGCGGCTGTTCGTCGAGGCCGAGGATGTCTTCGCCGCCACCGCTCAGGGTGTGGAGCGTGGCGATGCCGATCAGCACCAGGAAGACCAGCCCGACCAGCAGCGAGTAGCGGTTGGTGAGGCTGCCTTTCACGCCCCCTCCCCGCTCGGCGGGCGCCGGCGCTCCAGCAGCGTGAGCGTCGCCGGGAGGATCACGATCACGCCGAGCAGCGCGGCGGCGAGGTCGATCACGGTGACCGCGCCGAAGTCGCGCAGCATCTGGATGTCGGAGGCGACGAGGACGGCAAAGCCCGCGATCGCGGTGAGGCCCGAGGCGAGCACGGCGGCGCCGGTGCGGGCGTAGGCGCGGCGGAGCGCCGCGGCGGTGTCGGCGCCGACCGAGCGCTCCTGCTCGAAGCGGCCGCCGAGGATCACCGCGAACTCGGTGGCGATCGCGATCGTCAGCGCCCCGAGCGCCGCCGACATCGGGTTCAGCGGGATGCCGGTGAGCCAGATCAAGAGCGAGGCCCAGCCGGTGGCGAGCACGGTCGGCAAGAGCGGCACGAGCGCGCGCCGGAACGAGCGCAGCAGCGCCAGCAGGACGAGGGCGACGGCGCCGAGCCCGGCGAGCGCCAGCCAATAACGGCTCGAGGAGAGCTCGGAGGCGGCTTCGGCGGCGACCACCGGCAGGCCGGCGAGGCGCACCGTGGCCCCGGCGGGCGGAGTGCCGATCTGGGTGCGGACGCTGTCGAGCAACTCGTTCTGTTCGGCGAGGGTCTGTGAGCTGATGCCGAAGCTGAGCAGGGCGACGTTCCCAACCTTGCCGGTCTTCGGGTCGATCGGGGCGACCTGGCGCAGCGAGTAGGCGGAGAGCGCCGCGAGGGTCGCTTCGATCCCCGACTTGGTCACCTTGCCTTCGCCGCGGGTGAGGAAGTCAGAAAGGGCCGGACCGGCCGTGACGTCGTCGTGCGCCAGTACCCGACGCTTGAAGCCAGCCATCCATTCGATCGTCGCCGGATCGGTGAGGCGATCGGATTCGACCAGGACTTCGAGGTTCCCGGTGGTGCCGGTGGGCTGCTCGAAGGTGTTCAGGTCTTCGACCGCGGCGAGGTTGTGGGGGGCGAGCTGGCGGACTTCCGAGACCGTGTCGATCTGGGTGCCGAGGGTCCAGCCGATCGCGGCGAGGACGATTCCAAGGGTTAATACGAGCACCGGCCGTCCGATGGCCAGCGAGACAAGTGCTTGCAACGGGCGGGTCCTGTCACCGTGGGGGCCCACCATCCTTCCGGTAGCTAAAGCTTCCTCAGGATGGTCCCCCCCACGGCGCCACCCCCCCGGTCGGCGCAGACTCAAGGCGGCGAACCCGGCAGTCAGCACCAGGATGAAGGACAGGACGACGCCTAGCACCAACAAGAGGCCGAAGCCGCGGACCATCGGCGTGGGGCTGAGGAGCAGTACGAGGAAGCCGGCCGCGGTGGCGAGACAGGCCGTGGCGATCGTCGGGCCGGAGAGGTTGGCTGCGGTCCGCGCCGCCGCTTCGCCCTCCGCGCCGGTCGCCTGCACCTCGTCGAGGCGGGCCTGGAACTGGATCGCGTAGTCGACGGCGAGGCCGATCAGGATCGGGAGGACCGCCACCGAGGCCATCGTCAGGCTGCCGCCCACGAGGTCCAGGAGGCCGAAGACGATCGCGGCTGACGCCAGGGCGAGCGCCAGAGGCAGCAGGCGCAGGCGGGAGCGGAAGGCGAGCAGGAGGACGATCGCCATCACCACGATCGCCACGGCGAAAAGGAGGAGCAGGGCATCCTTCAGGGCGCGGGCCACGGCGTCGACCACGACCGGGGCCCCGGTGACGACGTATTCGCCGGCGGAAAGGACGAAGCACGGTTCGGCCTTGCCGCCTTCGCCGCAGGCCTTGCGCGGCGTCGTTTCCGCCACCGCTTCCTCGATCAGGCCGATAGCGCGGTGGCGTTCGGCTTCGCTCAGGTCCGGTTTCAGCCTGATCACGATCTGGGCGGCGTGCGAGCTGGGGAAGAGGTAGGCCAACCGCGCCTTCGGCGTGCCGCGCGCCTTGGCCAGGTCGAAGACGACGGTGGAGACGAATTCTTCGTTGGTGATCGAGGGCGCCGAGGTGATCCCGTACTTGGTCGCGACCGTCAGCAGGTATTCGCGCAGCTGCGTCGGCGAGAGCTGCTTGGAGATCCGCGTCAGCTGTTCGTCGATCTGCACCACCGCCTCGTTGAGGAAGGTGGCCGGGCCGGCGAGGAACTCGACCGGGTCCATTTCGGCGATCCCCGTGCAGGCCCCGGGCACCGGTTGGGCGCCCTTCGGCACCTTGCCCGAGAGGCAGCCCTCGAGCCGCAGCAGGCGCAGCAGGTCCTTGCCGAGCAGCAACTTCGGCAGGCTCTCCTTGACCAGGACGACGACCGGTTCTTCGCCGAACTCGGCCCGCGCTCGCTGGGTCGCTTCGTAGGTCGGGTCGCTCTTCCCGACCAGGGTCCCCAGCCCGGCGTCGGTGTCTACCTGCGTCGCCGCGACCGCCGCCGCGACGGCGACCAGCGTGGCGAGAGCCAGCACCGCGCGGGCATGGCGCACCGACCACGCGGCGATCGCCCCGAACGGGCGACGGCGGCCGTCCATCTACGGGTCAGTCCATCGAGAGCGGGCCGGTGACGTCGGCGTGGAGGAACTGGCTGACGAACGGGTTGGACGAGTCGAAGACTTCTTCTTTCGGTCCCGACTCGACGATCTTGCCGCTCCACAGCACCGCGATGAAGTCGGCGATCCGCCGCGCGGTGTTGAGGTCGTGCGAGATCACCAGGTAGCAGCCGCCGTTCTCGGCGTGGATCTCGCGGATCAGCTCGCAGAGCAGCGCCGTGCGGACCGGGTCGAGGCCCGAGTCGGGCTCGTCGAACATCACGATCGCCGGTTCCAGCACCAGCGCCCGCGCGAACCCGGCGCGCTTGCGCATTCCGCCGGAGAGCTCGTTCGGCATCTTGTAGGTGGCCTCGGAGAGGCCGACCTCTTTCAGCCGCCGGTTGACGATCTCGCCGATCTCCTCCTCGCCCTTGTCGGTGTGCTGGCGCAGCGGGAAGGCGACGTTGTCGTAGATGTTCATCGAGCCGAAGAGGGCCCCGTCCTGGAACAGGAGGCCGAACTTTTTGCGCACCTCGAAGAGTTCGTCGTCGGTCATGTTCGGGATCGATTCGCCGTGCACGAGGACGTCGCCGTGGTCGGGGTAGAGCAGGCCGACGATGTGCTTGATCAACACGCTCTTGCCCGTGCCCGACGGCCCCAGCACCATCGAGACCTGGTTTTCGGGCAGGCCGAGGTTCAAGCCGTTGAGGATGCGGGCGCGGCCGAACTGCTTGACCAGGTCGAGGATCTCGATCGCGTCCTCGCCGCCGTGGTCGCGCTTGCGGCCGGTGTGGAAGCGGTAGGGATCGTGCTCACGTGGGTCGACCCCGGGAATGACGAAGTCGCGCCCCATGACGGCGCCGTCCTCGCTCACGTAAGGGCCCTCGTCGCCGCCGCCGTGCGGTGCCGCGGCGGCGGTAGGAACGGCGGCCGGGTCCTCCGGTTCGGTGGCGGCCAGTTCGGCACTGGTCTCCGCCTCGGCCTCGTACCGCTCCTCCTCGATCTCGTTGAAGCGCTCTTCCTCGTCGTTGCGCACGTTCACCCTCCTATTGGAGCACGTGGATTCGCTCCCCAGAAGACCAGGGTCCCAAGCATGCCGATGATGTGGACTAAGACGATGTTCAGGACCATCGACTTCGCCGTCGCGGTCCCCACCCCCACCGGGCCTCCCGAAGCCGTATAGCCGTAGTAACAGCCGACCAGCACGATCGCGGTCGCCATCACCATCCCCTTGATCAGGCTGAAGATCACGTCGGGCGGGTTCTGGAACTGCCAGAAGATCAGCAGGTAGCCGCCCGACGAGGCGTCACCGATCTGCTTCACCACAGCGATGTAGGAAGCCAGGTACATCACCCCGATCGCCACCAGGTACATGAACGGGAAGGCGATCCAGGCGGCCAGCAGGCGGGTGGCGCAGAGGAAGGTGATCGGCGGCACACCCATCACCTCGAGCGCGTCGATCTCGTCGGAGATCCGCATCGCGCCGAGCTCGGCGACGATCCCGGTCCCGACCTTGGCCGAGAGCATGTAGCCGAAGGCATAGGGGAGCACCTCGCGCAGGTCGCACCAGGCGGAGAAGACGCCCGCGTAGGCGGGAGCGCCGTTGGCGCGCAAGAGGTAGGCACCCTCGATCCCGCACTGCAGGCCGAGGACGAAGACGAGGCCCCAGATCACCAGCGCCGAGCCGAGGATCAGGATCCCGGCCTGGCGCAGCGCCTCGCCGAAGAAGCGCAGCACCCGGCCGCTGTAGACGAGCATCGCGACGCGGCCGCCGAAGCGGGCGATCTCGCCGAGCGAGTCGAGCCAGCCCTTCGGGACTTCGAGCCAGGCGTTCATGACGGATCGCGCTTCGCGCCCGGCGCGGAGAGCCAGAGCCAGATAGCGACGCTTGGTCGCTTCGCGCTCATCGAATCGTCTGTAGTTCGGGGTTGGTCGCCAGCAGCGTCTGGGTGAAGACGTAGTTGAAGGCGAAGAAGGCGAGGAAGGAGATCACGACCGCCTCGTTCACCGCGCGGCCGACGCCCGCGGCGCCCCCCGAAGCCGTCATCCCTTTGTAACAGCAAACGATCGCGATGATCGCGCCGAACAGCGTGCACTTCAGCACCGAACCCCAGAGGTCGGTGACCGAGGCCTGCGAGAAGAGCGTCGCGAAGAAGCCGCCGAGGCTCTGGTGGTAGAGCAGCTCGGTGAGGATGCCGCCGGAGAGGCCGGCGATGATGGCGAAGACGTCGAGCAGCCCGGTGATCAGCATCAGGGCGAGGAAGCGGGGCACGACCAGGTTCTTGATCGGGTCGACGCCGAGCACCTGCAGGGCGTCGAGCTCCTCGCGGATCTTGCGGGCACCGAGGTCGGCGGTGATCGCGGTGCCGGCGATCCCGGCGACGCAGACGCCGGTCACGAAGGGTCCGATTTCTCGGATCGCGGCGAGGACGAAGAAGCCGCCCAACCGGTCGAGCGCGCCGAACAGGGTGAGGAAGTTGGCCGCCTGCAGGCCGGGGGCGCCGAAGTTGATCGCCACGGTCGAGACCAGCAGCGGGAACCAGCACAGCTGCAAGGCGAAGAGGAACTGGCCGATGAACTCCTCGCCATAGGGGTAGGGCGGACGGATCGCGGAGGCGATCGTGCGACCGGTCAGGAGAACGAGCTCCCCCACCTGTTCGAACACCGACCTGGCGGGCAGGAACGCCCTGTTCACTGCGGATCCGACCATCTGCTCCTCCAGCCGGCCGCGCCTTCCCGACGCGGCGACCCCACTCTTCCGGCGGGAGTCTATGGGATGGATCGGCCCGTTCCGTTAGCTCCATATTGAGATCGCGCTAACCCGAGGAAGCGGCCGAAAATGGCTCCGTTGCGGGGATTCCCCGTGCTATGTTCGCCTCGCTTTGCGGGGAGCCGGAACACGTCGCCGGGGTGCCCGCCTCCGAGCCGTCGCGGTGGGGTCCGCGGCCTTGGCCGTGGCGGTGCTGCTCCCTGCCTGCGGGGAATCGTCCTCGGACTCGGGCGAGCCGGCGGGCACCTACGCGGTCAAGGTGACCGGGGCGAGCTTCCCCTCGCGGCAGGTGGTCGGCCAGACCTCGCTGATGAAGATCGACGTGAAGAACACCGGCAAGAAGACGGTCCCCGCGCTGGCCATCACCGTGAACATCGAGGGCAAGGAAGGCAAAACTGCCCAGATCCCCTTCTCCGTCCACGATCCCGCGCCCGGCCTCGCCAACGGCGACCGTCCCGTCTGGGTGCTGGCGGCGACCTACCCCCGTCTGGCCGGCTCCTCCGAACCGGGCGGCGCCACCACCTCGGGGTCGAAGACCTACTCCTTCGGGGCGCTGAAGCCGGGCAAGTCGGTGGAAGCGGTCTGGAAGCTGAGCGCCGTGCGCCAGGGCAAGTACACGGTCGGCTACGAAGTCGCGGCGGGCCTGACCGGCGAAGAGAAGGCAAAGACCGCCGCCGGCGTCGCCCCCGGCGGCACCTTCGTCGCCGACATCTCCACCGCCCTGCCGGAAACCGAAGTGAACGGCGCCGGCGAAATCGTCGAAGTCGAAGCTGGCGGCTAATTGCCTGCTGGCTCTTCGACTCGAAATTCGCCGCCACCCTCACGCGGGATCCAGACGATCCCGTCCAATAGCTCGGTCGGCTTGACGCCGAGTGCGCCGGCCAGCTTGACGATGGCGAAAATGCCGACGTTTTCACTCCCGGCCAAGGCTGCATCGACCTGCCCCCGGGCGAGAGATGAACGCTCCACCAGCGAGTCGACCGTCAGCCCTCGCGCGTTGCGAAACCACTCAAGCCGAGCAGCGAGTACGAGTAGTGGATCTGTCGTATGACCACCGTCCATCCCCGACCCAAGGATTCGGGACGGTTCGACTTACCCCCAGGACCGGCCTCACCGCTTCTACGAACTTGCGAATTGGGGCGAATTCGACCGATAAGGCGTTTTGTCCGTGGAATTCGTTGTCTGCGCACTGTACCCCTTCGCCATGCGCTCCGAGAGGGATCTGGATCTAGTCCTTTCGGTCATCGGAAAGCGAATCGAAGCGCGACGACAAGAGCTTCGGGACGAAGGCCTTGAGTGGTCGCAAGAGAAGATCGCCGCCAAGGCCGAGGTCGACCTGAAGCAGTTCAACAAGATCGAGAACGGCAACGCCGAGCCGCGAATCGCAACCTTGATCCAGATCGCGGGAGCGCTGGGGATTTCGATATCGACCTTGATCGAGGGACTGGAATGGATCCCGGGCGAAAACCGTGGATTCGGCCATATGGAGAGCGGCGACTAGATGCCACACAAATGGTCCACTTATGTCGCCCACACGCGCGTAAATCCTCCCTACAGTGGTCCCATGGAGTCGACCCGGGCCACGTGGAACGACCAACGGATGGATGAATTCGCGCAGCGGACCGAGGAGAACTTCCGCGAGGTGAGGCGGGAGATCCGGCAGGTCGAGACGGGCCTGCGTTCCGAGATGAACGACCGGTTCGGCAAGCTCGAAGCGAAGTTCAACATCCTCTTCGGGGCGCTGGCGACCGGGTTCGTCGCCGTCGTCGTGCAGCACTTCGTCGGCTGAGCCCGCACAGGCGACGGCCGACACGCGGGCGGATTCCCTGACGCGGAGTGCCGACCCGGCTAAAGTTGGCTGACCAGCCAAACGGGGATGGAGGAGTGAGCATGGAGAGCGGCACCGTGGGTACCGGCACGCAGACCGAGGGCGCGAACGGCGCGGTGGGGGCGGCGGTCGCCGAAACCCTAGAGGTCCTGAACCCGGCGACCGGGGAGTCGATCGCCCGGCTGCCGATCGACCCGCCCGCGGCGGTCGCGGCGACCGTGGCGCGGGTGCGGGCCGCGCAGCCCGACTGGGAGGCGATGGGGATCGAGGGCCGCTACCACTGGCTCGGCAAGCTACGCGACTGGCTGCTCGACAACTCCGACCGGGTGCTCGACACGATGCAGCGGGAGACCGGCAAGGTGCGCGCCGACGCCTCCAACGAGCCGACCTACCTGGCCGACACGATCAACTTCTACGGCACCCAGGCGGCCAAGTTCATCGGCGAGGAGAGCGTCCGCGCCCACTCGCCGCTGCTGGCGGCGAAGAAGCTGCGGGTGCAGTACCGGCCCCACCCGGTGGTCGGGATCATCAGCCCCTGGAACTTCCCCTTGATCCTCTCGGTCGGCGATGCGATCCCGGCGCTGATGGCGGGTGCCGCGGTGGTGATCAAGCCCTCTGAGTTCACCCCGCTCGGGCTCGCCGAGGTAGTCGACGCGTGGAAGCACGAGATCGGCGGCCCCGACGTCTTCGACGTCGTCCAGGGCATCGGCGAGACCGGCGGCGCGCTGGTCGACAACGTCGACTTCATCCAGTTCACCGGCTCCGACCGGACCGGCCGCAAGGTGATGGCGCGCGCCGCCGAGACGCTCACCCCGGTCAGCCTCGAGCTCGGCGGCAAGGACCCGATGATCGTCCTTCGCGACGCCGACGTCGACCGCGCCGCCAACGCCGGCGCCTGGGGCGGCATGTTCAACTCCGGCCAGGTCTGCATCTCGGTCGAGCGGATCTACGTCGAGGAGCCCGTCTACGACGAGTTCGTCGGCAAGCTGACCGCCGAGGTCGGCCGCATCCGCCAGGGCGCCGACGACGCTCGCAACCCGATGGACCTCGGCGCGATGACCTCCCCCAACCAGACCGCGATCGTCGAGGGCCAGGTCGACGAGGCGCTCGCCGCGGGCGCCCGCGCACTGACCGGCGGCAAGCGCCTCCCCGGCCCCGGTGACTACTTCGAACCGACGGTGCTGGTCGACGTCGACCACTCGATGAAGGTGATGCGCGACGAGACCTTCGGCCCGGTGGTCGGGGTGATGAAGGTGCGCGACGCCGAGGAGGCGCTGCGGCTCGCCAACGACACCCGCTACGGCCTCTCCGGCTCGGTCTTCGGCGCCCGCGAGAACGCCGAACGGGTCGCCCGCCGGGTCGAGTGCGGCGCGGTCAACGTCAACGACGTCCTGGTCAACTACTTCGCCTCCGACGTGCCGATGGGCGGCTGGAAGGAGTCGGGGATCGGCTATCGCCACGGCGCCCAGGGGATTCGCAAGTTCTGCCGCACCGAGTCGCTGGTGATCACCCGCTTCGGCGGCCGCCGCGAACCGACCTGGTACCCCTACACCCGCGGCCGGCGCAACCTGATCGCGCGGATCGCGACGCTGATCAACGGACGCGACTGGAAGCGCCGCCTCGGCCTGCGCCGCTGACCCCACCGACGCCGCCCTCGGGGGCGCGACGGCGCTCTCGGTAGCCTGTGATGTTCATGGCTGAGCGCGACTACCTAGCGGCGGTGAAGGAGCGCGTCGTCGTCTTCGACGGCGGCATGGGCGCGACCCTGGAGCAGTTCGACCTGACCCAGGAGGACTACGGCGGCCTGCTGGGCAAATGCCACGAGGCGCTGGTGCTGAACCGCCCCGACGTGATCGAGGGCGTCCACGCCTCGATGCTGGAGGCCGGCGCCGAGGTGGTCGAGACCGACAGCTTCCAGGGCTCGCGGCTGAAGCTCGAGGAGTGGGGCCTCGGCGAGCACACGCTGGAGATCAACACCAAGGCCGCCGAGATCGCCCGCAAGGCGGCCGGCCCTGGCCGCTTCGTCGCCGGCTCGATCGGCCCGACCGGCTTCCTGCCCGCCTCCACCGACCCGACCCTCGGCAACATCTCCTTCGGCCGCCTGGCTGAGGTCTTCGCCGAGCAGGCCACCGGCCTCGTCAATGGCGGCGCCGATCTGATCATCATCGAGACCGCCCAGGACATCCTCGAGGTGAAGGCGGCGATCTTCGGCGCCCGCGAGGCGTTCAAGCAGACCGGACGCACGCTGCCCCTCCAGATCAGCGTCTCGCTACTGCCGAACGGGGGCAAGATGCTGCTCGGCACCGATATCCGGTCGGTGCTGACCACGCTGACCGCGCTCGACGTCGACGTGGTCGGCCTCAACTGCTCGACCGGCCCCGAGGACATGCGCGACGCGATCCGCTTCCTCGGCGAGACCTCCACCCTGCCGGTCCACTGCATCCCCAACGCGGGCCTGCCGCTGCAGGGCCCCGACGGCGAGACGATCTTCCCGGAAGAGCCCGGTCCGCTGGCGGCGACGCTGGGCGAGTTCGTCGAACGCTACGGCGTCGGCGTCGTCGGTGGCTGCTGCGGCACCAACCCCGAGCACATCCGCGCAATCCGCGAGCGGGTCGGCGAGGGTCGCCCGGCCGCACTCCGCCCCGCCCCGGGCCCGATCGAGCTCTCCTCGATGATGACCTCGACCCCCCTGGTGCAGGAGCCGCGCCCGACCCTGGTCGGCGAGCGGGTCAACTCCCAAGGCTCGAAAAAAGCGAAGGAAATGCTGCTCGCCGACGACTACGACGGCCTCGTCCAGGTCGCCGAAGACCAGGTCGAAGGCGGCGCCCACGTGCTCGACGTCTGCGTCGCGCTGACCGAGCGCCAGGACGAGGACGAGCA
>JAFDWF010000136.1 GCA_018268575.1 Actinomycetota bacterium
GCGTCTCGGAGGCGGCCACAGCCTGCCCGGGTCGCCTCCGAGACGCCCGGGACGCCTGGGTTCCGATCGGCCCGGCCCGAGCCACTGCCGGCCTGAGCCCCCACCCCGGGCGCCAGCTCAACCAACCACGCCCCACCCCCGCACCTCTCCGTGGAGCTACTCACCTACGGCTGCGCGGAAGCTCGGGGCCGACCTCGCTGCGCTCGCAGGCGAAGCAGCCGCCGTCGGCGGAGAAGTGGACCCTCGCCACCAGGTCCACCAGGGACCGGTTCGAGGTTCTTGCGGGCCATTGAAAGTTCGCCTTCGCCCGTCCGGCCCTCGGCTACGGTTCCGCGCGTGAATCTGCAACGGGACATCGCTGCCGGGTCGGGCGAGTTCCTGCTCTTCGCGGTGACGCCGCCGCGACTGACGACCAGCCCCGAGGAGGCCGCGGAGATCGGCCGGGTCACCCTGGAGCGGCTGCGGCCGTTGGTGATCGACGGCCTCGTCCTCTACGACATCGATGACGAGAGCGACCGCAATCCCGACGAGCGCCCGTTCCCGTTCCTGCCGACGATGGACCCCGCCGATTATCTCGCCCGCGATCTCGTCGGGCTGGAGGTTCCCGCCATCGTCTACCGCGCGGTAGGCAAGTACCGGGAGGATCGTTTCCGCTCCTGGCTGGAGGAGCAGGATTCCTCGCGGGCGCTCACGGTGTTCGTCGGTTCCTCCTCGCGCGAGAAGGCGGTCCTCACCTCGCTCGCCCGCGCCTACGAGCTGCGCGCCGAGGTGCAGCCGGAGCTGCCGCTCGGTGGGGTCGCGATCTCCGAGCGACACGCGCGCCAGGGCGATGAGCACCTGCGGCTGATTGCGAAGCAGGGAGCGGGCTGCTCCTTCTTCATCACCCAGATCGTCTACGACGTCAACGCGGCCAAGGACCTGATCTCCGACTACCACCACGAGTGCGCCACGCGGAACCTCGCGCCGGTGCCGATCGTGCTCAGCTTCTCGGTCTGCGGATCGCTGAAGACCCTGGAGTTCCTCCGGTGGCTCGGCGTCACCGTCCCGCGCTGGATCAAGAACGAGCTGCGCCACGCCGACGATACCCTCGACGCCTCCTATGAGCAGGCGGTTGCGACGGCCGTCGACCTGATCGCGTTCTGCCGGCGGTTGGGGGTTCCGTTCGGGCTCAATGTCGAGAGCGTCTCGATCCGCAAGGTCGAGATCGAAGCCTCGGTGCGGCTGGCCGCCCGACTGGGGACCGAGCTGCGTCGCTGAGGGCGCCCTGACAATCAGGTTTGGCCGGAGCGCTCAGTCGCGCTTCTGCGCGCGCCAGACTTCCTCACAGGGGAAGCGGCGCGCCCAGTCGAGGGCGACGCTGGTGGATCTCGTCGTCGCCCCGGCGGGCGGGCGGACTTCGATCAGCTCGGTGACCTCGAGGCCGCAGTCGCCGAGCAGGGCGATCATCTTGCCCGGCGGCAGGTGGAATTCGACCGAGTCCTCGCCGGGCCATTCGACCCTGTGCATGCCGAAGAGCGGGC
Source organism: Actinomycetota bacterium (assembly GCA_018268575.1). GTDB lineage: Bacteria > Actinomycetota > Thermoleophilia > Solirubrobacterales > 70-9 > VAYN01. Next base: position 1,521 of record JAFDWF010000136.1, read on the forward strand.
GCAGGAGCCGGTCGCCGGCCGGGATCGTCTCGTCGTCGGGGCCGCAGAGGATCGTGAAGATGGAGTTGACGAGGAAGACGAGCTCGCCGCCCGGGCGCAGCAGGCGGGCCGCTTCGGGAATCCAGGCGTAGGGGTCACACCAGATGCTCGCCCCGTACTCGGAGATCGCGATGTCGAAGGAGGCGTCGAGGCAGGGCACGTGCTCGGCGTCGCCGTGGAGGAGGGGGAACTCGATCCCGAACTCCCGCTAGAAGGCGCGCGCCGTCTCCAACTGCCTGGCGGAGTTGTCGATGCCGACCGGGCGGGCGCCGCGCCGGGCCAGCCAGGCGGAGACGTAGCCGGTGCCGCAGCCGAGCTCGATCGCGTCGCGGCCCTCCAGCGCTCGCGGCAGCATGGCGACCTCGCGCTCGGGCACCGAGAAGATCCCCCAGGCCGGTTCCTCCCGTTCCCAGTTATGCCGACCCGATTCGACGTAACTCGCCGCCAGCCTGTCCCAGAAGGCGCGGTTGGTCGCGACGTGCTCGGGGAGGTCGGCCATGCGATGAGCCTAGTGTCCTACTGGCCCGCAGCCAGGGTGCGCCCGGACCGCCGAGGCCGGTGATAGAAGGCAGCGGTGGACGACCGGAAGTGGTGGATCAAGACCAGGACGCCCGAGGCCCGCGAGATACTCGGCCGGGTCAAGGTTGCGACCCGGTTGTCCGCCGAGCTCAGCGCCCATTGCTACGACGAACCGGAGCGGATCCGAGAGGCCTTCGAGGAGCTGATCGGCAAGCCGGTCGATCACTCCCTCTCGCTGATCCCCCCTTTCTATGCCGACCACGGCTTGAACATCACGGTCGGCAGGAGAGTCCACATCGGCTACGGGTGCATGTTCACGGGCCACGCGCCGATCGACATCGCGGACGAGGTGATGATCGCCAACAAGGCCAATCTGGTCACGGGCGGCCATCCCGTCCCGCCCGATCAGCGGCGGGACTATCTCACCGGGGCACCGATCACGATCGAGAGAAACGTCTGGATCGGGACCGCCGCGACGATTCTCCAAGGGATCACCATCGGCGCGGGCTCGGTCGTCGCGGCCGGTGCCGTCGTCACCCATAACGTGCCGCCCGCGACTCTTGTCGCCGGAGTTCCCGCGACGATCATCAGGGAGCTTGAGTCGACCGAGGCCTTGTCGAGCGCCTGATCATGGGCTCTCCCTGTCGGCCGGGGCGTCTAGAGTGCCGGGCTTGAACGCCGGTGAGGGAGCCAGACACGACGAGCACCTGCTGCGCGTCCCTTGTGACGTCGAGGGCGAGGACGACCGCCGCGTCGAGCGCATCCGGACCGAGATCGACTCCGCTTTCGACGCCCTCCGCGACGTCGAGAACGGCGTCTCGATCTTCGGTTCGGCGCGGGTCTCGGAGGGGCACCGCTGGTATGAGTTGTGCCGCGAGACCGCGGCCTGCTTGTCGAAGCACGGGTTCACGGTCATCACCGGGGGCGGGCCGGGCCTGATGGAGGCGGCCAATCGCGGCGCCGCCGACGTCGGCGGCGAGTCGATCGGCCTCAACATCGAGCTCCCCCACGAGCAGCAGGCGAATCCCTACGCGACCCGGCCGCTGAACTTCCACTACTTCTTCGCCCGCAAGCTGATGTTCGTCCGCTACGCGCGCGCCTTCGTGATCATGCCCGGCGGCTTCGGCACCCTCGACGAGCTGTTCGAGGGCCTGACCTTGATCCAGACCCACCGGATCCGCCAGTTCCCGATGATCCTCGTCGACGGCGACTACTGGCGGCCGCTGCTGACCTGGATCGACAACGTGATCGAGGAGGACGGGCTGATCTCCCCTGGCGACAAAGAGCTCCTCCACGTCGCCGACACGCCGGAGGAGGTCTGCGCACTGGCGACCGCGGCGGGCGAACGCCAGCGCGCCCTCGCGGCTTGACCATCTCCCAGTGCTGTAAAATTCTGCAGCAAATGAATGCATCGTGTGACTGCACCCGGAAGGCGACGCCGTGAAGGCACTGACGATCAGGAACCTGCCGCCGAGCCTCGCCGAGGCTCTGGAGCGCGAGAAGCGCCGCAGGGGCAAGTCGCTGAACCAGACGGTCATCGACTTGCTCGGACAAGGGCTCGGCGAGCAGGGCGTCCGCTCCAACGGATTGGGCCGCCTCGCCGGGGGTTGGAGCGAGGACGAGTTCCGCGACTTCGAGCGGACGACCGCGCAGTTCGAGGCGGTCGACGAGGAGCTCTGGCGTTGAGCTCCTTCTGCCTCGACACCTCCGCTTACAGCAATTTACGGCGGGGAAACGAGGAGGTGGCGGCGCTCTTGGACCGGGCCGAGCTGGTGGGCGTACCGACCGTCGCGCTCGGCGAGTTGCGCACCGGCTTCCTTTTGGGCCACAGGCCGCGGCGCAACGAAGCCGAGCTGGACGCCTTCCTCGACAACCCCGTGGTGCAGGTGCTGCCGGTCGATTCTGAGACAAGCCGCCAGTATGCGGAGATAGTCGCCGAGTTGCGCAAGGCCGGAACGCCGATCCCCACCAATGACATCTGGATCGCCGCTGTCGCGGCTCGCAACGGCACCACGGTCCTTACCTGTGACGATCACTTCGAGTGCATCGGACGCGTCGGCTCCGTGGTCGTCGGGGCCTGACCGCCGGCGGCAGGCCGCCGGCGAGGTGCTCGCGTGGTGCCGTGGGGCCTTGGCCTCGGTTGGCCTCAGCCGTCGGCTTTGAGCTTGCCGCCCTGGCCCCCGATCCGTCCCCTGGTTGAGGTATCTGAGATAACACAAATTTCCGTTATCTAAGTGATTCGTGTATGTTGCTGCGCGTGCCGACCGACGCGGAAATCACCTTCGCCGACCACACGGGTCGCTTCTACGCCCGTCGCTACTCGTTCCCGCCGATGGTGGGTCGCCTGGTCGGCTATCTCGCGGTCTGCGATCCTCGCGAGCAGACGATCGGCGAGCTTGCCGAGGCGCTGCTGGCGAGCCGCAGCGCGATCACCGGGGCGGTCAAGGTCCTCGATGTCCTGCACATCGTCCGCCGCTCGCGGGCGGCGGGGGAGCGGATGGACCGGGTCTCTCTCGACATGACCTCGCCGCAGGCGCTGGGGATGGACGTCGGCGAGTACGAGGAGCTGGGCGACCTGGCGCGCGAGGGGCTCGAGGTGCTGCGCGACGCGCCGCCCGCCCGGCGCGCGCTGCTGCTCGAGATGACCGCCTTCGCCGATTTCCTGGTCGAGGCGATCCCGCGGATGCAAGGGGAGTGGGAGGCGCGCCGCTCCGAGCTGGTCAAGGCCGGCGAGCTGCCGGCGGGGGATGGCCAGTGAGCGATTGGGCAATCGCGGCCGGCGGGGTACGGAAGGCCTTCGGCGAGGCGGTGGTGCTCGACGGCATCGACCTGACGGTCGCCGAGCGCACGGTGTTCGCCCTGCTCGGGCCCAACGGGGCGGGCAAGACGACGATCGTGCGGATCCTCTCGACCCTGATCCCCGCCGACGCGGGCGAGCTGCGGGTGGCGGGACGCGACGTGGGCGCCGATCCCGATGGGGTGCGAGCGGCGATCGGGGTCACCGGCCAGTTCTCCGCCGTCGACGACCTGCTTACCGGCAGGGAGAACGTGCGCCTGATCGCCGACCTGAAGCACTTCGGGCGCGAGGCGGCACGGGCGCGGGTCGACGAGCTGTTGGGACGCTTCGACCTGCTCGAGGCCGCCGACCGCCCGGCCTCGACCTACTCCGGTGGCATGCGCCGGCGGCTCGACCTGGCGATGACGCTGGTCGATTCGCCGCCGGTGATCTTCCTCGACGAGCCGACGACCGGACTCGACCCACGCAGCCGGCGCACGATGTGGGAGGCGATCCGCGGGCTGGTCGCCGAAGGGACGACGATCTTCCTCACCACGCAGTACCTCGACGAGGCCGACCATCTCGCCGACCGGATCGCCGTGCTGGACCACGGCCGGATCGTCGCCGAGGGGACCCCGGCGGAGCTGAAGCGCCGCGTCCCGGGCGGCCACGTGGAGCTCGAGTTCGCCTCCGCGACGACGCTGCGGGCGGCCGCCGACCTGCTCGAGGCCGCCACCGCCGACGAGGAGCGGCTGGCCCTGCGGGTACCCGAGGACGGTGGGGTGGCCTCGCTGCGGCGGCTGCTCGCGACCCTCGAGGAGGGCGGGGTCGAGGTCGAGCACATCTCGATCCATCGCCCCGACCTCGACGACGTCTTCTTCGCCGTCACCGGTGGGGCGACCGAGGAGGCGCTCGCCTCGCGATGAGCTCCCTCGCCCTGACGCTCTCGGACTCGCGGACGATGCTGCGCCGCAACCTGCGCCGGCTGGAGCGGTATCCGTCGATGACGGTGCTCCTGATCGGGATGCCGATCGTCTTCCTGCTCCTCTTCGTCTACGTCTTCGGTGGCCGGCTCGGCGAGGGCCTGGGGGCGGAATTCGCCGGCGGTCACTCCGGCCGCCAGGCCTACCTGAACTACGTCGTGCCCGGCATCCTGCTGATGACCCTCGCCGCCGCCGTGCAGGGCACCGCGATCGTCGTCGCCATGGACATGACCGGCGGCATCACCGACCGCTTCCGCACGATGTCGATCGCCCGCGCCGCGGTGCTCGGCGGCCACGTCCTGGCGGCGCTGATCCAGGTCCTGGTCAGCCTCCTGATCGTGCTCGCCCTCGCCCTCGCGCTTGGCTTCCGGCCCACCGCAGACCCGCTCGACTGGCTGGCGGCGACCGGCGTGCTGGGGCTGTTCGGCCTCGGCCTGATCTGGCTGGCGACCGCGCTCGGCCTCGCCGCCAAGAGCGTCGAGACGGCGAGCAACACGCCGATGTTCCTCGTCCTCCTGCCGCTCTTGGGCAGCGGCTTCGTCCCCACCGAAAGCATGCCCGCGGGCCTCCGGCAGTTCGCCGAATACCAGCCCTTCACTCCGGTCGCCGAAACCGTCCGCGGCCTCCTGACCGGCACCCACATCGGCTCCGAGGCGATCCTCGCCCTCGCCTGGAGCGTCGCGATCATCGTCGCGAGCTATTCCTGGGCGATCCACCTCTACGACAACCGCCGGCCGAACTGAGCCAAGCGATCGCGACCGCGAGGAGTGCCGCCCCGCCGGGCAGCGGGCCGCGGCCGGGGGCGCTCGGATGCGCCGGCGACCTCGCGGGCAACTTGCTTGGCGCAGGCGATGATGGTCATCATCGGGTTGACCCCGAGCGCGGTGGGGAAGAGCGAGGCGTCGGCGACGTAGAGGCGCTCGGTGCCGTGCAGCGAGCCGTCCGCGGCGCAGGCGCCCTGGCGGGGATCGGCGGCGATCCGGGCCGTGCCCATCGGGTGGAAGCCCTCGAGGCGGAGGTCGGCGGGCTTGAACCGCCTTGCCTCGAAGCTGGCCAGGTCGCCCCGGCGCAGCGCCTTCACCCCGGCGACGTTGGGATAGACCTCGGTGGCGCCGGCGGCGAAGTGGACTTCGGCGGCGCGGGCGATGCCGAAGGCGATCCGGGCGGCGTCCTCGCGCGTGAGCTCGTAGGAGGCGCGCATCGTGGCGCCGGCGCCGAGCTTGACCCGGCCGGCCGAGCGGTCGGTGAGCTGGACCCCGATCGAGCCCATCTGGCGATAGTCGAGGATCGCCCGCTGGTGCTCGGCGCCGGTGCCGACCAGCCAGGCGCCGCCGAAGGCGAGCGGCGTGAAGGTGGCCTCGAGCAGGATCCCCTGCGCCTCCCACTCGTCGAGGAAGTAGCTCTGCATCACGCCCTCCCAGCCGCGGACCTCCTCCTCGTAGCGGGCGCCGACCCAGCAGGCGGGGTGGACGTGGAGATTGGCGCCGACCGCGCCCGAGCCGAGGCCGGAGCGCAGCAGGAGCTCCGGCGTGCCGAAGGCGCCGCCCGCCAGGACGACCGCGCGCCGCGCCCGCACGGTGAAGGTCGATGCCGCGCGCTCGCCCCCGCCGCCCGTCCGGCACTCGACCCCGACCGCGCGCCCGCCCTCGGCGAGGATGCGGCGGACCTCGACCCCCGCCCGCAGCCGCGCGCCCGCCGCCACCGCCCGCGGCAGGTAGCTGACGTGCATCCCGCGCTTGGCGTCGATCGGGCAGCCGAGCGGGCAGGAGCTGCACTGCACGCAGGCGCCCGCGTTGCGGGCGATCGGCCCGCCGCCGACGCCGAGCGCCGCCGCGCCTTCCATCGCCAGCTGCCCGTTGCGCCCCATCCGCTCCGGGTCGAGCCGCCGCACGCGCAGCATCGCCTCGGCCTCGGCGAAGTCCTCGCCCAGGTCGCGCGCCCACTCGAGCCCGAAGCGCGCCGCCCAGTCCTCGAGCACCTCCTCGGGGGCGCGGAAGCAGGTGCCCGAGTTGACCACGGTGGTGCCGCCCACGGTCCTCGCCACCGGCACCGGGATCTTCGGCTTGCCCGCGGCGATCGTCAGGCCGGCGTCGCGGTAGAGGGCGCGGACGGCCTCGAGCTGGTTGCGGGGGTAGCTCTCGCGGTCGTGGTGGCGGCCCGCCTCGAGCACCAGCACGTCGAGGCCGGCCTCGGCCAGCTCCGTCGCCGCGACCGCGCCCCCGGCGCCGGATCCGATCACGACGACGTCGCATTCCTCGCCCTCGGGGCGCGGCTCGGTGTCGCCGAGCGAGCCCGCGGGCTCGGGCACGGTGCCATCGGCGAGCGCGCAGCGCAGCTCGCAGCCGACCCGCTCCCCTACAGCCGGCGCCGCCGCGTAGCCGAGCGTCGAGAAGAGCTTCGCGATCAGCAGCAGGTCGAGCTTCAGCGCCGAGCGGGTGCCCTCGAGGCGGGCGAGGAAGCGCTCGCGGCGAGGCGGGTCGAGGCGGCTGAAGCGGCGCGGGAACGGCAGCCACTCGAAGGCGCGCAGGCCGAGCCGCAGTTGCAGCAGGAGGTGGGGCGGGACCGCGGTGAGGAAGTCGGCGACCGGTCCGGAGACCTCGACCTCGCGCTCGGCCGCGGGCAGCCCGTCGATGCCCGGCGCCATCGCCGCGCAGATCGCGCTCAGGGTGCGCCGTTCGGCGGCGCCGAGGCCGGTCCGCCGCGCGCCACCCGTCCCCGGCGGCGGTTCGACCCGCCCGGCGAGCACGTAGAGCCACAGCGCCAGCAGGATCAGCGAGCCGTCGACCAGCGCCCCCAGCAGGTAGGCGAAGGCATGTTCCTGGAGCAGGAAGAAGGCGAGCGAGGTCGAGGAGGAGGCGGCCTTGCCGGCGGCGAGCAGCAGGAGCAGCGGGCGGAAGCGGACGAGGTCGGACTGGGCGATCAGGCAGATGCCGGTGATCACCACCATGTAGGCGAAGCCGAGCGAGAGCCAGAGGTACTCGCGCGTGTGGGCGGCGCGAGTGTGGTTGCCGAAGAGTTCGCCGACGTTCGACATGAAGTCGAGCGAGGGGCTCGGCAGGACCAGGTAGAGAAGGCCGACCACGGCGAAGGCGACCGCGAGCACCCGCAGCGCGAACACGACGAATCTCTCCGCGGTGGCTCCCTGCACGGTGCGAGCCTAACTGGCCGGCCGGCCAAGTGCCAGCGAGGCGGTTAGGCTCTCGCCGTGGAGGAACGGGCGCGTTTCGGGGAGGTCGCCGCCAAGGCCGGCCACTACGAGAGCTTCTACGTCAAGGCCTGTCGGCCCGGGGGTGGCCTGGGGATCTGGATCCGCCACACCGTCCACAAGCGGCCCGCGCGGGAGCCGACCGGCTCGATCTGGTTCACGCTCTTTGACCGCGACGCGCCGGCGCCGCAGGCGACCAAGGTGACGGTGCCCGCGAGCGAGGTGTCGGCGCCGGCCGCGTCGTGGATCCGCGTCGCCGGGGCGGAGATCGGGCCGGGGGAGGCCCGCGGCGCGCTCGACACCGAGGCGCTCGCGGCGAACTGGTCCCTGCGCTTCGCCGGCGACGCCGAGCCCTGCCGCTACCTGCCCGCCGACTGGCTCTACGCGGCGCCGCTGCCGCGGACGAAGTTCGTCGCCCCGGTCCCCGCGGCGCTCTTCGAGGGCGCCCTGGAGGTCGGCGGCCGCTCGATCGAGATCGACGGTTGGCCGGGGATGGTCGGCCACAACTGGGGCAGCGAGCACGCCGAGCGCTGGGTCTGGCTCGAGGGCACCGGCTTCGCCGACTCGGCGGGCACCTGGTTCGACGCCGGCGCCGCCAAGGTCAGGCTCGGCGGTCGGTTGAGCCCCTGGGTGCCGTCGGGGATGCTGGCGCTCGACGGCGTCCGCCACCGGCTGGGCGGCCTCGGCCACGTCCGCTCGGCGTCGATCGAGGAGTCGCCGGAGGGCTGCTCGTTCCTCCTGCCCGGCAAGGACATCGTCGTCCACGGGTGGGTCGAGGCGCCCCGGCAGGGCTTCGTCGGCTGGGTCTACGCCGATCCGAAGGGCGGCGAGCACCACACCGTCAACTGCTCGATCGCCGACCTCGCCCTGACGGTCGAGCGCCCCGGGGTCCCGGCGCGCCATCTGACCCTTGCGGGCGGCGCCGCCTACGAGTTGGGGATGCGGGAGACCGACCACGGCATCCCGATCCAGCCGTTCCCGGACGGCTGACGCGGCCGCCACCGGACGCGAGACGCACGACCGGACCGATCCGGCGCGCTTCGCGAGGGGAAGTCTACGTCCTTGGGTTCACCGATCGGCAAGCTTCGAGTGGGTTCAGCCGCCGATTGTGAAGATCCCGCGAAATTTCCCATACCAATGAGAAATCTGCCAAAAGTTATGGGAAACTTGGCCGGCTGGCCGAATAGGTAGCAAGGGAACTGCAATCGGGTCGGAGATGCCAGGGAGGCGATCCGACTCGTGGAGGGAAACCATGGTCGCTCTGCCGCCAGAAGCAGACAGCGCTTTTCGGGACCATTTTCCGGCCCCATGGTCACCTGCCGCGTCCTCGACGATGCGCCAGTCCCGATCGATCTTCCTCGCCCCTTTTCATCGGGCAATTCCATCAACCAATCCATCCATCAGAGAAGGAGTCGAAAGTGATGAGCAAACGCATCACTACGTGGCGCAGGTCGTTGGGCGCCATGTGCGCGGCGGCGCTCGCGATCCTGGGCGCGGCCCTGGCATCGCCGGCAGCTGCCCTCAACCACGAGTTCACGGCGTTCAGCCCGGAAGCGGGACCAACCGACGGAAGTACCCCCCTGTCCTGCCTGGTGACCCGCCTCGCGGCTCGGTTCACGGTCGCGACGAGGACTCACCAACGACTCGAACCATCGGCCAATTTGCCCGGCAGCAGCTGTTACGTCGGTTTTACGGAGCGAGCGGACATGCCAAGAGTCGCCGTCAACCGCCAGTCCAACGCGATCGGAGGCCCGCGCCACGACAACGACCTGAGTTCAGCGTCGCCCGCGTTTTGTCCTGTCTGAAAGAAGAGCCGGCTGTCATAAGAACTTGAGCAGTGCCCCTGCTGTGCGTAGTTGACGGGTCTCTGACTCTCTGCGGCTCGGCCCTTCTCGAAGGCGTCGGATCTGCCGTGCCCGGTGCACGGAGAAAGAGAGTTGTGCGATGACCCCCATCCATTCCAACCCCAACCAACCTGAAGACTCCGCTCCGCGACCCGCGCCGCAGGGCTCCAAACACATCACGATCCCGTTTTCGTACGAAACGTCGATGGAGATGGGGCGCGAAGGCTACGTCGGCGTCAGCCCGGCCGAACTCCGCCGCTGGGCAGACGCGGCGCGCGAACTTGACGGGCGGACCACCAGCTGGTTCGGCGCTGGTTGGGCGCTGGCCGGCGTTTCGGCGAGCTTCGCCGTCGGCGCGCTGACGGTCCCCTCGCACGCTGGCAGCCTCGGCGCCGTGGCGGGTTTCCTCGTCTGCGGTGCCGCGGTCTGTGCCAAAGCCCACCGGGACTTGAACCGCAAGTACCAGACCGACGCCGACCGGCTGGCCGGGGATATCGAGAAGAAGATCGGGTCCGCCTACCCCCCGAGCGGGCCGAAGAGAGAGGGGCCGCCCCCGCCGCAGGCGAGGAGCTCCGCTAGATGAGTGGTTTCGGTGGACCTCCGGTGGAGGAGGGACAGCTGAGGGACGGGGCCGTCGCCGGCTGGCGCCCGGATGCCGAAGGGACGCGGCCTTCTCGGAGGCGACCCTGGCAGGCTGTGGCCGCCTCCGAGAAGGCCGAGATTTGGGAGGAACGGCAGAGGGTCCCTACGCTCCGCTGTTCCTTATGCCGGGATGGTGGGCATGAGGAACAGCGGAAGGAAGATGCCACGGGGTCCGTCACGAAGACGCCGGGAAGTGCGCGGGAGACGTGAGGGAGACGTCACCGGTTCCACGCTTCCTCCGCCGTTACAAACACGTGACCACGGTTCCGGGCCCCTATAGGGGCCCGGATTCACTCAGCGCGAAAAGAGGGGTCTGAACCCTCGCACGAAGGCATACGCCTTCCCTGCGATCGTGGACCCTTCCTCACGGAGCGACCATGATCCGGCGGGATCCCCGCCGGATCATGGATCTCCCGGACGGGACCCGCGCAGATCGCACGGTCTTCGTGGCGTCTTTCCTCGGCCCCGTCACGGAGACGTCGCATCTCTCCGTCCCGTCACGGAGACATCGCTTTCGTCGCGACCCGTCACGGAGATGCCGGACTCCCCGGATCTCCCCCGCCACGCACCCGTCCCTGCGCAAGCTCCCCCCGCAAGACCTCCCGTCCCGGGCGTCTCGGAGGCGGCCACAGCCTGCCCGGGTCGCCTCCGAGACGCCCGGGAGGCCGGAACTCCGATCGGTACGCCCCGAACCTCGCCCGGGCGCCAGCCGGCAACGGCATCATCCTCAGGCCTCCCGCCGGAGCACCCCTTCTCTACCCGCCCTCGGAGCGCGTCGTGGGAACTGCTCGCCGCTCCGGGCCCGCGCGCCCCAGCGCTCCAGGTGAAGTGAGGGTGGCATCCAGTGGTCGGCGATCGCCCAGACGGGCGGATCTCGGCATCTCGGCGAAGCTGCAGGGGCCCACCCTGATGCGGTGGGTATCGGCCTGGGTGAGGATCCGCGCCACGCTCAGGGGGAGGCCGCCGCCGGCCTACTTCACCGACGGCCGGGACGCGATCGTGGTCGCCTCGGGCCGCCGGCGCGCGTCTACCTGCGCCAACACGATCATCGTCCATGGATCGATCTGCCTGGACAGGCGCATATGATCTCCTCGTGGCAGCCCACCTGACTAGGATCGAGAAGGGCCGCGGTCCGATTCTCGGGTCCTACCAGCCGGTCTGTCAGTGCGGCTGGACCGGTGCCGAGTTCTGGAGCCGCCACCTCGCCGAACGTGCCGGCGTCGCCCATCAGCTCGGCGCCGCGGCACCTGCGGTGACGGTCCCCCCGCCGTCGCCGGCGAGCGGGTCGGTCAACGTTTGGTGACGGTCGGGGCGATTTCTGGCCCTGCTTGATCAGGGTCGGGCTGCCGCGATCGCCCAGCGGTCTCTCATTCGGGACCGCATCGACAAGGAGGGCTTCACGGCGACGGGCTCGAATTGGCGTCGGACGACGGCACCCGGTGGCGGCGGGTCGAGACCGATCTGCCGTCACCGGGGTCCGGCGTTGTCCGAATCAGCCCGACGAGGCCGCCGTCTGGCTCCCTTCGAGGCCCTGGTTCTCGGGAACGAACTGGCTGGCGGTGAAGGTCGCGCCCTGGGGGTCGGCGATCACCGCGAAGCGGACCCAGGGGGCATCGGTGGGCGGGACCTTTACCTCGCCACCGAGCTCGGCTGCCCTGGTGGCGATCGCGTCGGCGTCGTCGACCGCGAAGGTGACGCTCCAACGGGCGGGGGTGGCGCCGTCGCCGGCGAGCGGTTCGAGCGCCGCGACCACGTCCGCGAAGCCGTCCGGGGCGCCTGACTCGGCCACTCGCCGGCGCAGGCCGGGGTCGTCGCCTTCGAGGAACTCGCCGTAGCCCGGCAGCGTCCACATCCCGCCGGGGCCTCCGAGGCCGAGCGTCTCCCAGCCGAAGAGGCCGCCGTAGAAGGCTTGGGCGCCCTCGAGGTCACGGCTGTGGAGGGTGTTGAAGACCACCGCCCCGTGCTCGTTGACGATCCGGGCGCCGCGGTGCTCCTTCGCCTCCCAGAGACAGAAGGCGGCCCCCTCCGGGTCGGTGCAGACGGCCATCCGGCCGGCGCTCCCGACGTCGAACGGCTCGATCAGGACCTTGCCGCCGAGCTCTTGCACCCTGGCCGCCGCAGCGTCGGCGCCCTCGACCCAGAGGTAGGTGTTCCAGCGCGCCGCGGGCGGCGCTCCCGCCGGCACCGAGGCGACCGCGCCGACGTCCCCGCCCCGCAGTCGGGCCACCAGGTACCGGTCGCTCGAGTCGGCTGGCGCCACGTCGGCAAACTCCCAGCCGAAGAGGCCGCCGTAGAAGGTCGCGGCCGCCTCAGGGTCGGGCTGGTTGGTATCGACCCAGCACGGGACTCCGGCCAGGTATCCGCTTCGCTCTGCCATGCGATTCATCCTTTCGTCTTGTGATCCGAACGTCTTGCCGGGCGACGTTACGGAGGGTTTAGGTCAGTTTCTGTCCTCGATTGGGAGGAGTATCTGCGGCGATGACCGCAACCTCGAGCCGCCTCCTCGAGCTGCTCTCCCTCCTGCAGGGCCGCCGCGACTGGCCAGGCGAGGAGTTGGCCCGTCGGCTTGGCGTCTCGGGGCGGACGATCCGCCGCGACGTCGAGCGGCTGCGCGAGCTCGGCTACCCGGTCGAGTCGCTCACCGGCCCGGCTGGCTTCTACCGCTTGCGCGCCGGCACGGCGATGCCACCGCTGCTGCTCGACGACGAGGAGGCGGTGGCGATCGCGGTCGGCCTGCGCGCCGCCGCCGGCACCTCGGTCAGCGGCATCGAGGAGACCGCGGTGCGGGCGCTGGTCAAGCTCGAGCAGGTGCTGCCGGCACGTCTGCGGCGCCGCGTCGGGGCCCTTGGCGCGGCCACGGTGACGGCGCCTGCCGACGGGCCCCGGGTGGACCCGCAGCACCTGAGCACGATCGCGACCGCCTGCCGCGACGGTGAGGTCCTGCGCTTCCACTACCGCCGGCGCGACGGCGAGGAGAGCAGGCGCGAGGTCGAGCCGCACTCGCTCGTCAACTTCGGCCGCCGCTGGTACCTGCTCGCCTGGGATCGCCGGCGCGAGGATTGGCGGAGCTTCCGGCTCGACCGCCTCAGTCGGCCGCAGGCGACCGGGGTCCGCTTCGCCGTCCGCGAGCTGCCCGACGGGCAGGACGCCGCCGCCTTCGTCTCCGCCGGCATCGGCGCCGCCCCGAATCGGTTCGAGGCGGTCGTCGCCCTGCGCGCCCCGGCGGCCGAGGTCCGCCGCCGGCTGCCCTCCTACTGGGGCACCGTCGAGCCCGTCGACGAGGACCGCTGCGAGTACCGCAGCGGCGACGACGACCTCGACTGGCTGGCACTGCGGGTGGCGATGCTGGCCACGCTTGGGGTCGAGCTCGAGGTGCGGGGACCGACCGAGCTGGTCGAGCGCCTGCGTTCGCTCGGGGAGGGGATCGGCCGGGCGCTGCCCTCCTAGTCCCACGGCCGTCGCGCTGAATGGTTCCCGGCGTCTCTGTGACGAACCCCGCGGCACCTCCCTCGCTGTTCCTTATGGCCCCTACCAGGCCATAAGGAACAGCGGAGGGAGGACCGGTGTGTCGGGGCGCCCTCCCGAATCCTGCGTCCCTCGGGCGTCCCACGATCCGCCCGCCGGTCCCGTCCCCGCCAAAGTCCTCAACCGCCCCGCCGTCGGAACGCTCTGCGCTCCTAGGCGTCCCGCCGGAGCACCATCGTGGACCCGACTACAGGCCCGGTGGGTGGCGGGCGACGAAGCCGGCGGTTCCGGTCGGCATCAGGTGCCAGCGCGGGCCGGTGCCGCGGGCGTCGCCGACCGTGTCCCAGCGCAGGCCGGCGATCTCCATGAAGGTGTGTTCGGCGTTGGCGTAGACGGTGATCCACTTGCCGGGGCCAGGTTCGCCCCACCCCTCGAGCGACCCCGAGGTGAGCGGTTCGGGGATCAGCCCGGCGCCATGGAGGGCCCAGCTGACCGAGCCCGAGCAGTCGTAGCCGTAGGAGTAGAAGGAGGCGTGACCGCCGCCCCAGACGTAGGGGCGGCCGACGATCTGGTTGGCGGCGTTGATCACTTTCTGCACGGCTTCTGGGGCTTCGGGCGGGGCGAGGGCGATGCCGGAGAGGAGGATCGCGGTCGAGGCCATGTCGCCGGGGCGGGTGTGGGCGAAGAGCCTGCCGCCGCCAGAGTGGGGGACGTCGGTGCCGTTGGTGCCGGCCGAGGCGGGAGGCATTTCCGACGGGTTCATCACTTCTTCGGCGGCGGCGGAGGCGGGTTCCGGTTCGGCGGCCGCTTCGGCTTCTTCGTGGGCGAGCTTGCGCTCGGTCGCGGCGATCCGCTTCTGCGCCTCCATCAAGACAAAGCCGTGGCCGATCGCATCGACGGCCTTTTCGGCGCGCGCCGCGCCCAGCGCGGCGATCAGCGATTCGAGGGCGGCCAGGGAGGAATCGCCGGACCCGGCGCCGCTCGTTCCGGACGAATTCGCTCCGGCGGACGAGCCGGCTGCCGCGGCGCCCGGCGCCATCGGTCCGCAGGCGATTGCCGCGAGCAGCATGGCGACGAGGCCACACGTCAGCGCACCGGCTCGGCGCCGGAGTCGCCTGCCCCCTCTGCCACCCCGCTTGGCGATTTTGCGTGGAAAACCCATCGCTGAACCCAGACGAAAGGAAACTTTAGCCGGCATCGCCGTCGCGGATGTGAAGCGCCCGTTAGCTTGTCTCTCGCCTTGAAAGTCCTTCTGATCCCGATCGCGATCGTCGCGTTCATCGTCTTCCTGATCGTGCTCGGCGCGATCGGCCTCGGCGTCGCCTTCATCGTCCTCGCTGCGCTCGGCAAGCTTTGGCGCCTCCTAAGCGGCGCTGGCCGCGGTGTGGGCAGGGGCGCTCGGCGGGTCAGCAGGCGTGGAGGCGGGCAGCAGACCTGACGACTTCGAAGGCGCTGCCGGGGATCCGCTTCAGCGCTTCGAGTTCACCGTCGTCCCAGCGCCGGTCGCTGGAGCCGGAGATGTACCAGTTCGATCCGTTGTCGGCGACGATCAGGCCGTATTCCTTCATCGCCGTGGCGATCGCGCGGGCGGCCGGGCCCATGCCGCCGAGGCCGTAGCTCTTGTTCAGTCGCAGGCGTAGGCCCATCGGCGGGGCGGCGCCGGAATCGGTGTCGCCGGCGCAGTGGGAGGCGGGGTGGATCCAGGCGTTGCGGGTGCTGTCCATGGTCACCCGGATCGCGTGGTCGACGTGGCCCGCCGCCGCTTCTTCGTAGCGGACGAGGCCGGGGAAGATCGGCAGGCCGGCGGCGTCGGCGGAGGTCCAGCCGTCGGGGCGGAGCGCCGCCGAGTCGAGGTTCCATTCGACCCCGGCGTCGGCGTTCCAGTGGGGCCTCGGCCGGGCCTGGAAGTAGGCGTCGTAGAGCTCGTAGAGCTTGCAGGTGGACTTGTCGACGACGAGGACGTGGCGGTCGCCTTCGGCGTGGGCGCCGCCCTCGACCGGCGCGTTCGGCGGGATCGGGAAGGGTCCGGGCGAGCTTTCCGAGCCGTAGGCGGTGTAGTGGATCGGCAGCGTTGCGGTGTCCGCGCCGACCACCGCGTAGGGGAAGCCGTAGACGCGCGGCGAGCCGAAGTCGGGGTGGATCGCGTCACCGCCGTGGGAGTCGATGTAGGCGATCACCTTGGCCGAGTTGGCGGCGCGCGGAGCTTTGGAGATGTTCTGGTTCCAGGCAGCCTCGGTGGCGAGTGAGGGCGCCGTCGGCGGGGTCGAGGGGGGTGGCGGGGGGAAGACGGCGCATGAGCCGAGGCCGCCGGGCGGCTGCGCGGCGCCGGTCGGTCCGGCAACGAGTGCGAGCAGGGCGGTCACGAGGAGGGCGGCGGCGCCGAGGAATCCCGCGTCCCGGAGATGAGCCACCACCCACCGAGTGCGTTCGCACTTAGCTCCGGATGGCGACCCGAACTGCGAACGCAGCCGAGTCACGACCGGCCCCGCCCGAGGCGTTCGCACTTGGCTTCGCTGTGCGGCCAGACCTGCGAACGCACCGGGGTCACGGGCGGAGGTCGGTGGGAAGCCCCTCGCGGACGGTCAGTTTGCCGACCCGGAGCTCGTTGATCGTCAGCTCCTCGAACTCGGCTTTCTTGAACGTGGCCTGGCCGACCTTGAGGCGGCGCACCGAGAGGCGGCCGATCGCGAAGCCCCCGACCGCCGCCGCGCCGACCGCGATCGCGCCGACCGCCAGCGCGCCGATCGCCTCGGCGCCACGCGCCTGCAGCAGCGTCGCGACCGCCCCCCGGGCTACGGCACCGTGCGCGTCGGCACCAACCGCATCCGCCGGCTTGTGACCGGGCCGTGTCATCGCGAAGCGGCTGCGGGACATGCTGCAAACGTACCGTCTCGCCGACCTGCCGGGGTGGGTATGGACGGCCGACCGGGCCCGCGGCGTCGGGGTAGAGGAGGGACGAGCCGCTGGTCGCCATCCGGAGCCCTCGGCGATCGATGAGTGGTTCCGGCGTGCTCCGGGGGACGGAAGGGGCGGGGGGTGCTCCGGCGGACGCCGAAGGGACCCGGCCTTCTCGGAGGCGACCCTGGCAGGCTGTGGCCGCCTCCGAAAAGGCCGGGTCATGAGGGGGAGCGGCAGAGGGTCCTACGCTCCGCTGTTCCTTATGCCGGGATGGTGGGCATGAGGAACAGCGGAGGGAGGGTGCCGCGGGGTCCGTCACGAAGACGCCGGGA
>JAFDWF010000137.1 GCA_018268575.1 Actinomycetota bacterium
CCACGATCGCAGGGAAGGCGTATGCCTTCCTGCGGAGGTTCAGACCCCTCTTTTCGCGCTGAGTGAATCTGGGCCCCTATAGGGGCCCAGAACCGTGGTCACGTGTCTGTGACGGTGGAGGAAGCGTGGAACCCGTGACGTCTCCCTCACGTCTCCCGCGCACTTCCCGGCGTCTTCGTGACTTCCCGCCCCTCCGGCCACGAGTGTGCACTTGAGCCGCCCATAGGCGGCCTAACTGAACACTCGTGGCCAGGCCGGATGTGCTCGCCCGAACCCTTGGCCGTCTCCTCGAATCTCGGCCTTTTCGGAGGCGGCCACAGCCTGCCCGGGTCGCCTCCGAAAAGGCCGGGTCCCTTTCGCCTCCGGGCGCCAGCCGGCGACGCCCCCGTCCCTTACCCGCCCCCCGGAGCACCCCCGGACGCTAGAGGTGCTGCCGGTACCAGTCGGCCGCGACGGTGGCGATCTTGCGCCTCGTGTCGGGGTCCTCGTAGAGGGTGAGGTGGGTCGAGCGGGGGACGATGTGGAGCTTCTTGCGTTCGCCGGGGATCGCGTTGAAGGCTTCCGCCGCAAGGTCCCAGTGGGTGTGGTCGTCGCCCTCGGCGACGCACATCAGGGTCGGGGTCGAGAGCAGGCGGCTGAGGAACGGCTTGGTGCTGTAGCGGAGGAGCATTTCCGTCGAGGCCGCCGTCGCGCGGCCGTCGTAGCCGGGCGCCTCGGCGGCTTTGATCCGGGCGAAGGTGTCGCGGCTGTAGGGAAACGGCCAGGTTCCGGTCGCGCCGAGCTCGGCGGGCTGGTGGTCGAAGAGGACGTGCTCGCCGGTCTCGTAGAGGTGGCGGCGGGCGGCGTCGAGCTGCTTGCGCAGGTTCTGGAAGCTGACCGTGCCGTGGCTCAGGCGCATGTTCTCCCAGCCGTCGATCACCGGGACGACCGAGCAGATGGCCTTCACCCGGTCATCGGTCGCGCCGACGATCAGCGCGTGGCCGCCGCTGTAGGAGATCCCCCAGGCGCCGATCCGGTCGGAATCGATCTCGTCGCGGTCTTCGAGCCAGGAGACGGCGTTGGAGTAGTCCTCGATCTGGGCCCAGGGATCGATGTGCTGCCGCGGCTCGCCGCTGCTGCCGCCGAAATAGCGGTAGTCGAACAAGAGGGCGCCGAGGCCGGCCTCGGCGAACACCTCGGCGAACAGGGGCTGGGCGACCTCCTTCACGTAGCACCAGCCACCAGCCAGGACGACGCAGGGATGGGGCCCGGCGCCCTCCGGCAGGTAGAAAAGGGCGTCGAGCTCCTCGCCGCCGCTGGGGATTCTGACTTCCGTCGGTCCGCTCATATCTCCTCTTGCTCACTATTCGATCACGAATTCGGATAGTGAACAATAAGCCCTACACGGAATCGAGCGCGAGTCGCGTCGCCAGGTCGCTGATCGAGCGGGCGGTCTGCAGGACCAGCGGCGCCAGCTCGTCGTGGACTTCGCTCGACTTCACCGGGCGGGAGATCGAGAGGTTGATCGCCGCCAGCGGCTTTCCCGACAGCCCGAAGACGGGCGCGGCGACGCCGGTGACGCCGATGACCAGCTCCTGGTCGTTGACGGCATAGCCGCGGCTGCGGATTTTCCGCAGCTCGGCGCGGAGCTTGTCCGGATCGGTGATCGAGCGCTGGGTGGTGCTCTGGAGCTTTGCCCCGGCGATCAGCGCGTCGATCTCCTCGTCGGGAAGGAAGGCGACCATCGCCCGTCCGAGGGAGGATCCCACGGCGGAGAGCCGGGAGCCGACGAAGAGGCGAAGCGCCAGCAGGTGATCGCTCAATAGTCTCGCTACGTAGACGACTTCGTCACCGTCGAGGAGCGCCATGTTGACGGTCTCGTGGGTGTGGGACTGGAGGTCCCGTAGGTAGGGGACCGCGAGTTCGGGGAGTTCGCGGCTGCTGAGCGCCGCCCGGGCCAGGCTGATCGCCTTGAGGCCGGGCCGCAGTTCGCCGTTTCCCATCTCCTCCAGGTAGCCGAGCGCCAGCAGGGTCTGGCAGAAGCGATAGGTGGTCGCCCGGTTCAGGCCGGTGCCGGCGGCGATTTCAGAGATCGACATCGCCGGGTGGTCCTCGTTGAAGAGCTCGAGGACCGCGAGCGCTTTGCCGACCGACTGGACGCCGACCTTCGCCTCCGTTCCGCGACGCGAGGACGGACCCTTGGTTTCGCTTGATTTAGCCATTTCTGAGCCAAACATTATTCCTTGACCCCGATCTTCCCATCAAGTAGTCTCCGGTTTCGGTAAGCGAACACGTGCCCGCATAGTGAATTATAGGCGTGCGGGGACGCGCTCCACAAACGAGGAGAGAACAGATTGAGGGGTCAGCGATGAGAAACGCGGCATCGGCCGTTAAACCGTTCGCCATCGTCTTGATGGTGGCCGCAGCCCTTGCTGTCGGTCTCGCCGCCTGCGGCGGATCCAGCAGCAGCAGCAGCGGCAGCACTGCTTCGGGCGGCGAAGAAACCGCGTCTTCGAGTGGCGAAGAAAGCGGGTCCGGCGAAACCGGGGCGATCGAATGCGTCAACGGCGCGATCACGATCGGCATCGCCAAGTCGAAGAGCGGAACCGCGACCTTCTTCGAAGTGGCGGGCACCAACGGGTTCCTGACCGCGGTCGAAAAAATCAACAAAGAAGGCGGCTTGAAGGGCTGCCCGATCAAGACGATCGAAGGTGACGTCAAGTCCGAACCTGCGGTCGGTGGCCAGGTCGCCAAACAGCTGATCGAAGAAGGCGCCCAGATCCTGATCGTCCCCGATGACCTCGACCAGGGCATCGCGGCGGCCAAGGTCGGCTCCGGCGACGGCATCCTGACGCTCTCGCTGGCAGCCTCGGCGCCCGAATTTGCCCCGGCCGTCGGCAAAGACTTCTTCAACTCCGGCATCTCGACCTACCAGCTGGGTGAAGCGATGGCCAAGTTCGCCCTGGAAAAAGGCTGGAAAACCGCCTTCTACGCCAACGACCCCGGCCTCGCGTACTTCACCGGCCAGGAAAAAGCGTTCAACGAAACGTATGAAGCGGGCGGCGGCGAAATCGTCGGCACCGACAAGATCGACACTCTCGGCGGTCAGACCGACTTCTCCTCGACGGTGTCCAAGGCCAAAGAAGCGGGCGCGGAAGTCGTGATCCCGCAGGGCGTCTATCCGCAGGTGGGCGGGTTGGTCAAACAGCTCCGCGCGTCCGGCATCGACACCCCGATCGTCGGCAGCACCACGCTGGACACGCGGGAACTTCCGAAGCAGGTCGGCCCGCACAACCTGAAGGAAGTCTTCTACGTGACCCAGGTCTATTACAACGGGGCCGGCGAAGACAAGAAAACCGAACCGGCGATCGAAGAATGGACCAAAGCGTACGAAAAACGCTTCGGCCATTTTCCCGAGCAGACCAACGCGGCGGCCTCCTACCAGTCATTCCTCGCCATCGCGCAGGCGCTGGAAGAAAAGAGCGTGACCAACGCGGCCACCGCCTCGAAAGCCATCGAAGCCCAGAAAAACGTGAAGGTTCCCGGTGGAACCCTTGTTGAATGGGAAGAAGGGCATGCCGTCTGGGAACCGAGCATCGTCGGATTCACCCCGACCGGCGGCTTCGAACTGATCGAAACGCTCGCACCGTAGTCACTACCGAAGGAACCCCCAGGAAGTCCCATGTCGATCGAAAGCGCGGATTCCGGCCGGGCCCCAGAGCGGGCCCGGCCGGAGGGAGGCGACAACTTGGTCCTCACGGCCACCGGCATCGTGAAGCGCTTCGGTGGCGAGACCGCCCTCGGCGGGGTGGACCTCGAGCTCGGCGAGCTGGAGATCCTCGGCCTGATCGGCCCGAACGGATCGGGCAAGACGACGCTGGTCAACTGCCTCTCCGGCTTCTTCCGCTTCGACGCCGGGGTCATCACGCACCAAGGGCGCGAGGTGACCAAGGCCTCGCGGGTGCGGCGCGCCCGGGCCGGCATCTCCCGCACCTTCCAGACCCCGCGCCTCTTCAAAGAGCTGACGGTGGACGAGAACATCGCCATCGGCAGCAACGCAGCGGGCCGGCGCACCACCGCCGAGCGGGACCACGTCGAAGCCCTGCTGGCGCGACTCGGGCTGTTCGACATGCGTCGCGAGGTCGTCGCGCGGCTCCCCTACGGCTACCAGCGCCGGGTCGAGATCGCGCGGGCGCTCGCGAGCCGGCCCAGCGTCTTGCTCCTCGACGAGCCGGCCGCCGGCCTCAACGACGCGGAGACGGCAGAGCTGCTCGAGCTGATCCTCGAGGTCCGCCACGAGCACAACTGCGCGGCGGTCCTGATCGACCACGACATGGCGCTGGTGATGAAGGCGAGCGACCGCGTCCAGGTGCTCGACGAGGGCAAGGTCCTCTTCGTCGGCGCCCCGGACGACGCCTTCAAGCAGAAGGACGTCGTCGAAGCCTACCTCGGGTCGACCGCATGACCGAAGAGCTGCTGAACGTCGAGGCGATCGAGGCGGGGTACGGCGACACCCGGGTCCTCCACGGAGTCGACCTGCACCTGAGCGAAGGCGAAGCGATCGCGGTGCTGGGGGCCAACGGCGCGGGCAAGTCGACCCTGATGATGACGATCGCCGGAATCGTCCCCTCGCGGGCGGGTCGGGTCTCCTACGGGGGCGAGGAAATCACCGCGACGCCCGCCGAGGAGAGGGTCGGCCTCGGCATCGCCCTCGTCCCCGAGGGACGCCAGATCTTCGGCTCGCTCACGATCGAAGAGAACCTGAAGATCGGGGCTGCCTGCCTCAAGCACCGGATCGGCGCGACCGCGGCGCGCAAGCAGGTCGACGAAGGGATCGAACGGGCGTTCACGCGCTTTCCGGTGCTCGGCAAACGCCCCAACGACTCCGGCTCCGCCCTGTCCGGGGGCCAGCAGCAGATGCTGGCGATCTCGCGGGCGTTGATGAGCTCCCCCAAGCTTCTGTTGATGGACGAGCCCTGCATGGGTCTCTCACCCAAACTGGGAAACGAGGTTTACGACATCCTGAAAGCACTGCGGTCCGAAGGGCAGAGCATGGTCATCGTCGAGGAGAGCTCCCGGCGCGCGCTCGATTTCGTCGATCGCGCCTGCGTCCTCAAAGTCGGGCGCAAGGTCCTCGAGGCCGAGGCGGCCGAGCTGGCCGACGACGAGAACCTGCTGAGCGCCTACTTCGGCATCGACCAGGCGGTGGAGCAGCAATGACCGCGCTGCTGCAGCACATCATCGACGCGCTCAGCGTCGGCTCCACCTACGCGCTGCTGGCGCTCGGCCTGACGCTCGCCTTCAGCATCATGAACCTGATCAACTTCGGCTACGGGATCCTCCTGGTCTGGGGTGCGTACGGGCTGCTGGGACTGACGGAAGCCGGCCTCCCGTTCGGGGTGGCGGTCATCCTCAGCGTCGTCGGCGTGACCCTGTTGACGATGATCATCGGGCGCGTCGCCTTCCGCCCGTTCATCGGCGCCCCGCCGATCACCCTGCTGATCACCTCGTTCGCGGTGCTGCAGATCGTCCAGTACGCCGCGATTGTCGCCTGGGGCGAAAAGCCGCGCATCATCAACTACCCGCCGGCCTTCACCGACGTGCTCCACATCGGTGCCCTGCGCGTGCCGCTGCTGGAGATCATCACGATCGGCACCGCTGCGGTGGTGGTGCTCGTCTACTTCGTCATCCTCAACCGCACGCCGCTCGGCTCGAAGGTGCGCGCCGCCGCCGAGCTGCCCGACATGACCCGCCTGGTCGGGATCAGGCCGGGCACCGTGCAGATGACGGTATTCGCGATCAGCGGCGCGATCGCCGGTGTGGTCGGCGTGCTGTGGTTCGCGAAGTCCGGCGCGATCACGCCGCGGAGCGACCTCGAACCGACCCTGAAAGCGTTCATCGCGATCGTGCTCGGCGGCCTCGGCAACACCAGGGGAGCCCTGCTCGGCGGGTTCGCGTTGGGGGCGCTCGAGGTGCTGATGAGCGTGACCCTGCCCGAAAGCGTCCTCGGGTACGAGCCGGCGATCGTCTTCGCGATCGTGATCGCGATCCTCATCCTCCGCCCGAGCGGCATCGCCGGCGCCAAGGTGAACCCCGCATGAACCTGCCGATCTCATTCCAGCGCGACCGGGTTCCCGGCCTGCGCGGCCTGGCCGGGGCGCTGGTCGGGCCGCTGATCGTGGCGGCGCTCGTCTGCCTCGTCGCCTGGGTCGTCTACGACTCGTTCCCGAGCATGCAGATCATCGTGCTGCTGTTCGGCATCAACCTGGTGATGGTGATCGGCTACCAGCTGTTCGTCGGCAGCACCGGGATCGTCTCCTTCGGCCACGTCGCCTTCATGGCCCTGGGCGCCTACGCGGGCGGCATCAGCGCCATGTCGGTGACCGAAAAGTCGATCTTCCTGCCCGAACTCCCGGGATTCCTCGCCAATCTCGAACTGCCGATCCTGCCCGCGATGGTGTTCGGCGGGCTGGTCGCGGCGATCATCGCGCTGGTCGTCGCCGTCCCGCTGATGCGGCTCTCCGGCGCGGCCGCCTCGATCGCGACCCTGGGCCTGCTGGTGATCACCAACAACGTGCTGAACCAGGCGACCGCCCTTACCCACGCCCCGCAGAGCATCTACGGGATCCCCGAAGTGACGACCCTCACCTGGGTCCTGGTCGCGGTCTTCGCCGCCGTGGTGATCAGCGCGATCTACAAGTGGTCGCCCGCCGGCCTGCGGTCGCGGGCGGTGCGCGACGACGAGATGGCGGCGGAAGCGTCGGGCATCCACATGCTCTCCGCGCGGGTCTGGCCGTTCGTCCTCTCGGCCTTCCTCACCGGTGCCGGCGGCGCTCTCTACGCGATGCTGCTGACGGCGTTCTCGCCCCAGTCCTTCTACGTGCCGCAGATCGTCGTGATCCTGGCGATGGCGATCATCGGCGGCATCAACAGCATCTCCGGCGGCCTCGTCGGGGCGTTGCTGATCACCGCGCTGAACGAGGTGATGCGGCGGATCGAAGGCGGGTCCTCGCTCTTCGGGCTCCACCTCAGCGCGCCGACCGGAATCTCGGCGGCGGTGCTCGGGGTGGCCCTGATCCTGATGCTGCGCTGGCGCCCGGAGGGCCTCTTCGGCTCGGCCGAGCTCCAGCTCGGTCGCGACGATCGCCGCAAGCCGGAGTCATGGAAGGGGCAAGGCCTGGTCGAGGCCCCTCCCGGTCCCGCAGTCAAATCGAACAAGTAGGAGAAGCCCATGCCCGAGAACGTGTTCCAGGTATTCATGGCCTCACACCAGCCGATCTCCGAGCTCGTCACCAACGCCGACGACGTGCTGTGGAACCGCTCCGCCCTCCCGGTGCGGGTGAAGGAGCGGCTCCGCATCGCCGCCGCCGAGGCGATCGGCTGCTCCTACTGCGCCCGCTTCCGGACCGACGGAGGGTCGGGCGCCCCGATCGCCGAGGAGGACCTCTCGCCGGAGGAAAAGGCGAAGTCGGAGTTCGCCAACCGGTTCGTCACGGCGCTCGTCCGCGGCGAGGAGAGCGACGAGCTCACCGGCGAAGCGCAGAAGATCTTCTCGCCGGCGGAATTCACCGACCTGGTCTTCTCCTGCGGCTGGTTCATCGGCATGCAGCACGTCGGCCGGCTGATGCATTGGGACAACGCCTGCCCCGTCGCTCCGATCAGGGAGATGGTCGAGGCGGGTGCCGCTGCATGAGGTTCTCCCTCTGGATCTGGCCATACGCCCGGTGGGGCGGGCTGGAGGAGATCGGGCGCGTCTGCGAACGGGCCGAGGAGCTCGGCTTCGCCGGCGTCAGCGTCTCCGACCACACGATCTGCACGGTCAGCCCGGAATCGGCGGGCGCCGGTCCGGACTGGCCGGATTGGAGCGTCCTCTCCACCTACATCGCGATGCGGACCTCGCGCATCCGGATCCTCTCCTGCGTGGTGATCCCGTACCGCCCGCTGCTGCCGCAGGCGAAGCAGATCGCGACCGTGGACCAGGTGTCCGGGGGCCGCTTCATCCTCGCTCCGGCGGTCGGCTGGCTGAAGCCGGAGTTCGAGATGCTGGGCGTCGACTATTCGAAGCGCGGCGCGATCACCGATGAGTACCTGCGGGCGATGCGCGAGCTCTGGACCGCCGCGGAACCCGAGTTCCACGGTGAGCACGCCCAGATCGAGGACGTGATCTTCGAGCCCAAGTGCGCGCAGCGGCCCCACGTCCCGATCTGGGTCGCGGGCGGCAACGGCGAGGCGGTGATCCGCCGGGTGCTCGAGCTGGGCGACGGCTGGATGCCGATGGGCGGCGATCTCGACACCGAACTGCGCGGCGACATCGTGCGGATCCGCGAGCGCGCCGCGGCGATGGGCCGCGATCCCGACTCCCTCACCTTCCGCTACACGATCGGCATCGGCACGGCGGAGGCCGGCCTCGACGCGATCAGCAAGAGCATCGAGGTCGAGGATCCGACGACGCTGAGCGTCGAGAAGGGGGCGGAATCCGTGGTCGAGGCGATCGCCCAGTTCGAAGGCGCGGGCTTCGACGAGCTGGCGATCAACTTCGCCGGGACCACCGCCGCCGAGGTCGAGGAGAAGCTGGAGTGGTTCGCCGCCGAGGTGATGCCGCTGCTGCCGAGCAGCTCCTCGGAGCGGCAACCCGCCTGAGCTTCCCGCTCAGTTCCGAAGCGCATACGCCAGCGGCCTGACCGGCATCCCGGTGCTGCCGGCGAGCTTCAGCGGCGCCGCCAGGAAGGCGAACTCCCAGGCCTCCGCGGCCGCCAGGTCCTCGAGCCAGAGGTTCTCGAAGACCGGCGCACCCGCCTTCGAGAGCAGGTAGGCGTGGACGGGGAGGAAGGTGCCGGGCTCCTCGGGCGGCAGGACCTCGCCGCCGACGTCGAGCCCCACGCACATCGCCCCGTGCTCCTCGATCAGCGCCTTGGCGGCCCCCATCCCGAGGCCGGGCGGCGTCTCGATGAACGCCTTCGGATCCTCGAAGCGCGTCATCCGCCCGGTCCGGACGAGGACCACGTCACCCGCCGCCGGGGCGACGCCCTGGCGCTCGCAGCAGCGATCGAGCTCCGCCGCCGTGATCGCGTGGCTGTCGCCGAGGCAGTCGAGGCCGTGCAGGGCGGCGACGTCCAGAAGGATGCCCCGGGCGAGGATCGGCGGGACGACGCCGCCGACGTTCCAGGCGCGGCTGCCGAGGTTCTTCTCCGCGGTCCAGCCGTTCCAGAAGGTCCCGCCGAGGCCGATGTGGCTGAGGCTGCAGAGGTGGGTCCCGGTGTGCGAGTACATCGAGATCGCCGACCCGGCGTAGGAGTGCCGTTCGTGCGCCTTCGCCCCGGCGCCGCTGAGGTCTTCGTTGACGCTGCCCTGGGGGGTGTGGGTCATGTAGATGTCGTACTTCGGGTCGCCGGCGACCGGCCAGTAGGGCATGCCCATCTCGTAGGTCACCGCGAGGTCGAAGACCCGGCTGCCGTCGATCCGGGCGAGCACCTCGGCCGACCGCCCCGGGGTCATCATGTTGAGCCGCCCGATCTCGTCGTCGGGGCCCCAGGGGCTGGTCGTCGCGGCCTCCGGATCGCCACCCAGGTACGAATCCACGTCTCCTCCTCTCTCGGTGCTCATCATGCGAGCAATCGTTCGGATAGCGAAGGCCATGCTATCGTGCCGGCTGTGACAGCGCCAGGTGATCCCGCGGCCGACCGATGGATCCACGTAGCCCGGCTCGACCTCGAGGACGGTTGGCGCGAGGACTTCCTCGGCTGGTACCGCGGCACCCACGTCCCCGAGCTGCTGCGGCGGCCGGGCTGGGAAGCGGCGCATCTCTACGCCTGCACCGACGGCGAGCCCCGCGAGCTGGCGATCTTCGACCTCGGCTCCGAGGCGATCACCGACCAGCCGATCTCCGCCTCGCCGCTGGTCGGCTACCCGGAGGACCACCGGATCCGCAACTACCAGGGCCGCACGATGCGCCGGATCTCGAGTCGCGGCGCCGATCCGCGCGACGCCGGGCTGGTCAACTTCGTCACCACCGAAATCCGGCCGGCCGCCGCGGCGGCGTTCGACGCCTGGTACGAGGAGGTCCACGTCCCCGAGATCACCGCCTGCCCCGGCTGGCTCGGCAACGAGCGCTACGAAGGGATCGACGGCGAGCCGCGGTTCCTGGCGTTCTACGGCCTCGAGGACGAGCAGCGGCCGTTCGCCACGCCGGAGTTCGAACGGGCGGTCGGCTGGGATCAGTTCTTCGACGACCTGCTCGGCTACCACGGCTTCCGGATCTTCCGCAAGACCGACGCCTGCTCGCGGGGCTGACGTGAAGTTCGGCCTGACCACCTTCGCCACCGACGAGGGCCTGCCGCCCGCCGAGCTCGCCCGGCTGGCCGAGGACGCCGGCTTCGAGTCGGTGCTCTTCCCCGACCACACCCACATCCCCGCCGGGCGGCAGTCGCCCTCGCCGCGCGGCGGGGACCTTCCGTGGCAGTACTTCCACACGATCGACCCCTTCGTCGCCTCCTCCTTCGCGGCCGCCGCGACGAAGGAGCTGAAGGTCGGCACCGCCATCTGCCTGATCGCCCAGCGCGACCCGATCGCCACCGCCAAAACGGTGGCCTCGCTCGACTTCCTCGCCGGCGGGCGCGTCCTCTTCGGGGTCGGGGCCGGCTGGAACGCGGAGGAGATGCGCAACCACGGCACGGAGCCGCGCACGCGCTTCAAGCTGATGGCGGAGCGGGTCAAGGCGATGAAGGCGATCTGGGTCGACGAAGAGGCCGAGTACCACGGCGACTTCGTCGACTTCGCCCCCCTCTTCGCCTGGCCGAAGCCGCTGAGCGCCCCGCACCCGCCGGTCCTGGTGGGCGGGAACGGCAAGACCGTGATCGATCGCGTCCTCGACTTCGGCGACGAGTGGCTGCCGGAGCCCGAGGACGGCCTCGACGAGCGGATCCTCGAGTTGAAGGAGCGCGGCCGGGCCGCCGGCCGCGGCGACATCCCGGTCACCGTCCACGGCGCCGCGGTCGAGGAAGTCGAGCGGCTGGCGGAGGTGGGCGTCCACCGCTGCACCTTCTGGGTGCCGGCGCGGGGCCCGGCCGAGGCCGAGGCGCGGATCGCCGAGCTGGTTCAGGAGCTGGCGCTCGGCTGAGCCGATCCTGGCTGAGGAATCCAGTATAGAATTCGCATTGTGATCGCCCGCTCGCTTAGTGAACAACAGTTCTGCGGTGAGCGACGATCTGTGTCCGAGCCAGATCCTTCCAAAGGCAATCTTCTGACGGGGGTGCCAGCGTTGTGAGAGTCGAAGACGCAGCACTGGAACCGCTGTTCCAGCCGATCCGGATCAATCAGATGCAGCTCGAGAACCGGATAGTCATGCCGGCGATGCACACGATGTATGCCAATGCCGACGGCTCAGTGAGCAGACGGCTGACTGCGTATCACCAGGAGCGGGCGTACGGCGGAGTCGGACTCCAGATCCTCGAGAACTCGGCGATCGAATGGCGTCGCGGCCGGGCCAACGGTGCCCCTACGCGGATCGATGCGAACGAGTACGTCGCCGGGCTTCACGATCTGACCGAGGCGGTCCACGCCGCAGGAGGCAAGATCGCCTCGCAGCCCCACCATTCGGGACGGCAGAACCGTCGGGTCAATACCGTGGATATGGTCGGAACCGTGGCGCCGTCGCCGATCGCGTGCCGGGTGAACCTCGACCAGCCCGAAGAATTGAGCGGCGCGGCGATCGACGCTCTGATCGAGATATATGCAGAATCCGTGACCCGGTCGCGTTCGGCCGGATTCGACGCAGTCGAGATCCATGCGGCTCACGGCTATCTGATCCATCAGTTCGCTTCGCCGTATACGAATAAGCGCCGCGACGACTGGGGCGGATCGATCGACAACCGCTTCCGGTTCGCCCGCGAGGTGCTCGCGGCATGCCGAGCCGCCGTAGGCCCCGAGTTTCCGATCCTTGTCCGGATAAGCGGTGAGGATGGATTGCCTGGCGGACTCGTGATCGAGGAAGCGGTCGAGTTGGCCCTTCAACTTCAAGCCTCGGGTGCGGACGCGTTACATGTCTCGGCCGCGATGCACGAGTCGATGCAGATGATGATGATGATGCACGGCCTGCCTCCAGGCGCCCTTCTGCCGCTCGCCGCGGCGGTGAAGAAGGCCGTGCACGTTCCGGTGATCGCGGTCGGTCGCCTGGGCCACGACCCGGAGCTGGCAGCCCGCTCGATCGCCGACGGATCGGCGGACATGGTTGCCTTCGGGCGCCCGCTCATCGCAGAGCCGCGCCTACCGCGCCTTCTGCGAGAAGGAAGGCGAGATGAGGCGCGTCCCTGCCTGGCGTGCAATACCTGCGTCGGCGAACTATTCACGCAACGACGAATGCACTGCGTCGTGAATCCTGAAACCGGCCAGGAGGACTCGAGACCCGATAGCCCCCCCGATCTGACCGGTCTCAAGGTGATGGTCGTGGGAGGTGGCCCTGCCGGTCTCGAGGCGGCGAGCCGATTTGCACGGTCGGGCGCCCAGGTTACGCTGGCCGAGACCGAGACTGAGCTCGGCGGTCGCCTGCGAGGCGCGGCCGTACCACAGCACAAGCGGCCCGAGTACCCTCGTCTGCTCGAGTTCCTCATCCGCAGTGTCGAGCGGCTCGATATCGATGTCCAGCTGGGACGGACGGTCGACATCGATACGGTACGTAATGCGGGTTTCGATTTCGTCCTGCTGGCGAACGGAAGCGAGCCGACCATGCCGCAGCCAGAGGATGGGCGTAAGTATGTAGCCGCGGATTTGATAACGAACGGTTCGCCTCCGGAAGGCGGTTCCGCCTTGGTATTCGGTGCCAACCAGGTCGGAGTCGATACCGCACTGTGGTTGAGGGAGTTCGGGATCGCCGTGACCATCGGCGATCCAGGCGATGAGATCGCCAGTGATGTGAATATCCTGGCCCGTGACCATCTGGAACGCCTTCTCGGAGAGGCCGGCGTTGAAATACGTCTTGGCACCAGCCTCGATGACATAGATGACGGGGTGTCCACCCTGATCGTCTCCGAGCCCACCGTTCCTCGATATGGTCGAGATCTGCCGGAGGGAGTCGTCGCAATCGGGTCAGCCGCCCTGCCAAATGCGAATCTGCGTGGCGCGACGATATCGGCGCTCCGCGCCTTGAATCGCTTTTCGGCGGTGCCCAGCAAGCTGAATTAGCTTCCTACCTTGCGGGCCGTCGGCAGAGGTCCTGGTTCCTTGCACTCGAGGTCCCGCTGCTGGGCAGGTCTAGACGAGTAGTTCCACGACGGCGCTCCGGGGGAAGGGTAAGGGACCCGGCCTTCTCGGAGGCGACCCTGGCAGGCTGTGGCCGCCTCCGAGAAGGCCGGGTCATGGGGGGACGGCGGACACACCGGTCCTCCCTCCGCTGTTCCTTATGCCCACCATTCCGGCATAAGGAACAGCGGAGGGAGGGTGCCGCGGGGTCCGTGAGGAAGACGCCGGGAAGTGCGCGGGTGACGTGCGGGAG
>JAFDWF010000138.1 GCA_018268575.1 Actinomycetota bacterium
ACGCCTTCCCTGCGATCGTGGAGGCTTCGTCACGGAGCGACCATGATCCGGCGGGGATCCCGCCGGATCATGGATCTCCCGGGCGGGACCCGCGTAGATCGCACGGTCTTCGTGGCGTCTTTCGTCGGCCTCGTCACGGAGACGTCGCAATCGTCTGTCCCGTCACGGAGACGCCCTGCTGCCGTATGCGCTATCCGCATACGGCAGCGAGTGGCCGACCTCCCCGCCACGCACCCGTCCCCGCGCCGGCTCCCCCGCGCCGGCCCGTCCCTGCGCCAGTTCCTTCCCCGCGAAAACCCCCCGTCCCGGGCGTCTCGGAGGCGGCCACAGCCTGCCGGGTCGCCTCCGAGACGCCCGGGACGCCGGAACCCCGATTCCTCCGGCCCGGACCCTCGCCGTCGAGCCCCTCAACTACGCCATCCCCGTCACCTAATTCGCACATTTTCCGAGCGGCGAGGGCGGTGCTCGCCGCCAAAGGGTATGCAAGCCCTTCGGCCCCCGGCCCGCCGCCGGTCTCGTGGTCAGGGCAGCGGCTCGGCTGCCGCGCCGGGACCGAGCGGCGCCGCACAGCCGGGCGGCGCCACGCTCGCGAGGAGCTTCCGCCGCGTCGTGATCGCGGTCCCGCCTGGCTCAGATGATGTCGTCAGGCGCGGTGTCGCCTGTGGCGGCGGACGATTCCCGCGTCGTCCCGACGTCGGCGTCTTCTTCGGCGTCGCCCTCTGCCTCGAGCGGCTCCAGCACCCAGACCGACGGGATGCGGTCGAGCCACTCGACGTATTCGTCGAAGCCGCTGTACTGATCGGTGCAGGCGCGCCACAGCTCTTCGCGCTCGGCGCCGGCGGCGATCCGCGCGCTGACGGCGAACTTGCGCTGGCCGATCTGGACTTCGCCCTCCGGCTTCGCCTTCAGGTTGTAGGACCAGCCGGGCAGCTTCTCGTTGCCGCCGTTGGTGTCGATCAGGATCATCGCCTTGCCGTGGGCGAGGTAGAGGATCGGCGCGGTGCGCGGCTCGCCGCTCTTGCGGCCGGTGGTGGTCAGCAGGAGGACCGGGCCGTCGTTGACCTTGCCGCCGAGCCGACCGCCGCTCAGCCGGTAGAGGGGCACGTTCAGCCGGCCGACCAGGCGCAGGCCCCGCGCCCCGATCGAGTTCGAGAACTTCGCCACGAAGCCATCGCTCGGCATCCCGGGCGGAGTATCCCCCAATGACGTCCGCCGTGGAGACTTACTCGGACATAGACCGAGTAAGTCTCCACGGCCGGGTTAGAGTGGTCCGATGTCGAAACCGCATCCGTTCCGCCGTGCCGCCGAAGACAAGGATCTCGACCTCCTGCGCGAGACCCTGAACGAGGACGTCGTCCTCCATAGCCCGATCCTCTTCAAGGGCTTCGAGGGCCGCGAGGCGGCGATGTTCGTGCTCTCCAACGTGATCGAGGTCTTCGAAGGCTTCCACTACACCGACGAGCTGCACGGCGAGGACACCGTCACCCTCCGCTTCAAGGCCAACGTCGCCGACGGCGCCTTCGAGATCGAGGGCATCGACTTCCTCGAGCTCGACTCCCACGGCAACGTCGCCGCGCTCACCGTCTTCCTCCGCCCCCTCAAGGCCGTGCACGCCTTCAACGAGCTGATGGTCGAGCGCCTCGGCGCCGCGCCGCCCGCCTGACGCCGCCCCGTCTAGAATCCGCCGCCCATCCCCGGGGGAGTGCCCGAGTGGTTAAAGGGGACTGGCTGTAAACCAGTTGGCTATGCCTACAGAGGTTCGAATCCTCTCTCCCCCATAGATCCGTCCCGGCGCGGCCGGCAACTTCGAACGCCGCGTACTTCGGCCCGCCGGGCAGCAGCATCGCC
Source organism: Actinomycetota bacterium (assembly GCA_018268575.1). Taxonomy (GTDB): domain Bacteria; phylum Actinomycetota; class Thermoleophilia; order Solirubrobacterales; family 70-9; genus VAYN01. Next base: position 1,849 of record JAFDWF010000138.1, read on the forward strand.
ATGCCGCGATTCGCGGCGGCGGCATGGCGAAGTTTGGGCACTGAGCGTAGGCCTCAATAAAAACGTCTCTGGTCGTGTGTAGGTTCCCGTCGCCCTAACCGGACATGCGGCAGCGGCGAGCGTCCTGGCGCCCGAACCCCTGCCGCGAACAGAAAGGAACCATGACCAGACTCAGGAAGAGACTCACGTTTTCCAACGCGATCGCGTTGCTCGCGCTGTTCTTCGCGCTCGGCGGATCCGTCTATGCGGCATCGAACAAGATCAGTGGCTCGCAGATCCAGCCGAAGTCACTCCCCGGCAATCGACTGAAGCCGCAGTCGGTCACCGCCACGCAGATCAAGAACGGCTCGATCGGCGGGCCCCAGCTGAAGGTCGGTGCGGTCTCGGCCAGCCAGATCGCGACCGGGTCGATCACCGGCACCCAGGTCAAAGCCGGCTCGCTCACCGGCACCCAGATCCAGTCCGGGTCGCTTGGTGCGACGCAGATCAATCAGACGACGTTGACCGGCATCAGCGCCGCCAGCATCCACACCGTCCAGTACGCCACCGCGACGGTTGCGCTGGTCGTCGGAGCCCCAGCGGGGAGCAGTGGAACGGCGACCTGCCCGAGCGGGACGAAGGTGATCGGAGGTGGCGCCGCGACCAGCAACTCACGATTCGCCGAAGTGTTCGAATCGGCTCCCAACGCCGGCCAGAACGGCTGGTTCGCCAACGGCTTCGCCAGCGAACCGGGACTCACGATGACGATCACGGCGATCTGCACGCCGGTCGGCTGAACCGGCGCGGCACGACCCACGCTCCGCGCCGATGCGGGGCGTGGGTCAGGTCGCCCTCGGCACGCGCCGGCGCCGCCGAGACCCGCCGGCTCCTCGCATCAGGGAGGATGGAGGGCATGGATGCAGGGGCGAGCCTCGACGGACGGGTGATCGCGATCGCCGGGGTCGGTGGTGGGCTGGGGCCGGTGGTGGCGGCGCGGCTCGGGGCGGCGGGGGCGATCGTCGCCGGGGCCAACCGGGGGCAGGAGGAGGTCGATGCGCTGGGGGAGGAGCTCGGGCTCGGCAAGCGCTGGGACGGTCGCGCCGTCGACCTCACCGACGTGGACGCGGTGGCCGCGTGGCGCGACGGGCTGGTCGAGCGGTTCGGCCGCGTCGACGGGCTGATCCACCTGGTCGGCGGCTGGCGCGGCGGGCAGCCGCTGCACGAGGAGCCGCTCGCCGACTGGGACCTGCTGCACCGGCTGCTGATCCGCACCGTCCAGCTGACCACCCGCGCCTTCCACGACCAGCTCGCGGCCTCGGGGCACGGGCGCTTCGTGCTCGTCTCCGCCAAGCAGGCCCAGCACCCGAGCAACGGCAACGCCGCCTACGCGGCGGCGAAGGCGGCCGCCGAGGCGTGGACGCTGGCCTACGCCGACGGCTTCGCGCCCGGCGGCGCCACCGCCAACATCGTCGTCGTCGACGCGATCCTGACGCCGCAGATGCGGGCCGAGAACCCTGGCAAGGAGTTTCCGACCTTCACTCCCGCCGAGCACGTCGCGGACGCGATCGCATGGCTCTGTTCGGACGGCGCGGCGGAGATGAACGGCGGGCGCCTGCCCCTTACGATGCCCTGATGGCGAGCGAGAGCAAAGCCGCGGCGGGCGCCGACGGCAAGATGACGATCGGAGAGTTGGCGCGGCGGACCGGGATGACGATCCGCAACATCCGCGCCCACCAGACGCGCGGGCTCTTGCCGCCGCCGGAAGTGCAAGGCCGTACCGGCTACTACAACGAGGAGCACGTCGCGCGGATCGAACTGACCCGCGAAATGCAGGCGGAGGGCCTCAACCTGGAGGCGATCCGGCGGGTGCTGGAGAGCACCGGCGGCAGCTCCAAGGAGATGGTCGACTTCGCCCGCGCCGTGCGCGCCCCGTTCGAGGACGAGACGCCGGAAATCTTCAGCCACGCCGACTTCGCCGAGGCCTGGCGGGTCGAGTCGGTCGACGAACGGCTGCTGAAGCGGGCCGAGAAACTGGGCGTGCTGCGGCGGCTGCCCGACGCGCAGGTCGAGGTGATCAGCCCGCGGTTGCACCGCGCCGCCATCCGGATGATCGAGTTCGGGGTCAGCGCCGAGGCCGCCGTCGCCCTGGCGGCGAAGCTGCACGAGCACGCCGACGCGGTCTCGCGCGCCTACGTCGACCTCTTCACCGAGCAGATCTGGGAGCCCTTCGACAAGGCGGGCCGCCCGGACGAGGACTGGCCGAAGGTGCTGGCGGCGCTCGAGGGGCTGCGGCCGCTCGCCTCCGACGCGTTGCTGGCGATGTTCCAGATCACGATGGGCGAGGAGACCGAGAAGGCTGCCGAGCAGACCCTCCGCAACGCGGGCAAAAGCTCCCGCCGCGGTCGCGCCCGCAAGCGCCGCTAAGCGCGTTCGCAGTTACCTACAACAGTTGTAGGTAACTGCGAACGCACTGCCGGGGCTAGGGCTTCGAGCCCGGCTTGCGCGTCTGCGCCGCCGGCGGGCCTTCGATCGTGAAGCCCTTGGTCACCGGCTTCGAGGTGTTGTTCGATTTGTCGGTGGCCCGCAGGACCGCCACGTAGCGCCCCGGCCGCGCCTTGAAGTGCTTCCACCGCGCCGCCAGGCGGAGGTGGTTGATGCCGAGGAAGGTGCCCCATTCGTGGTAGCCGTTGTAGACCCGGTGGCCCTTCGAGTCGAGCCGGTAGTACTCGGCGTCGAGCGTGCCGCCCTGGCTGATCGAGGCGCGCATTTCGGTGCCCTTGGTGCCGCGGATCCGCGTCTTGCGCAGCTTCACGTCGCCGAGCGTCGGCGGCGTCAGGCTGATGCGGAGGGGCGGTTTGGGCCCGAAGCTCGAGTTCGGTTCGCCGGGGATATCGGAGACGATCACCTTGCCCCGCACGAAGGGGTGCATCTTGCACTGGAAGAGGTATTCGCCGGGTTCGGTGAACTGGATGATGTATTCGTCACCGGGTTCGTGCATCGGCACGTCGGTACCCGGATCGGAATCCCACTGCACGGCGTTCGGCGAGACGCCGGTCACCGAGTGCATCAGGTCAGGCCCGATCCACTCCCAGTCGACTTTCTCGTCCAGGTTGATATGGACTTCCTTGATCGACCATTCGTAGTTGGAGATCGTCACCCTGGTGTTGGTGGCCAGGGCGCTCCCTGGCCAGGCAAGGGCGGCGAGGCAGGCGAGCAGCCCGGCGCTCCTCGCTAGTCGACGATGTACCAACCGTTCATCCCCATGTGGAAGTGGGTGAAGACGTGGCAGTGGTAGAACCAGCGGCCCGGGTTGTCCTCGACGAATTCGAGCCGGAACGAGTCCGCCGGGCCGAAGGGTTTGGTGTCGACGATCGAGCCGTCCGGTTCCTTCCAGCGATGGCCGTGCAGGTGGAAGGTATGGAAGAAGTTGTCGAGCCCGTAGACGTGGAAGCCGACCCGCTGGCCGACCTTCGCGTGCAGGTCCGGCGTGTTGCCGGCGTAGGCGCGGCCGTTGATGCAGGAGAAGCTTTCCTTCAGGCCGGTGATCGGCGGTTCGAAGGAGTGGAAGCCGAGGAAGAACTCCGCTTCCGGCGCCTGCTCGCCCGGCGCCCGGATCACCAGCGGTCCGAACAGCCCTTTGAAGACCGGCAGCGGGTCCATCGGCCCGTGGTCGTGGTAGAGCCAGGTGCCTTCGGTGCCCGGCTTCGCTTCCCAGACGTAGGTGAAGGTGCGGTTGTGTTGGACGAAGCCGCCCGGTTCGGTGAACTTGCCTTTGTAGCCGCCGTCCATTTCGTTCGCGTAGAAGATCCCGTGCGGGTGCATCGTCACCGGTGACTTCAGCTTGTTGCGGAAGTGGACGACCAGCGTTTCGCCGACGCTCACTTCGAGCAGCGGCCCCGGCACCTTCGCCGGCCCCAGCGGTTCCTTGAAGTGGGGGGTCCAGGCACGGTAGGCCCAGGCGGTGAACTTGGTCTTGCCCTTGATCGGCATGTTCATCATCTGGTCGCGGCCGGTGGGAGCGATGTTCCACTCGACCGGCTCGGCGGTGATCCAGTACTCCTTCGCCGTCGCGCCGACTTCGAAGTCGGCGAGCTCGGTGCGACTCGCCCCGGCACCGCTCGCCACCGCCGCGTCGCCGTAGGTGCGGGCGTGCGCCGCGTCGGCGGCCGCCACCTTCGGCGGCACGGCGACGCCCTTGGCCAGCCCGTCGACGTCGATCTGCCCTTCGCCGGCGCTGATCTTGTGCCCGGCCAGGGTGCAGAAGAGCGCCCCGCCGCCCAGCGCCAGGAAGCCGCGTCGGTCGAGTCCGTCCCAGCTCATCGCGCGCCTACTTCTTGACGATGACCGTCATGTGCATCATCGTCGGGTGGATCGTGCAGATGAACTTGTAGGTCCCCGGGGTGGTGAACTTCTTTTCGAATTCCGCGTCGGTGACTGCGGTGGTCTTGGTCGAGTAGGAGGCCCGGTTCTTCAGCCCCTTCGGGCCGCTCTTCAGGTGCACGTCGTGTGGGTAGGTGTTGCTTTCCGCCCAGACCCAGTCGACCGACTGGCCTTTCTTGATCGTCACCTTTTCCGGGCTGAAGTAAAAGTCCGCGACGGTGACTTCCTTCGGCTTCGACGCGGGCTTCTTTGCCGGGGCGTTCGCCGCGGCGGCGGCCGCCCCCGAGAGGGCAAGCGCCGCCACCACGACCGCGATCAGCTTGAGCGTCCTCATCAGCAGGTCACTTCGCCGGGCTTCGGCGCCACTTCGACCGGCTTGAACTTCTGGAACGGCGGGTGCGAGGCGACTCGCCTGACCCAGGTGCACTGCTGGTTCTGCGGCGGGCTGCTGCCGGCGTAGCCGAGGATCGTGGTCGGGTTGCCGGTTTCCGCGAGGCTGGCGATCTGCAGCCCGGCCGCCAGGTTGATGCTCTTCGCCGCGGCGTATTCGATTTCCGCCTGCGGGCAGACCGGGTAGATCTGGCTGAGCGGCACTTTGCCGTTGCCGGGCGCGAACGTCGAGTTGGCGCTGTTGGCGGCCCAGCAGTTGCCGCCACCGGTGTCGTCGTTCCAGATGTCGTATTCGCCGTTCGGGTCGGCCCCTTCGCGGCCCATCACGTTTTCGACGATTTCGTTGTTCACGTTCTTCGCTTCGTTGCCTTCGTTGGCGACGAACGTTTCACCCGGTCCGGAGAAGGAGGCGATCCCCCACTTGTAGTTGCCGAACACGTGGTTGCCGCGGACGACGTTGTGGTCGGAGCCGTAGAGGATGATCCCGACCCCGGTGGGATAGTTGACGGTCTGGCCACTCAGTTCGCCGAGCCCCTCGGAGACGGTATGGAACGCCGATCCGGAGAGGAAGTAGTTGTAGTTGTTCCAGAACACGTCGTTGCGTTCGAACACGTTCCAGCCGTTCGGCTCGTAACCCTCGCTGTCGAGCGTGTTGGGGACGATCCCGGCGCCGTTGTTGAAGAACGCGCTTTCGATGATCCGCACGTACTTCGAGTTGGTGCCGGAGTAACCGAGGACGTTTTCGTAGCTTTCGTCGTTCTTCAGCAGCGTCCACTGCGGCTTCTTCTGGCAGGGCACGTTGTCGTAGACGTTCCATTTCTTCTTGTCGCACGGCGTTTCACCGACGTAGAAGCCGGAGTCGCCCTGGTGATAGCCGGCCGAGTTGATCATCTTGCCGCCGAGGCAGTTCTTGGCGAACAGTCCGTAGGAGCGGTTCCCCGAGGCGAGCAGGTTGTTCATCGTGTACCCGTCGCAGTGCTGGCCTTCTTCCGTGGAGGCATGGATGAAGAAGCCGTTCGACTGGTAGTTGCGCGCCCACATGTTCTTCAGCACCAGGCCGTCGACGCTGATCGCCTCGATCCCGTTCTGGGCGGCACCGAGTTCGCCCCTCGCGTTCTTGCCTTCGAGGACGACGCGCTTACGGTCCACCTTGGTGCCTTCGATGGTGAGCCCGTCGTAGTTCTTCTTCCGTTCGGTGCCGTCGACGACCACGCCTTCGACGTACTTGCCGGGGCGGATCGCGACCTTCACCTTCGCCTTCGGGTTCTTGTACGCGTAGCCGCCCGCCGCTTCCACGGCCTTCTGGATCGTCCGGTAGTGGCAGCCGTGTCGGCAGGCTTCGAAGACCATCGTCTTCTGCTTCTTCGCCGGCTTGGCGGCGAGCGCCGGGGCGGTCGGTGCGGCGAGGCCGACAAGGGCCGCGAGCACGGGGACGAGTGCGAGAACGGGCAGGCGATGCTTCATATCTCTCCTTGCAGCGTCGGTTGACTGTCCCGACCCTCCAAGCCGGGACCGGCGCCCGACATCCCTTGTGCCCGGCGTCGCGCTGTGCGGACTGTATCGAAGGCCGAAGCGACTTCGGTTGGTCAGCCAGGCAGGATCGACTGCATCGCTTCTTCCAATTCGTCCACCCCGTAGGCGCCCGAGATCCGATCCTTGATCACGCCTTCCTTGCCGATCAGATACGTCCACGGCTCGGTCGGCAGGTGGAACGCCTTCAGCTGGGGGCGGAGCCCCTTGTTGATTTCGTTGTCGACGTAGATCTCCTGGTGGATGAAATCGGCTTTCGGTTCGTACTTGTCGGCGACCTGCTGGGCGACGTCGACGACCGGGCCGCAGACGCGGCTCTGGCAGAGCGCCGGGGTGGCGAAGACGAGGACGATCGGCTTCTTGCCGAGGACTTCGGCGAAGTCGACCTTGTGCATCTGGTCGGGCGGCACCCGGGTGTCGATCTTTTCCAGGTCGCCGCCGACGTCGGCGGCAGTCAGCGTTTCGATCTTCGGCGCACGTTCGCCGACTCTCGGCACCCGCGGAAATTCGCCGATCACGGGGGAGGGGACGCGGGAGGCTTCGAGCTTGCCGCCGGGGCGCTTGATCATCGCGATCGCGAGCCAGGGACCTTCCTGGTCGAAGTCGACCCTCGGCACCACGTAGACGGACTTCGCCTCGCCCGGGCCGGAACCGTTCTGCGAGCGATAGGCGGGCTTCGTCTGCAGCGTTTCCAGCTTCGCCGGCAGCGGGCCGAGCACCTTCGACTTGCCGTCCTTGGCGAAGTAGAGGGCGACTTCGACGTCTTCCACCTGTTCCTGACCGGTCGTGAAGACGCCGAACGGATAGCGTTCGGGCCCTTCGTCGAAGACCTCCGAGGCGGGCGCGATCACCAGCCGCGAGGGCACCGCGCCGGACCCGTGCAAGAGCTGGGAGATCGTCTTGCCTTGCGCCTGCGGGAAGTCCTTCGGCGGTGGCACCGGGCGGGTTTCCCCCTCGCCACCTCCGCAGCCCGCGAGCAGCGCGCCACCGAGGGCGGCGAGCGCGAACAAGGTGGCAAGGCGGCGGCGCATCGCCAGGGATCATGGCAAGCGGGGGCGGGCAGTCGGCGTCGGCGTGGGTGGTGGGGAGGTTCGGGGCGGGCCGAGCTGGCGCCCGGGTGAGGGTTCGGTCCGGAGTGGTCCGGGCCGGACCGATCGGAGCCCAGGCGTCCCGGGCGTCCCGGAGGCGACCCGGGCAGGCTGTGGCCGCCTCCGGGACGCCCGGGACGGGAGGTCTTCGGGAGGAAGCTGGCGCAGGGACGGGCCGGCGCGGGGAAGGCCCCGGCGCAGGGACGGGTGCGTGGCGGGGGAGATCCGGTGCCGGGCCGAGATCCCGGCATCTCCGTGACGGGACCGAGGAAAGCGACATCTCCGTGACGAGGCCGAGGAAGGACGCCACGAAGACCGTGCGATCCGCGCGGGTCCCGTCCGGAAGATGCATGATCCGGCGGGATCCCCGCCGGATCATGGTCGGTCGGTGACGAAGCCTCCACGATCGCAGGGAAGGTGTGAGCCTTCGCGGGGAGGTTCAGGGCCCATCTTCGCGCTGCGTGGATCGACCCTGCCATGGCAGGGTCGATCCACGCAGCGTCTTCGTGACCTCCCGCGGCACCCTCCCTCCGTAGGACCCACGCCGTCCTCCCATGACCCGGCCTTTTCGGAGGCGGCCACAGCCTGCCAGGGTCGCCTCCGAAAAGGCCGGGTCCCTTACCCGGGCGCCAGCCGGCGACGGCCCCGTCCCTCGGGCGTCCCCCGGAGCACCCCTCGCCATACTTTGCCCCAATGCCAAACATCGACGATCCCGACTTCCAGGAGCGCGAGGGGGCGCCGGCGGGGTTTCGTGCCTATCGGGCGCGGATCGGCTATGAGCTGGGGAGCAAGCGGATCGGTGCCAGTGTCTGGAAGCTGCCGCCCGGCGAGGCGGCTTATCCGTACCACTTCCACTACGCCGACGAGGAGCTCGTCTTCGTCCTCAGCGGCCGGCCGATGTTGCGGACGCCCGCCGGGACGCGGCGGCTCGAGCCTGGTGAGGCGGTCCACTTCCCGCTTGGCGAGGAGGGCGCCCACCAGGTGCTGAACCCGACCGACGAGGAGGTCCGCTTCCTCTCCGTCTCGACCAGCGGGGCGCCCGACATCGTCGTCTACCCCGACTCGAACAAGCTCGGCGCCGCCGAGCGGCTGCCCGAGGGCGGCGGCCGGCACTCCTTCTTCGACCTCGATTCGCAGGTCGACTACTGGGAAGGCGAGTCGGCGCCGATCGGCCGCGAGGGTGTCGACGAGGGGAGGGCGAACTGATTCGAAATCGATCCACACTCAACTTTCGATTGGAGCGTCGATGAGCAAAGCGATCTACACCGCCGAGGCCCGCGTCACCGGCGGGCGCGCCGAGGGGCACGGGAAGACCGACGACGGGGCGCTCGAGGTCGACTTGCGCCTGCCCAAGGAGATGGGCGGCGAAGGCGGCGGGACCAACCCCGAGCAGCTCTTCGCCGTCGGTTACGCGGCTTGCTTCGAGGGCGCGATCGGCGCGGTGGCGCGGCGCCAGAAGCTGGAGGCGGGCGACGTCGCGATCGACTCCAAGGTATCGCTGAACGCGGGCGAGGAGCGGACGTTCGTGATCTCGGTGGAGCTCGACGTCACGCTGCCGTCGGTCGAGGGCGACGCCGCGGTCGAGCTGGTCCGCGAGGCGCATAAGGTTTGCCCGTACTCGAACGCGACGCGCGGCAACATCGAGGTGGCGCTGACCGCCAACGGCGCCGTGGTCTGAGCGCCGCGGTCTGACCCGGCGGGGCGCGCCGCCACGCCGACGGCGCGCCGTCCCGCCTGACAGGCGGCCACCGCCGGGAGGAGTCCGCCCGTGGGGGGAGAACCGGACGGTCGTGAGTCGACTGGCCCTCCGGATCCCGCTCAGCGCCCTCGCCGTCCTCGGCGTGCTGGCGATGGCGATCATCCTGCCGACCGCGTTCGGCGCCCCGACCCCGGCGCCCGCTCCGGTGCGCAAGGCGCTGGCCCAGACCGAACACGTCCAGGGCGCGCCCGGCCGCACCATGGTCCTCAGCAAGGTGACGGTGCCGCCCGGCGCCAGCCTCGCGGTCCACCACCACCTCGGCACGCAGATCTCGCGCGTCGTCTCGGGGACGCTCACCTATACGGTGCGGCGTGGCCAGGCCGAGCTCTTCGAAGGCGAATCGGACGCCGAACCGCGCCTCGTCCGCGACATCACCGCCGGGGAGACGGCGAAGATCGGCGCCGGTCAGTGGCTGGTCGAGCAGCCCAGCGACATCCACCAGGCCGCCAACCGAGGCTCGGACCCGGTCGTCATCTACCTGGCGACCCTCCTTCAGGATGGCGCTCCTCCCTCGACTCCTGTGCAGCTGAGTCAGCGTGGCGCGCCTGCGTCGCCTGCCGGTTCGGGTGCCGCTCGTTAGCGTCGGGCTCGTTGGTCCCCGGCTCCTTCACCGCCTCGGCCGCTTCCTTTGCTTTGTCGGTGAGGCTGCCTTTGCCTTTGGCGATCCCGGCCAGTTCCTGCGCGTCCTCTTTCAGCGACTCGACGCCGCCGCGTTCATCGACGACTTTCTTGCCTTTGTTGAACAGGCTCTTCAGGTCCATCGTGTTCCTCTCCTCGGGGGCGTAGCTCCGAATCTAAGCGCCCCTACCCGGCGCGCCGGTGATCAACTACACTGCCACGCGATGGCGATCCAGGGCGGACAGAGTGAGCGGCACCTGGTCACCTGCGCGTCCCCCGCGGTCGTCGTCGTTGCCGTCGTTACCGAGGCCGAGCTTGTCATTAAAAGCTCGGTCGTCGTCTGACACCGCAAGAACGCCCGCCGGCCAAGAACACACACGAAAGGGACGCGGCGGAGGCGTTGCCGGCCGTGCCGATCCCTTCGAAACACTGGCAGGAAGCCCTCGGCGTCCTCGCTGCCAGGAGCTACCCGCAGCCGCCGTTCCCGGTGCCGGTGGACGAGCGGCGGCCGCTCTAGCGACGCCGGGCTTGGCCGCCGGCAGCGCGAGGCCGGCGCGCGGGCCAGCCCGCTCAGGCCCAGCCGGGCGGCTCGTAGCCCTCGCCGGGGAGTACGCCGACGAGCAGGGCGGTGACCGGAGCGTCGGAGCGGTTGCGGAGGGTGCGGGTGCTCTCGGGATCGAGCGAGGCGAAGGTTCCGGCGGGCGCAGGCTCCTCGGCCCCGTCGACCGCGATCACCGCCTCCCCCTCGAGCACGACGTAGAGCTCGACCTGGCCGCTGCCCGCCTCGTCGTGCTCGGGCAGGGAGCCGCCGGGCTCGATCTCGACCAGGTTGAAGCCGAAGGCCGCGGTACCGAGCGCCTTCCGCGCCAGCAGCCAGGTGCAGCCACCCGACCCGGCCATCCTCTCGAATTCGTCGCGGTGTCTGATCGAGTTCCCGGGCACGACCGCCTCCTTCGAACGAGTTCCTCCGCCGACCATAGTCCGCGGCGGCCAGCGGGGGAAGGGTCCGAGCCGCTGTGGGACGGGGCCGGACCGATCGGAGCTCGTACGTCCCGGGCGTCCCGGAGGCGACCCGGGCAGGCTGTGGCCGCCTCCGGGACGCCCGGGACGGGGAGCCCCCGGAAGGGCATCCTGAAGGGACGGCACCATCGCTCAGGAACGTCCGTGGAATAT
>JAFDWF010000139.1 GCA_018268575.1 Actinomycetota bacterium
AGAGGGGTCTGAACCCTCGCAGGAAGGCATACGCCTTCCCTGCGATCGTGGGGTCTTCGTCACGGACCGACCATGATCCGGCGGGGATCCCGCCGGATCATGCATCTCCCGGGCGGGACCCGCGCAGATCTCACGGTCTTCGTGGCGTCTTTCCTCGGCTCCGTCACGGAGACATCGCATTCGTCGATCCCATCACGGAGATGCCGGACTCCCCGCCAGGCACCCATCCTGCGCCGGCTTCCCCCGCCACGGCCCGTCCCTGCGCAAGCTTCCCCCGCAAGACCTCCCGTCCCGGGCGTCTCGGAGGCGGCCACAGCCTGCCCGGGTCGCCTCCGAGACGCCCGGGACGCCGGAACTCCAACACCTCCGGCCCCGAACAACTCCGGCTCGAACCCTGCTTGCCGGGGCCGTGGAGTGCGACGCCAAGCTCGACGTTGTTGGACCTATAGATAACTAAGTTGGTCGACAAGGTAGCCTTAGACGGGAGATGCGGATCGAGCAACTGGAATACGCGGCTGCCGTCGCCCGGGCGGGCTCCTTTCGGCGCGCCGCCGAGTCGCTGAACCTCTCGCAGCCGGCGCTCAGCACGACCGTTCGCAAGCTCGAGCAGGAGCTCGGGGTCGAGATCCTCGAGCGCCATGCGTCGGGGGCGACGATCAGCGAAAGCGGTCGCGAGCTGCTGCCCTACATGCTGCGGGCGATCGAGACGATCGACGAGCTGCGGCGGGTCGCCGACGGGCAGCGCCGGGTGACCCGGGTGGTCAGCGTCGGGACCGTGACCGTCGCCACCGCCTCGCTGGTGACGCCGACGATCCGAGCCTTTCGCGAGGCCTACCCCGACACCGAGGTGGAGATCGTCAGCACCCACCAGGCGCAGATCCACCAGTCGCTGCTCGACGGCAGCCTCGACCTCGGGCTGGTCAACTACCTCGAGGACGACGACCTCTCGCCCGAGTTCGAGCACCGGGAGCTGTTGCGGGGGAGGCCGGTCGTCTGCATCCACCCGTCGAGCCCGCTGGCCTCGCGGCCGGCGATCAGCCGGGCCGAGCTGCGCGGCCAGCCGTTGATCACGATGCGCAGCGGCTACGTCATGCGCCGCTACCTGCACCGCCTGTTCCCGGGGCGCCCGCCGCGCCTCTCCTACTCCACCGACGGCGCCGACATGGCGAAGGTGATGGTCGCCACCGGCCTCGGCGCCGCGGTGCTGCCGATCTTCAGCATCGCCGGCGACCCGCTCGAGGAACGCGGCGAGATCACCTACCGGGAGATCGAGGACGACGACACCGAGGTCTTCCTCGTCGTCCAGAGGCGCCGCGACGCCGCCTCGACCCGGGCCGTCCAGGACCTGGTCGACCTCTTCGTCGAGCGCTCCGACTCGATCACCGTCCGATAGCGGACGGCTATCGGGCCGATTGCCATCGGTATTGGACAGACCGACCCGAGATCGCGATCCTCCATTTCCGGCCTTTCTTGATCTGATGACTCAGCTATTTGTCGACCACAAAGCGCCGCCGCGCACCGGCGCCCGTCTCCCCGCCGCAAACCGCCGCGTCGCGATCGTCGGCGGCGGCGCCGCCGGGACGCTGTCGGCGATCCACCTGCTGCGCGCCGCGAGCGAGCCGCTCGACCTGGCGATCGTCGACGCCGGCGGGCGCTTCGGCCCCGGCGTCGCCTACGGCACCCCTGATCCGCTGCACCTGCTGAACGTCCCCGCCGGCCGGATGGGAGGGATCGCCGGCCGCCCCGACCACTTCCTGCGCTGGCTCCGCGCCCGCGGCCACGACGTCGAGGAGGCCGACTTCCTGCCTCGCCGCCGTTACGGCGAGTACCTGGAGGCGCAGCTGGCTGCGGCGATCGCGACCGCCGACCCGGCGAGTCGGATCACGCTCCACCACGCGGAGGCGCACCGCCTCGCCGAGAAGCACGGCGGCGGCCTGATCCTGGAGCTGTCGGCCGGCGACTCCCTGGAGGCCGACCACGCCGTCCTCGCCGTCGGGCCGCTGCCCGGCGGCGACCCGGTCGAGGTGCCCGCCGAGGTCCGCGCCTCCGGCCGCTGCGTGGCCGATCCCTGGCGCCCCCGCGCGCTCGACCGCGCCCGCGAGGCGAGCGACGTGCTGATCGTCGGCACCGGCCTGACGATGGTCGACGTCGCCCTCAGCCTCGCCACCGCGCGGCCGCGGATGAACCTCCACGCGATCTCCCGCCACGGCTTCGTGCCGCGCTCGCATCGCCGCGAGCTGACCGCGATCGAGCCCTTCCCGATCCCCACCGACGAGGGCACGATCGACCAGGTCGCCGCCGCGTTCTTCGACCGGATCGCGGTCGTCTCGCAGGAGGGCGGCGACTGGCGCGACGTCGTCGACTCGGCGCGGCCGCTGATCCCGGCGGTCTGGCAGTCGCTCGAGCCGGCCGAGAAGCGCCGCTTCCTGGCCCGCTTCCAGCGCCTCTGGGAGATCCACCGCTTCCGCGTCGCCCCGGACGGGGCCGAGCGCCTGGCCGCCCTGCGCCGCGCCGGCCGGCTCCGCGTCTCGGCCCGCCGGCTCGCCCGCCTGGAGGCGATCCGCGGCGGCGTCCGCGCCTGGCTCGACGGTGGCGACGCCGGTCCCGAGCCACTCGAGGTCGGCGCCGTGATCAGCTGCTGCGGCGCCGCCACCGACATCCGCCACGCCGCCCCGCCGCTCGTCGCCGGGCTGATCGACGACGGCCTCGCCCGTCCCGACGCGCTCGGCCTCGGCCTCGACATCGGCCCGGGCGGCGCCCTGCTCGACCGCGCGGGCCGCGCCTCGCTGCCGGTCCACGTCGTCGGCGCGCTGCGCCGCGGCGTCGAATGGGAGGCGATCAGCGTCACCGAGATCCGCGACCAGGCAGATCTCGTCGCCCGCGAGATCGTCGCCCGCCGCGGCGCGAAGGCGCTCGCCTGATGGCCGAGCGCACCGACGTCCTCGTGATCGGCGGCGGCCCGGCCGGGGTCTGGTCGGCGATCGCCGCGCGCCGCGCCGGCGCCCGCGCCGTCCTCGTCGACAAGGGCTACTGCGGCACCAGCGGCCCGGCCGCCTCCGGTGGCCAGGGCGTCTGGTACGTGCCCCCCGACCGAGGCCTGCGCGAGCAGGCGATGGCGAGCCGGGTCGAGCTCGGCGGGGCGCTCTCGGAGCGCGGCTGGATGGAGCGCGTGCTGGAGGAGACCTGGCGCCGGATGCCGGAGCTCGACGACGCCCGCTATCCGTTCCCGGTCGACGACTCCGGCGCGGTTCAGCGGGTCAACCTGCAGGGCCCCGAATACATGCGGCGGATGCGCCGCTGGGCGCAGCGCTCGGGCGTCGCGATCCGCGATCACCATCCGGCGACGGCGCTGCTGCGCGACGCCGACGGCGCGGTCGCGGGCGCGGTCGGCCTGGCGCTGGAGGGCGGCGAGGAGTGGCGGGTCGAGGCGAGCGCGGTGGTCCTCGCCAGCGGCGGCTGCGCCTTCCGCAGCGGCGCCTTCGGCTGCCACGTCGACACCGGCGACGGCCAGCTGATGGCGGCCGAGCTCGGCGCCGAGCTGTCGGGGATGGAGTTCTCCAACACCTATGGCCTCGCGGTCGAGGGCTGCACGGTGACCAAGAACGCCTACTTCGTCTTCGCCTCCTTCCGCGACGCCGACGGCAACCCGATCGCGGGCGCCAACTCGCCGATCGGCGGCAAGTCGCTGGTCGCCGAAGCGCTGCTCGAGGGCCCCGTCTTCGCCCGCCTCGACCGCGCCTCCGAGCAGCAGCGCGAATGGATCGGCAACACCCAGCCGAACTTCATGCTGCCCTTCGCGCGGCTCGGCATCGACCCGCTGCGCGACTGGTTCCCGGTCACGCTGATCCTCGAGGGGACGGTGCGCGGGACCGGCGGCCTGCGGCTCCTCGACGAGCGCTGCGCGACCACCGTCCCCGGCCTCTTCGCCTGCGGCGACGCGGCGACCCGCGAGCTGATCAGCGGCGGCTTCACCGGCGGCGGCAGCCACAACGCCGCCTGGACGATCTCCTCCGGCAACTGGGCCGGTGCGGCCGCGGCCGAGCACGCGCTGGCGGCGGCGGGCGGCGCGTCGCGCGGCGCATCCACGCCCGATCGTCTGGTTTCGGCCGGCCGCGAGTGGCGCGAGACGGTCGCCGCGGTCCGCGCCGAGGTGACTCCCTACGACCGCAACCTGTTTCGCACCGACGCCGGGCTCGCCGCCTCGCTCGAGCGCCTCGACCACGTCTGGCGATCGACGGCCGAGGCGCCCCCGGCGCCCGCCGGCCGCGAGCGCCTGCGCTCGCGCGAGGCGGCGGCGATGCTCGCCACGGCGCGCTGGATGTACCGGGCGGCGCGTCGCCGGCGCGAGAGCCGCGGCATGCACGTCCGCCTCGACGCGCCCGGGCAGCGGCGCGAGTTCGACCACCGCCAGCGCTGCGGCGGCCTCGACCAGGTGTGGGTCGAGGCGGAGGCGACGGGGGCGACCCGATGATCGAGCTGGTCGTCGAGGAGCGCTGCATCAAGTGCGAGATGTGCGTGCGCGTCTGCCCGACCGACGTCTTCGAGGAGAGCGAGTCCGGCCTACCGGTGATCGCCCGCCAGGACGACTGCCAGACCTGCTTCCTCTGCGAGGTCTACTGCCCGGTCGACGCGCTCTTCGTCGCTCCCCACGCGACCCCCGACCCGGACCCGCGCTGGCGCGACGCCGCGTGGCTCGAGCAGAGCGGCCGCCTCGGCAGCTATCGGCGCGCCGTCGGCTGGGGTCGCGGCCTCGTGCCGGGTGCCTCCAAGGACGCCAGCTTCCGCCTGATCGGCCTGCTCGAGGCGACCGGCCGCCTCTCCGACGCCGACGACCCGCTGCGCGCGGCGGCCGTCCACGACGACGCGCCGGAGGCGGCGACGATCGGAGGCGGGCGATGAGCATCACGCCGCTCGACCTCGAGGCGGGGCCGAAGGCGCCGTCGCCGGCCGCGCCCGCGACGAGTCCCGCGGCCCGCCGCCGCCACCTGCTGCGGCTCGGCAAGCTCGTCCTCGCCGCGGCCAGCGTCGCCGCGATGATCGGCGTCTGGGCGCTGATCGTGCGGGCGGGCTGGTTCTCCCGCGCCGTCCTCCCCTCGCCGCTGGAAGTCGGCGAAGCGGGCTGGGAGATGGCCAGGGAAGGGACGCTCGCCAGCGACACCCTGGCCAGCCTGCGCCGCGCCGCGATCGGCTTCGCGGTCGGCAGCCTCGCGGCGATCGCGGTCGGCTGCCTCACCGGCCGCAGCCGCCTCGCCCGGATCATGCTCGAGCCGACCCTGCGCCTGCTCAGCCCGGTGCCGACGATCGCCCTGGTCCCGCTCGCCGTCCTCTGGTTCGGCCTCGGCGAGGGCTCGAAGGTCTTCCTCGTCGCGCTCGGTGTCTTCTTCCCGGTCTGGATCGCCACCCACAACGGGATCGCGACGACGCCCGCCGACTACCTCAAGGTCGGCCGCTGCCTCGGCGCTGGCCGGACGGCGACGCTCCTGCGGGTGATCCTGCCGGAGGCGTTGCCCGACATCGTCGCCGGCCTGCGGGTCGGCATCGCGATCTCCTTCATCCTGATCGTCGCCGCCGAGATGAGCGGCACCACGGTCGGGCTCGGCTACCGCCTGCAGGAGGCGGCGACCTTCTCCCAACCCGACCGCCTGATCTTCTGCCTCGGGATGCTCGGCCTGCTCGGCGCGCTCTGCGACCGGGCCCTGGCGCTCGGCGCGCGCCGCTTCATCAGCTGGTCGACGGACGGTGCCGGGTGAGCGAGGGCCTGACCGCCCGTGGGCTCACCGTCACCTTCCCGGGTCGCCAGACGCCGGTGCTCGACCGCGTCCACCTCGACCTGCCGCCCGGCTCCTTCACCGCCGTGCTCGGCAGCTCGGGGTCGGGCAAGTCGACGCTGCTCAACTGCTTCGCCGGCCTGCTCGCCCCGACCGACGGCGAAGTCGCCCGCGACGACGCGCCGATCGTCGGCCCCTCGCCCGCCCGCGGCGTGGTCTTCCAGCGAGATGTCCTGTTCCCTTGGATGACGGTCGAAGGGAACATCGCCTTCGCCCTGCGGGCCGCCGGGGTCGAGCGCGCCCAGCGCACCCAGCGGATCGGCGCCCTGCTGCGGGCGGTGCGGCTCGAGGACGAGGTGCGCCGGCGGCTGCCGCACGAGCTCTCCGGCGGCATGCGCCAGCGGGTCAGCCTCGCGCGCACGCTCGCCGGCCGGCCGCGGGCGCTGCTGATGGACGAGCCCTTCGGCGCCCTCGACGCCTTCACCCGCCTGCGCATGCAGGACCTGGTGATCGACCTCTGGGGGCGCGAAGGGACCACCGTCCTCTTCGTCACCCACGACGTCGACGAGGCGATCCGCCTCGCCGACCGGATCCTCGTGCTCGGCCTCGCCGGGCGCATCGAGGCCGCGGTCGACAATCCCCTGCCGCGGCCGCGACCGGCCGCCGAGCTGGCCGGCTTCGCCGACTACCCCGCCCTGCGGGCGACCTTGCACCACGCACTCGACACCGATCCCGGGGGCGAGCGGACGCTCGCTCCCGACTTCCTCACGGAGGCCATATGAGCAACCGAAGTTCAGTCCGAATCCTGGCGGCGGTGGCCGCCCTGCTCGCACTCGGGGCGCTGATCGCCGGCTGCGGCTCCTCCAGCGACGCGGCGACCGCCGACGGCAACAGTGGCGGCGGCAACGCGAGCCTCACCCTCGGCTTCGTCGTCGATCCCTCCTGGGCGCAGGTGCCGGTCGCCGAGGCGGAAGGCTATTTCGCCAAGCACAGTGTCGACGTCAAGGTCGTCGACTTCTCCACCGGCGTCGAAGCGCTGAACGCGCTGAAGGGCGGCCAGGTCGACATCACCACCGCGGCCGACTTCCCGGTCGCCTCGGCGATCGCCTCCGATCCCTCGATGAGGATCATCGACGACGGCTCGCGCTGGAACGGCCAGCGGATCGTCGCCAACCGCGAAGACGGGATCACCAGCTTCGCCGACCTGGCGGGGAAGAAGATCGGCACGCCGCTCGGCACCACCGCCCACTACTACGCGGCGGCCGGCCTGCAGGCCTCGGGGATCGAAGCCAACGTCGAGCAGGTCAACCCGCCGGCGATCGTCGCCGCCCTCACCCGCGGCGACATCGACGCCACCTCGATCTTCGAGCCCTTCCAGATCGAAGCGATCAAGGCGCTCGGCAAGAACGCCGTGATCCTCCAGGCGCCGAAGCTCCCCTACAGCCAGCACAGCCTCTACCTGGCCAACGCCGAGACAATGGAAAGCGACAAGGGGGCGGTCTCCGACTTCCTCGCCGCCCTGCGGGAAGCCGAGGCGCCGCTGGAAGAACGTGACCCCGCCGCGGTCGCCGCCGTCGCCAAGGCGACCGGCCTCGAACCGGCGATTACCAAGCAGATCCTCTCCGAGTTCGAATACAAGAGCCAGCTCCAGCCGGCCCTCGCGAAGACGCTCGACGAATACGCCGAATGGTCGCAGGAAAACAACTTCCTGCCTTCGAGCGTGCAGATCCCCGACTACGCCGAATCGCTCGATTCGAGCGCGCTGCCCAAGGGGTGAGCATGCGCTATCGACTTTCCGCTCAGGGCGCCTGCGATTCGATCACCGTCCCGTTCAGTAGGCAGGCGACCGCGTCGATGTGGAGATCGAACCGGGTCCATGGCCCGGCGCCGCCCGAGGGCCTTGCGTCGACATCGACCGTCACCGCATGTTCGGAACCGCCACCGATGAAGGTCAACCCGAAGGTGTGGAAGTTGACCGCGTAGACCTTCGATTCTTCGTTGGCGCTCGAGGTGCCGAACACTTCGAACCGCCCGGCGCCGTTCCCCGTCTGGAGGATGACCTCCGAAAAGCTCCCGGTGCTGCACGCCGCCTTCACTTCGATGCCGCCGAAGGTGCCGACGGTCGTCACCGACGACGACGCGGCGACTTCGAGCGAGAGCGCGCCCGGACCTCGTTCCCCCTTCGGGCCCTGTGGCCCCTGCTCGCCCCTCGGGCCGGTCGGCCCCGCTGCCCCGGGAGGTCCGCTCAGCGCCGCCTTGGAGGCGGCGCTCAACTTGATCGGCGTGACGGCGCCGTTCTCGATCTTCGCCGTGGTCACCGCGCCGTTCTTGATCTGCTTGGTCTTGACGCTGTTGGCGCCGAGCCTGCTCGCCGCGAAGGCGGAGCCGCCGGCGAGAACGAGGAACAGGGCCAACGTCGAGGCCACGTTGGCATAGCTGAGCCTGCTCTGCATGCGCTTCATCCGGATCCCTTCCGATCGCAGGTTGATTTCGGCGATGAATCTCCCACCGGGGACGGCCCGTGCCAAGGCCCACGATCAGGTCGGGATGCAGGGTGGGGGGCGCGGCCCGGGCGCCGGCCGGCGCCTCGGTCATCCGTCGACGGTGCTCGGCGCCGCGGTAGGCTGGCTTGCCGTATGGGTTTCAGGGCACTGAGCGGTCGGTCCGGAAAGGCCGCGCTGCTGCTGGTCCTCGGGGCCGCGGCCGGCGCGGCGGCGACCGCGATCGCCGCCGTCCCCGGCACCGACGGTGTGATCAACGCCTGCTACGAGGTGCAGAGGGATGGGGTGACGCCACTGACCGGCGCCCCGAACGTCCGGATCATCGATCCGTCGGCCGGCCAGACCTGCAACCCGCCCGGCGCCCCCGCCCAGGCCGAGCACGCGCTCAGCTGGAACGTGACCGGCCCGGCCGGCCCTCAGGGCGCCGCCGGATCTCCCGGGGCCCAGGGCGCCGCCGGACCCGCCGGGGCGACGGTGTCGATCGGCGGCCAAACGTTCACGCTGGGCGACGGGAAGACGCTCACCGGGCCGACGACCCCGATCCCGCCGCTGCAGGTCAAGCCCGGCGCACCTCCGGTCGCGACGATCACCCTCGCCGCCGCCGGCGGTGCGATCTCCTCCGGCATCCTCGCCTGGCAGCTCGTCAACCCACCCAGCGCGGCGGCCCGCGGCATCAAGGGCATCCAGATCGTCAAGCACCTCGACAAGTCCTCGCCGACCCTGCTGAAGTGGTGCGTGACCGGCAAGCACATCAAGAGCGGCAAGATCACCGTGCGCGCCGCCGGCGCGAACGGCGGGCCGCAGACGATCACCTTCACCGACGCGACGGTCGACTCCTACAGCACCGACGAAGGCAAGGGCAAGGGCAAGAGCGGCACCGACAGGCCGACCGAGACCATCTCGTTGAACTTCAGCTCGGTCAAGGTCGAGTAGTAGTAGTAGTGGACGAATAGTTCTGCGGGGCGCTCCGGGGGGGCGAAGGGGCGCAGCCGTCGCCGGCTGGCGCCCGGACGCCGAAGGGACGCGGCCTTCTCGGAGGCGACCCGGGCAGGCTGTGGCCGCCTCCGAGAAGGCCGGGATTCGAGGAGACGGCCGAGGGTTCGGGCGAGCACATCAGGCCCGGCCACGAGTGTGCACGTGGCCGGAGGGGCGGGAAGTCACGAAGACGCCGGGAACCACGCGGGAGACGTGACGGAGACGTCACCGGTTCCACCCTTCCTGCACCGTCACAAACACGTGACCACGGTTCTGGGCCCCTATAGGGGCCCAGATTCACTCAGCGCGAAGAGAGGGGTCTGAACCCTCGCAGGAAGGCATACGCCTTCCCTGCGATCGTGGACCCTTCGTCACGGACCGACCATGATCCGGCGGGGAT
>JAFDWF010000013.1 GCA_018268575.1 Actinomycetota bacterium
AACCACTCCTCGTAGCGGGTGATCTGCTCCGAATATTTCATCAGCTGCTCGTAGAGCACGTGCATGATCGCCTGGCCGGTGATGTCGGCGACGTAGTACGTGCGGGCGGCCGAGGCGCCGCCGAAGGCGCGGGTCCCGAGCTTGCCTTCCTCGTTGCGGTGGAAGGTGACGCCGAGGTGCTCGAGGTGGAGGATTTCCTCCGGCGCCTCGCGACACATGACTTCGATCGCGTCCTGGTCGCCGAGGTAATCGGAGCCCTTGACGGTGTCGAACGCGTGGGACTCCCACGTGTCCTCAGGGTTGAGCGCCGCGTTGATGCCACCCTGGGCGGCGTTTGAATGGGAGCGGACGGGGTGGACCTTGGAGACGATCCCTACCGAAACGCCCTGCTCTGCGGCGGCGAGGGCGGCCCGCTGGCCGGCGAGCCCGGCCCCTATGACGAGTACGTCGTGGGATGGCACGAGGCCGGATGCTATAGAGCAGAAATCCGACCACGTAGTCGGGATTCGGCTAATCCGTCACACTGCGCGACGCGTCCCCGGAGGGGTCAGGCGGAGCGCCCGGATAGGCGCCGGATCGCCGCCTCGGTGAGGCGGATGCCGTCGGCGACGGTGCCGAAGTCGACGTTCTCGGCGAGGTCGTTGGGCCAGTGGTAGTTGGCGGGTTGCTTGAGGTCGTCGCAGCCCGCGATCACCGCTGATTCGTACCCGGCGGCGAGCGCCTCGAGCCCGTCGGTGCCGTTGTGCAGCCGCAGGTTGGGGTAGAGCCAGATGCCGAGCTCCGCGGCGGCGCTGTCGAGCAGCTCCAGCGTCGGCGCCGGGTAGTCATACATCTTCAGGAAGCCCTCGCCGCGCAGCACCAGCAGGTGGGGCGAGCCGGTCGACTCGATGCAGAGGAAGGTGGTGCTCGCCCTCGGCAGCGCGGCGAAGTGGCGCTCGCCGAAGGCCTTGACGCCCTCGCTGAAGGACTCCTCGGCACCGGCCGAGAGGAGGATCACGCGGACGCCGGGGGCGGGGGACTCGGCCAGCCGACGGGCGAGGGCGAGCAAGGAGACCACCGCGGTGCCGTTGTCGTTGGCGCCGGGCACGACCTCGCGCGAGCCGATCTCGGCCATCGCCGCGGTCGAGGCGACCGCGAGGACGGTGCCGAGCTTGGTCAGGGCCCTGATCCGGGTGAGCGCGCCGAGGGCGACCAGCAGGGGCCCGCCGATCACCGGCGCCATCAGCGGCGGGCTGGTGTCGGCGCGCTCGATCAGGCCGAGGCGGTCGCCGATCTTCGGCAGGGCGGGGTGGAAGACGAGGCCGGAGTGGGCGGCGTCGTGGTGGGCGCTGACGACGACGGTGCGCGCCGCGTCAGGGTCGCCGATCTCGCAGACCACGTTGTAGGTGGTGCGCTTCGGCAGCGGCGCGCGGAGGCGGCGCTGATGGGGCGGGAAGTCGGAGGCGATCCCGGCCGCGCCGAGCGCGCCGAGCGCGGCCCCGAGCGCCCGCCGGCCGCGCAGGGCGGCGAACCCGCCGAGGGCGCCGAGCGCGGTGCCGATCCCGAGCGGCCACCAGTAGGTGCCGTGGGCGGGGGCCGCCTCGATCCGGGCCTCGGCGCCGAGCTCGCGCAGCTGGCTGACCAGCCACTCGGCGGCGCGCCGCTCGCCCTCCGAGGCCGACGGACGGTAGATCCGCTCCAGTTCCTCCAGCCGCGCCCGCAGCCAGGCCCGGTCGGGCGTCCCCACCGCCCCTGCCAAAGGTATGTCGCTCTTGTGGCCGGCCATGTAGCCGGCCACGCTACCCGCTTACCATTGGGGGATGTTCGGCGGCGGCTCGATCACCCTCTTCCACGTCCGCGGCATCCGCATCGCCGTGGACTGGTCCTGGTTCCTGATCCTCTTCCTGGTCATCTTCTGGATGTCCAACTTCTACAGCGAACTGCTGGGGAGCTCGGCCGGCTCGACCACGCCGTTCATCCTCGCCGTCGCCAGTGCCGCCGGCTTCTTCGGCTCGATCCTCCTGCACGAGCTCGGGCACGCCTGGGCGGCGACCCGCGACGGGATCGGGATCAGCTCGATCCAGCTCTGGATCTTCGGCGGCATGGCGCGGATGGACCGCGAGGCCGACAGCCCCGGGGTGGAAGCGCGGGTCGCCCTGGCGGGCCCGGCGGTGACCTTCGCGATCTTCGCTGCGCTGACGATCGGCGGGGTGCTGGCGGGCAGCTGGCACGACTTCCGCGAATCGGCCCTGGTCGAGACCAGCTCCGGTTCCTCAGGAGTGCTGGCGATGGTCGCCTGGCTCGGCTCGATCAACTTGCTGCTGCTCGTCTTCAACCTGCTGCCGGCGTTCCCGATGGACGGCGGCCGGGTCGCCCGGGCGATCGCCTGGAAGTGGACCGGTGACCGCAACGCGGCGACCAAGTTCGCCGCTGACCTCGGCCGCATCTTCGGCTGGATCTTCATCGCGGCCGGCGCCTACATGGCGCTGACCGGCGCGATCCTCGGCACCTTCGGCGGCATCTGGCTGGCCCTGGTCGGGATGGTGATCAACGGCTCCGCCCGCGGCGCCTCGCTGCAGACCCAGGTCGGCAGCAGCATCCACTCGATCTCGGTCGCCGACGTGATGGACCGCCAGCCGGTCACCATCCCCGGCGAGATCTCGGTCGAGCAGGCCCTCGACGAGTACTTCCTCCGCTACCGCTGGCCTTGGTTCCCGGTCGTCGATGCCGCCCATCGCTTCCTCGGCCTGCTCAACCGCGAAGCCGCCGACGAGGTCCCCGAGGTCTCCCGCACGGTCTCCCGGGTGAGCGAAATCGTCGACGCCGACCGCAGCCTCTTCATCCGCGACGACACCCCGCTCGACAGCCTGCTCTCGAACCAGAACCTGCGCCGGCTCGGGGCGTTGATGGCGGTCGACGCGGACGGGCGGTTGAGCGGTGTGATCACGGTGGAGCAGGTCGGGCGAGCGCTGAGGGACGCGCAGACGCGGGCTTGAGTTCGGCGGGTGGGTAGGGCTGGCGCCTGCTGGCTGGCGTCCGCGCAAGGGTTCGGGGCGGACCGATCGGAGCTCCGTCGTCCCGGGCGTCTCAGAGGCGACCCGGGCAGGCTGTGGCCGCCTCCGAGACGCCCGGGACGGGGAGCCTGCGGAGGGTTCCGTGACGAAGGGACGGGGCGGACGTGAGGGAGACGGCACGTTCGTGAGGGAGACGTGCGCTTCGTGAGGTTCCACATCAGGCCCGGGCACGCTCGTTCACTTGAGCACGCTATAGGGGGCTCAAGTGAACGGGCGTCGCGGGGCGTGTTGTGGATCCGTGACGCCCCCGACCCTTCGGCCACGACTGTGCACTTGACCCCACCAGGGAGTCTGTCGCATAAACCCCCGGCGAGGCTGCTGGACCGTTTCTAAGGGTGGGTTCCGAAATTCGCCATCCGTGCCGTCGCGTCGGGTGCGCCCGTACCCATGTCGCCGTGGCCGGCCATCCTCATGGCCGTTTCTATTGCGGGACCGGGGCTCCTCGGAGATGGCTTTGTGCGACAGCCTCTATAGCCGGGTCAAGTGCACAGTCGCGCTGGTGCCCGTTGTGGAAGCGTGACGTTCCCGGCGCCTTCCTCACGTCTCCGTGACGATCCCCGCCTGCCAGGGTCGCCTCCGAAAAGGCCGGATCCCTTTCAGCATCCGGGCGCCAGCCGGCGACGCCCCCGCCCCGAACCCTCACACCCTCGGTGCGTGCCTCTCGATGATCCGCCCGAAGTCGACCTCCGCCGGCAGGGTCCCGAAGGCCCGGCCCCAATCGCCGCTGAGGCGCGTCGCGCAGAAGGCGTCCGCCACCGCTTCGTCGCCGTGGCGGACCAACAGCGAGGCTTGCAGGGCGAGGGCCATGCGCTCGACCAGGCGGCGGGCGCGGGTCTCGATCGTGGCGACGTCGCCGGGGAGTTCGTCGCGGAGGTCGGCGGCGAAGGCGGCGAGGCGGGGCTCGGCGCCGCCGCCGTCGGCGACCTCGGCGAAGAAGGACTCGACCGAGGCCGGGCTCTTGACCATCGCCCGCAGGACGTCGAGGCACTGGACGTTGCCGCTGCCCTCCCAGATCGAGTTGAGCGGGCTCTCGCGGAAGAGGCGCGGCATCCCCGACTCCTCGACGTAGCCGTTGCCGCCGAGGCACTCGAGGCACTCGCCTGCGTGGGCGGGGGCGCGCTTGGTGATCCAGTACTTGAGCACCGCGTTGGCCACCCGCTTCAGGCTCCGGGCCTCCGCGTCGCCGGCGATCGCTTCGTCGTAGGCGCGGGCGAGGCGCATCGCGGCGATCGTCGCCGCCTCCGACTCGATCGCCAGGTCGGCGAGGACGTTCTGCATCAAGGGCTGTTCGGCAAGGACGGTGCCGAAGACCGAGCGGTTGGAGGCATGGTGGATCGCCTGCGCGACCCCGGCGCGCATGCCGGTGGTGCTGCCGAGCACGCAGTCGAGCCGGGTGTGGTTGACCATCTCGATGATCGTCGGCACGCCCGCGCCCTCCTCGCCGACCAGCCAGGCCGAGGCGGCGTCGAACTCGACCTCGCTGGAGGCGTTCGAGCGGTTGCCGAGCTTGTCCTTCAGCCGCTGCAGGCGAAAGCGGTTGCGCTCGCCGTCCGGCGTCCAGCGGGGGAAGAGGAAGCAGGAGAGGCCGCCCTCGGCCTGGGCGAGGACGAGGAAGGCGTCGCACATCGGCGCCGACATGAACCACTTGTGGCCGGTCAGCTCGTACTCGGCGCCCGGGCCGCCGCCGTTCACCGGGCGCGCCACGGTGGTGTTGGCCCGCACGTCGGTGCCGCCCTGCTTCTCGGTCATCCCCATCCCGGCGAGGGCTCCCCGCTTGTCCGGCGCCGGCGCGTTGCGCCGGTCATAGGTGCTGCTGAGGATGTGCGGCTCCCACTGCGCCGCCAGCTCCGGCTGCGCCCGCAGCGCCGGGACCACCGAGTAGGTCATCGAGATCGGGCAGCCGACCCCCGCCTCGGCCTGCGAGAAGCAGATGAAGGCGGCGCCGCGGGCGACGTGGGCGCCCGGCCGCGGGTCGCTCCACGGTGAGCTGTGCAGCCCGTGTTCGACCGCGGTGCCGAGCAGGTCGTGCCAGGCGGGGTGGAACTCCACCTCGTCGACCCGGTTGCCGTAGCGGTCGTGGGTCCGAAGCGTCGGCCCGTTCTCGTTGGCGAGCCGACCCAGCTCCTGTGCCTCGGCCGATCCGGCGAACTCGCCGACCGCGGCGATCCGCCCGGTCGCCCACTCGGCGCCCTCGCGGTCGACCGCCTCGACCAGCACCGTGTCCGCCTCGAAGACGTTGTAGTCGGCCAGCGGCGGCGGCTGGTTGGCGACGGTGTGGTTGCCGACCGGATTTAGGCGCTCCCTGGTTGCCATCGGGTACTCATTCTGCCGGCTGCGTGGCCAATCCGCCGACGCGTCCGGACAGATAGAGTCGCCGGCCGATGCCGAAGATCAAGGTTGCGAACCCCGTCGTCGAGCTCGACGGCGACGAGATGACCAGGATCATCTGGTCGTTCATCAAAGAGCAGCTGATCCTCCCTTACCTCGACGTCGACCTGAAGTACTTCGACCTCGGGATCGAGGCCCGCGATGCGACCGAGGACCAGATCACGGTCGACGCCGCCAACGCGATCAAGCAGTACGGGGTCGGGGTCAAGTGCGCGACGATCACCCCGGACGAGGCACGGGTCGAGGAGTTCGGCCTGAAGGAGATGTACCGCTCGCCGAACGGGACGATCCGCAACATCCTCGGCGGCGTCATCTTCCGCGAGCCGATCGTGATCGCCAACGTGCCCCGCCTGGTGCCCGGCTGGACCAAGCCGATCGTGATCGGCCGCCACGCTTTCGGCGACCAGTACCGGGCCACCGACCTGGTGGTGCCGGGCGAGGGTTCGCTGACCATGACCTTCACCCCCAAGGACGGCTCCGAGCCGATCGAGCTCGACGTCTACGACTTCCCCGGGGGTGGCATCGCGATGTCGATGTACAACCTCGACGACTCGATCCGTGACTTCGCCCGCGCCTCGCTGCGCTACGGACTCGACCGCGGCTATCCGGTCTACATGTCGACCAAGAACACCATCCTGAAGCGCTACGACGGCCGCTTCAAAGACATCTTCGCCGAGGTGTACGAGACCGAGTTCAAGGCAGACTTCGAGGCTGCCGGGATCAGCTACGAACACCGCCTGATCGACGACATGGTGGCCGCCGCACTGAAGTGGGAGGGCGGTTACGTGTGGGCCTGCAAAAACTACGACGGCGACGTGCAGTCCGACACCGTCGCCCAGGGGTACGGCTCGCTCGGCCTGATGACCAGCGTGCTGATGACTGCCGACGGCAAGACGGTCGAGGCGGAGGCCGCGCACGGCACCGTCACCCGCCACTACCGTCAGCACCAGCAGGGCAACCCTACTTCCACCAACCCGATCGCCTCGATCTTCGCCTGGACGCGCGGCCTCGCCGCCCGCGGGCGGATGGACGGGACGCCGGCGGTCAGCGAGTTCGCCGAGACCCTCGAGCGCGTCTGCATCGAGACGGTCGAAGAAGGCAAGATGACCAAAGACCTGGCGCTGCTCGTCGGCGGCGACCAGGGGTACCAGACCACGCAGGAGTTCCTGGCGTCGATCGACGACAACCTGCAGCGGGCGATGGGCGGGAACGCCTCCTAGCCGTCGCCGAAACCCGACTCTCAAGGAGACAATCGTGAGCACCCCCGTGAAGGTCACCGTTACGGGCGCCGCCGGGCAGATCGGCTACGCCCTCCTGTTCCGCATCGCCAGCGGTCAGATGCTGGGCCCCGACACCCCGGTGCAGCTGAACCTGCTGGAGATCCCGGCCGCCGTGAAAGCCGCCGAGGGCACCGCGATGGAGCTCGACGATTGTGCCTTCCCGCTGCTCCACCGGGTGGAGATCTTCGATGATCCGAAGGCGGCCTTCGAGGGCACCAACGTCGCCCTCCTGGTCGGCGCGCGGCCGCGCGGCCCGGGGATGGAGCGCGCCGATCTGCTCGAGGCCAACGGCGGCATCTTCAAGCCGCAGGGCGAGGCGATCAACTCAGGCGCCGCCGACGACGTGAAGGTGTTGGTGGTCGGCAACCCGGCCAACACCAACTGCCTGATCGCGATGTCGAACGCCCCCGACGTGCCGCGCGAGCGCTTCACCGCGATGATGCGGCTCGACCACAACCGGGCGAAGATCCAGGTCGCCAACAAGCTCGGCAAGCCGGTCACCTCGGTGTCGAACATGACCGCCTGGGGCAACCACTCGCCCAGTCAGTACCCCGACCTGGTGAACGCCAAGGTCGACGGGCAGAGTGCCTGGGACCAGGTCGACGACGAAGCCTGGATCGCCGAGGAGTACATCCCCCGGGTCGGCAAGCGCGGCGCCGAGATCATCGACGCGCGCGGTGCCTCCAGCGCCGCCTCCGCCGCCAACGCGGCGATCGACCACGTCCACGACTGGGTGCTCGGTACGCCGGACGGTGACTGGGTCTCGATGGCGGTTCCGACCGACGGCTCCTACGGGATCGGCGAGGGGATCATCTGTGGTCTCCCCTGTCAGTGCAGCGGCGGCGAGTGGTCGGTGGTGCAGGGACTCGACGTCCCCGACTTCTCGCGCGAGCGGATCGACAAGAGCGTGCTCGAGCTCCAGGAGGAGCGCGACGCGGTCGCCAAGCTCGGCCTGATCTAGGAGCTGCGAAAAACGGACCCGGGGTGGGTCCTTCAAGACGCGCTTCGCGCTGAGTGTCTTGAAGGACCCACCCCGGGTCCGTCAACGATGGTTCGGCTCAGGCCGAGCTTCGCTTCTTGTCGAAGCCGGCGTCAGCCCGCCGGGTAGTACTGCCGGCCGTCCTTCTTGACCCGACCCTCCTTCTCCAGGTCGCCGAGCACCCGGTAGAGGTAGTTGGGTTTGATCTTCATCGTCTTGGCGACGTCGGAGGCGCTGATCCCGGGCTGTGAGGTGATCAGGTCGACCGCCTGGTCGGCGCGGGTCCCACCTTTGCGGCGACGACGTTTTTTCGGCGCGGCCGAGGCTTTGGCGGTGGAAGCGGTCGAGGCGCTGCCGCGGGGCCGGCCGGGGGACCGTTTCACTTTGCCGCCGAGCTCCGCGAGGGCCCGCTCGAGTCGGCGGCGCTCGTCGTCGAGGTCGGCAAGGCGTCGCTCGACGAGCTGGCGGGCCTCGTCAAGGACGTTGGTCGTGCTTGGCATTAGTTCCTTTCTCCATCCATGTGCCGTCGGTGATAGGTAAACAGGGTGCGAGTGTGGCACACGAACCTTCACACTGTTTAACCGATCCGCCGCGTGCAATAACCCGTTTCGGGTTGCAGATGGCCGTTCGATCTAAGCGGGGCTCCAATCACCAAACGGCGACAATCGAGTACCCGGTTGTTCTCAGGGGTAGTTTCGACTGTGTCAGCGGGTGAGTTCGGCCTGGCGCTCGGGTGAGATGCGGATCACGTTCCGCGCCAGCCCCACCTTCTCCATCCCGGCGATGATCAGCGCCGAGGGATCGATCTCCCACTTCTTCAGACCGTGGACCGCGGAGCGGGGGAAGGCGTGGTGGTTGTGGTGCCAGGACTCGCCCAGCGAAGGGATCGAGAGCCAGAAGACGTTGGTGGAGTGATCGTCGATGTCGAAGCGACGTTTGCCGAGGAAGTGACATACCGAGTTGACGCTCCAGGTGACGTGGTGAACGAAGAACACCCGCACCAGGCCGCCCCAGAGGAAGCCCGCGAGCGCGCCCACCCAGGTGCCGGTGATCGCGTAGCCGAGCGCCGCCGGGATCAGAAGTGAGAGCACGATGAGGGCGACGAAGTGACGTGAGATGAAGCGCATGCCGTCGTCCTCGTAGAGGTCCTTGGCGTATTTTTTCCAGTCGGCGCGGCCCTGGGTCTCCATCAGCCAGCCGGTGTGGGCGTGCCAGAGACCGCGCAGGCCCTCGCCGTGGCCGACGTGGGGGCTGTGCGGGTCACCCTCCTTGTCGGTGTGGGCGTGGTGCTTGCGGTGGTCGGCGACCCAGGAGAGGACCGGGCCCTGCACCGCCATCGTGCCGAGCACGGCGAATGTGTACTCGAGCGGCTTCGAGGTCTGGAAGGAGCGGTGGGTGAGCAGGCGGTGGAACCCGACCGTGATCCCGATCGCGGTGATCAGGTACATGAGGGCGGCGATCGCGAGGATGCCGGGGCTGACCAGGCTCGAGGGGAGGAGGGCGATGGCGACGATCGTGGCGAGGAAGGGGACGACGACGCCGGCCAGGTTGGCGCCCTTCTCGAATTTGGTCATTTCAGCCATCTGAACGCAAGGTACGCCTACCTGGGCGATATGTATTAGCGTCTTGGCCAAGTTCAGCGCACAGAACTTGTAAGTCAGATGCCAAAAAAGCACCTAGCACTCGACGACGAACCGTGGCGCGGCCTCCCCGCCCGGGTCGCCGACCTGATCGAAGCCGTGATCGAGCCGATCACGGCGGAGATCCTCGAGTCGATAGCGCGCGAGGTGCCGGAGTACGCGCGGCCGCTGGAGGGCCGCTTCGGGCGCGGGATCCACCGTGGTGTGCACGAGGCGCTGGCCCAGTTCGTCGCCCTGATCCGCGATCCCGACGCGGGTCGGGACTCCGGCCGCGAGGTCTACCTGGCACTCGGCCGCGGCGAGCAGCGCGCCGGTCGCAACCTCGACTCGCTGCAGGCCGCCTACCGGATCGGTGCCCGGGTCGCCTGGCGCCGCTTCGCCGACGCCTGCCGGCGGGCCGGGGTCGGGGCCGAACCGCTGGCGCTCCTGGCCGAGGCGGTCTTCGCCTACATCGACGAGCTGGCCGCCGACTCGGTCGAGGGCTACGCGCAGGCGCAGGCGGAGGTCGAGGACCTGCGCCGCCGTCGCCGCCGCGAGCTGGTCGCGCTGCTGCTCGCCGAGCCACCCGCCGACGCCGTCGACCTGGCGGCGGCGGGGCGCGCCGCGAGGTGGGACGTGCCGGCCGGGCTGGCGGCGCTCGCCTGTCCCGAGGACGCCCTGGCGCGGGTGGCGCGGCGGCTGCCGCCGGAGGCGCTGGCGACGGTGGTCGAGGGGGAGGGGTGCGTGCTGCTGCCCGATCCGGAGGGGCCCGGGCGGGCGGAAGCGCTGGAGCGGGCGGCGGCCGAGGCGACGCTCGCCCTCGGTCCCACGGTCGCGCCGGGGGCGGCGGGCGAGTCCTGGGCGCTGGCGCTGGCGTTGCTGCGGGCGCGGTCGGCGGGCGGGCTGGAAGGTGCGGCGGAAGACGTGGTCGCGGGGGGTGTCCGCGGCGAGGCCGCGGCGAATCGAACCGGCTCGGCGAGCGCCCGCGCGGCTGCCGTGCGCGATCGATCCGGCGGCCTGCTTCGCGTTGACGACAACCTGGCGGCGCTGCTCCTCTTCGAATCCCGTGAGCTCGCCGGGCGGATCGCCGCCCGCCGCCTCGCCGCGCTCGCCGCGCTCACCCCGAAGGCGCGCGCCCGGATGCGCGAGACCGCCCTGGCCCACCTCCGCCACGACGGCAACGCGGTCGCGATGGCGGCCGAGATGCACGTCCACGCGCAGACGGCGCGCTACCGGATCGCCCGCCTGCGCGAGCTGCTCGGTGAGCAGCTCGACGATCCCGACGCCCGCTTCGAGCTGCAGCTGGCGCTGCGCGCCGAGGCGCTCGGCGTGCCCTCACGTTCGGGACACTAGGAGGGATTGGCGAGGCCTAGCCGCAGGGCGCCCGCCGCCTCGCGCATGGCGCCGTAGGCGGTGCGGTTGACCGCCGCCATGTTGGCGAAGCCGTGGACCAGGCCGGGGTGGCGGCGCAGCGCGACTCGCACGCCGCAGTCGCGCATCTTCAGCGCGTACGCCTCGCCCTCGTCGCGCAGTGGGTCGAAGCCGGCGGTGGCGACGTAGGCGGTCGGCAGGTTGCGCAGGTCGGGGCATTTGAGCACCGAGATGCGCTGGTCCGAGGCGTCGGCACCGGGCGGCAGGTAGGCGGCTTCGAACTTCTCCATGTCGGCGCGGGTGAGGATGAAGCCCGCGGCGAACAGCTGCCGCGAGCGGGTGTCCTCGGCCGAGTCGGTGACCGGGTAGAAGAGCAGTTGCATCGCCGGCCGGGCACCGCCGGCGTCGACCGCCATGTGGCAGACGACGGCGGCCATGTTGCCGCCGGCCGAATCGCCGCCGACCGCGATCCGGGTCGGGTCGGCGCCGAGCGCGCCGGCGTTGGCGGCCGCCCACTCGAAAGCGGCCCAGGCGTCTTCGAGCGGCTGCGGGAAGGGGTGCTCGGGGGCGAGCCGGTAACCGACCGAGAGCACCCGCACCCCGGCGGCCGAGGCAAGCAGGCGGCAGACGCCGTCGTGGGTGTCGAGGTCGCCGATCACCCAGCCGCCGCCGTGGTAGTAGACGAGCAGCGGCGCCGGCTCGCCCGCGGGCGAGGGCTCGGCGACGTAGAGGCGCGAGGGCAGCGGCCCGCCCGGTCCGGGGAGGTCGAGGGCACGCACCTCGGTCATCGGGATCCGCGGGCGCGGTTCGACCACCCGGGCCTCGTAGCGCGCCTGGGCGCGCGCCTCCGCGACGCCGCGGCCGGAGAAGAAGCCATCCGAGCCGGAGAGCTTGGCGAGGGCGAGGAGCGCCTGGGTCTCGGAGGCCAGGGTCTGGCCGTCGATCCTCGGCGGCTTGCCGAAGAGTGCACGCGAGGCTCGCGGCGAGAGGCCGCACGCCCACTTGAGCACGGCGTGCTCGATCGGTACCGGCAGTCGCGGCAGCCCTCGTGCCATGCCCGCAGGCTATTTCACGTGACACCGATCTGTGCGACGAAGATCACACCCGTCGTCGGCCGGGCGGGAGTAGGTTCGGCGCATGGAGGCGCAAAATTGGCTTCCGCCCCGCCCGCGGATGTCGCGCGCGGTCCAGACGGCGATCTGGGCGCGCCAGGCGCAATGGCTGCTGAGCCAGAGCCGGCGCCGCTTCGGCCCGATGTTCACGCTTGAAATCGCCTACGAAGGCAAGTGGGTGATCGTCTCCGACCCGGAGTTGGTGAAGCAGGTCTTCACCGGCGATCCGGGGGTCTTCCACGCTGGCGAGGGCAACGATGTCCTGCGGCCGTTGCTCGGCGAGAACTCGCTGCTGGTCCTCGACGAGGCGCCGCACATGAGCCAGCGCAAGCTGCTCCTGCCGCCCTTCCACGGCAAGCGGATGGAGGGCTACGAGGCGACGATGCGGGAGATCGCCGTGCGCGAGATCGAGAGCTGGCCCACCGGCGTTCCCTACCGGCTGCGGCCGCGGATGCAGGCGATGACGCTGGAGATCATCATCGAGACCGTCTTCGGCGTGCACGGGGGAGACCGGCTGGACGACCTCCGTGCGGCGCTGCGCTCCTTCCTCGACCTGCTGACCAACCCGCGGATGCTGGTGCCGATGCTGGCGATCGGCCCCGACCGGATCCGCCTCTACCCGCCCTTTCGCCGCCGCGTCGATCGGGTCGCGGAGTTGATCCTCGCCGTGGTCGCCGGGCGCCGCCGCGCCGCCGACCTGGCGGAGCGCGACGACATCCTCTCGCTGCTGGTCGCCGCCCACCACGAGGACGGCTCGCCGATGAGCGACGTCGAGATCCACGACGAGCTGCTCACCCTGCTGGTCGCCGGCCACGAGACGACGGCGACGGCGCTCTCCTGGGCGGTCGAGCGACTGATCCGCCACCCCGAGAAGCTGGCGCGGCTGCGCGAGGAGGTCGAGGCCGGGGAGGACGCCTACCTGACGGCGACGATCCAGGAGACGCTGCGGCTGCGGCCGGTGATCTCGATCGTGATCCGCAGGCTGACCGAGGCGATCGAGCTGGGTGGCTACGACCTCCCCGCCGGGGTGGCGGTGGTGCCGAGCATCCACCTCGTCCACCGCGACCCGGCGATCTACCCGGAGCCCGAGCGCTTCCGCCCCGAGCGCTTTCTCGAGGCGCCGCCCGGCACCTACACCTGGATCCCCTTCGGCGGCGGCGTGCGCCGCTGCCTCGGCGCCGCCTTCGCTCAGCAGGAGATGGCGATCGTGCTGCGCGAGCTGGTCGCCCGCCGCACGATCACCCCCACCGACCCCGCCCCCGAGCGCAACTTCCGCCGCGCGATCACCGAGACGCCACGCCGCAACGCGGAAGTAGTACTGGGTTAGCGACCGTCTCCTCGGAGCGGCCCTGAGTCGTCAGGGCCGAGCGAGAGGCCGCCCGCGGCGAAGCGGCAGTGCTACGCACGACGCGCAGCCGCGGGTGGACTCTCGCGAAGTGTGCCCTGGCGGCTCAGCCGCAGCCGGTGTTGTTGCCGCAGGAACTGCACGTGTAGCAGGACCCCGTCCGCTGCATCATCCCTCCGCACTGGTCGCAGGCCGGGCCGAGCTCCAGGCCCGACATCCGCGCCGGGCGGACCGGGGGAGTTTCGGTGAACGCCGCCGCGGCCGGGACGCCGCCGCCGTTCTTCGGCGCGCCGCCATGGCCGTTGCCGCCGTTGGCGGGACCGGCGGTGTCGGTCGAGATGCCGAGCCCGAGCTGTGAGGTCTCGGCTTCCTTCTTGCCCCGCACCTCCTGGGTCATGATCCCCAGTTCCTCGAGCGTCTCGACGTCGTCGATGAAGCGGCTGGCGACCCAGCGCATGATGTAGTCGGGCATCGATTTGGCGAACGGGATCTCCGGGTTCTGGGTCATGCCCTCCGGCTCGAAGCGCATGTAGGAGAACTTCCGCACGAAGTCTTCGAGCGGCACCCCGTACTGCAGGCCGAGCGAGATCGCCGTGGCGAAGGCGTTGAGCAGCCCGCGCATCGTCGAGCCCTCCTTGCCGATGTCGGTGAGGAAGATCTCGCCGACCGTGCCGTCGTCGTACTTGCCGGCCGTGATGTAGCCCTCGTGCCCGGCGATGTTGAACTTATGGGTGATCGATTCGCGCTCCTGCGGCATCCGCTTGCGCAACGGCCCGGCCATCGCCACCTCGGCCTCCGCCTCGTCCTCTTTCTCCTTCTGGGCGTCGGTGCGCAGCGCCTGCGCGGTCTTCGAGCCGTCGCGGTAGATCGCCAGCGCCTTCAGGCCACCCTGCCAGCCGCGCGTGTAGGCGTCGGCGATGTCCTCGATCGTGGCCGACTCGGGC
The DNA here is from genome assembly GCA_018268575.1 of Actinomycetota bacterium. Classification (GTDB taxonomy): domain Bacteria; phylum Actinomycetota; class Thermoleophilia; order Solirubrobacterales; family 70-9; genus VAYN01. Next base: position 14,092 of record JAFDWF010000013.1, read on the forward strand.
AGGTTGACGGTCTTCGAGATCGCCCCGGAGAGGAACGGCTGGGTCGCGGCCATCATGTCGATGTGGCCGGTGTAGGAGATCGCCCGCTCGCCGACCGCGACGTCGAACACCGGCAGGTGCTCCTCCTTCAGGCCGGGCGCGCCGACGATCGTGTTCTTCTCCGCGATGTGGGCGTCGATCTGTTCGATCTCCGCCTGCGAGTAGCCGAGCGTCTTCAGCGCCAGCGGCACCGAGCGGTTGACGATCGTCATCGAGCCGCCGCCGACCAGCTCCTTGAACTTGACCAGCGAGAAGTCCGGCTCGATCCCGGTCGTGTCGCAGTCCATCAGGAAGCTGATCGTCCCGGTCGGCGCGAAGACCGTCGCCTGGGCGTTGCGGTAGCCGTGCTCCTCGCCGAGCTCCACAGCTTCGTCCCAGGAGCGCTGCGCCGCCTCCAGCAGGTCGCCCTTGATGCCGGTGCCGTCGACTTCGTAGGCGGCGTCGCGGTGCATCCGCATGACCCCGTTGTGGGGCTCGCGGTTGCGCTCGTAGTGGTCGTAGGGCCCGGTTGCCTCGGCGGCGATCAGCGCCGACTGGCGGTAGGCGCGGCCGGTCATCAGCGCGGTGATCGCGGCGGCGACGTTGCGACCCTCGTCGGAGTCGTAGGGCATCCCGTCAGACATCAGCAGCGCGCCGAGGTTGGCGAAGCCGAGGCCGAGCTGACGGAAGGCGCGCGCGTTGTCGCCGATTTCCTCGGTCGGGTAGCTCGACGGGCTGACCACGATCTCCTGCGCGAGGAAGACGATGTCCACCGCGTGCTCGAAGTCGGCGACGTCGAAGCTGCCGTCGGGACGGCGGAACTTCATCAGGTTGAGCGAGGCGAGGTTGCAGGCCGAGTTGTCGACGTGCATGTACTCGCTGCACGGGTTGGAGGCGTTGATCCGGCCCGACTCGGGGCAGGTGTGCCAGCGGTTGATCGTCGTGTCGTACTGGATGCCCGGGTCGGCGCAGCGCCAGGCGGCGTCGGCGATCTGGTTCATCAGGTCGCGCGCGTCCAGCGTCTTGGTCACCGAGCCGTCGGTGCGGGCGGTCAGGTTCCAGTCCTCGCCGGCGGCGACCGCCTCCATGAACTCGTCGTTGACTCGCACCGAGTTGTTGGCGTTCTGGTACTGGATCGAGGTGAAGCCCTCGCCGTCGATCGACATGTCGAAGCCGGCGTCGCGCAGGGCGGCAGCCTTCTCCTCCTCTTTGGCCTTGCACCAGATGAAGTCCTCGACGTCCGGGTGGTCGACGTCGAGCACCACCATCTTCGCCGCCCGGCGGGTCTTGCCGCCCGACTTGATCGTGCCCGCCCAGGCATCGGCGCCGCGCATGAAGCTGACCGGGCCGGAGGCGAGGCCGCCCTTCGAGAGGTGCTCGACCGAGCCGCGGATGTTCGACAGGTTGATCCCCGAGCCGGAGCCGCCGCGGAAGATCATCCCCTCCTTGGTGTTCCAGTCGAGGATCGACTCGATCGTGTCGTCGACGCTCAAGATGAAGCAGGCCGAGCACTGCGGCTGCTCCTCGAAGCCGACGTTGAACCAGACCGGCGAGTTGAAGGCCGCCTTCTGGTTCAGCAGGATCGCGGTGAGCTCCATCTCGAACGCCTCGGCGTCCTCCTCGGAGGCGAAGTAGGCGCCCTCGCGGCCCCAACCCGCGATCGTCCCGGCGACCCGGCCGATCATCTGTTTCACCGAGCTCTCGCGCTCGGGGCTGCCGAGCCGGCCGCGGAAGTACTTCTGGGCGACGATGTTGGTCGCGTTCTGGCTCCAGGCCTTGGGGAACTCGACCCCGCGCTGCTCGAAGGCCGGACTGTCCGGATTGCCGATCACGGCATCGCGGATCTCCCACTCGATCTGGTCGAAAGGATGCACGCCGGGGGTGGAGAAACGACGCTCCACGGAGAGGCCCCGCAGACCGTTCTTGGGACTGGAAGTGGCGGTCTTGGACATCTGAACTGCTCCTCTCGCGGGCGTCTTTTAGGGGTTGACGAGGTTCCTCCTCCGGTCGGACGGAACCAGGCGATTTTGACCCGGACGGCACCCCACATTTTGCCAAGTCCGCATAACCGGCAGAAACTTATGGGCGCCGAGTACCCTGCGGACATGGTCGACGACCTTCGCAGGGGCGCCGAATCGATGGGCGACCGTGCCCGCGACGCCCGTGACGCCGTGAACGAGCGCGCCCGTGACGCCAAAGAGGCGATGAACGAGCGCGCCGTCGCTGCCCGCGAGGCTGCTGGCGAGCGGGCGACCGCCGCGCGCGAGGCGGTCAACGAGCGCGCCCGCGACGCCCGCGATGCCGCCGCCGAGCGCGCCCTTGCCGCCAAGGAGGCGACCGCCGAGGCTCTCGCCGTGGTCAAGCCGAAGCTGCGCGGCGTCTCGCACGAGTGGGCCTTCTTCATCTCGCTGGTCTTCGGCGGCGCCCTGATCATCGTCGCCAAGACCCCGAAGGCGACCCTGGCGGTGGCGATCTACGCGGTCAGCCTCTCCGCCCTGCTCGGCACCAGCGCCCTCTACCACCGGGTCAACTGGAAGCGGCCGAACGTGCGCACCTGGATGCGCCGGCTCGATCACTCGATGATCTTCTTCCTCATCGCCGGTACCTACACGCCGTTCGCGCTGATCGTCATGCACGGCGCGCTGGCGACCGCGATCCTGGCCGTCGTCTGGGTCGGTGCGATCTCCGGCGCGATCGTCGAGATGGTCTGGATCGGCCACCCGAAATGGGTCTCGGCGACGGTCTACCTGGCGATCGGCTGGGTCGCCGCGGCGGCCTTCCCGGAGCTTTGGAGCACGCTCGGCCCGCTCGGCGCCCTGCTGCTGGTCGGCGGCGGTCTCCTATATACGGCGGGCGCGGTCGTCTACGCGATCCAGCGGCCGAACCCGAGCCCGGCGATCTTCGGCTACCACGAGGTCTTCCACGCCTTCGTCATCGCCGCCGCGGTCGTCCACTTCTCGGTGATCGCCTTCTGGGCGCTGCCGAAAGCCTGATTCGCCCGCCGGCAAAAGGTGCGCCGCAGGTTGGGGCCCCAGGAGGTCCCGAACCTGCGCCGCAGATCGACGTACCCGGGTGTTTAGCGCCTTGAAATTGGGTAGGTGCGCGCCATGTCTGGGAGAACGAAGCGCACTCGAATGTTCGTGACCACCGCCGTCTGCGCCCTCGCGATGGCCCTCGCGCACCGGCCCAAGCGGCGCGCGCTCCACGAGTGCCACCAGCTCGGCTGCCGGCTCGCCGTCTGGGTCGCCAACCAGTACGCGGCGCTGGTGCTAAAGCGCAACGGCGTCTTCGTCGCCGGCGTGGGACTGACCAAGAACCTGGCCTTCGCCAAGGCGCGCGAGCGCGCCCACGAACCGACGGCGAAGAAGTACGCCTGGGTCTACGGCGGCTAGATAGGTAGCCCCACGAGGGGTACGAGGGGGTTTGTGGCTGGTTTAGCTGGCGCCCTGGGCCCCGGGGTCCGGGCCTGGGGTGGTTCGGGCCGGAGGCATCGGAGCCCAGGCCTCCCGGGCGTCTCGGAGGCGACCCGGGCAGGCTGTGGCCGCCTCCGAGACGCCCGGGACGGGAGGTCTTCGGGGGGAGCCGGCGCAGGGACGGGCCGGCGCGGGGAAGGGACGGGTGCGTGGCGGGGAGATCGGCGTCTCCGTGACGGACGGAGGAATGCGACGTCTCCGTGACGAGGCCGAGGAAAGACGCCACGAAGACCGCACGATCTGCGCGGGTCCCGTCGGGGAGATGCATGATCCGGCGGGATCCCCGCCGGATCATGGTCGATCCGTGACGAAGGGTCCACGATCGCAGGGAGGGCGTATGCCTTCCTGCGAGGGTTCCGACCCTTCTTTTCGCGCTGCGTGGATCCACCACACCATGGTGGGGTCAAACCGTGGTCACGTCTTCGTGACCGTGGAGGAAGG
>JAFDWF010000140.1 GCA_018268575.1 Actinomycetota bacterium
ACTCCACACAGACGCTCCTGAGCGATGCACCCGTCCCTGTGCAGGCTTCCCCCCGCAAGACCTCCCGTCCCGGGCGTCCCGGAGGCGGCCACAGCCTGCCCGGGTCGCCTCCGGGACGCCCGGGACGTACGAGCTACGATCGGTCCGGTCCGAACCACCTCAGGCCCGAACCCCGATCCGCCCCCGGGCGCCAGCTCGACCCGCCATCGCACCACCCTTGACCCTCGTGACCCATGGGGCCGCCGCGGCGGCCCCATGGTCACCACTGAGAGGCTCAGGCCGGGACCCCGACCAGCGTCGCCATCTGCCGTTCGAGATCCTTCGGCGAGGATCGGAACTGCTCGCCGAAAGCGATCCCGAACGGGTCCGGGAAGATGTCCTCGTCGCCTGCCTCGACGCCGTCGAGGATGGCGGTCGCGACGTCCTCGACTGCGCTTTTCTCGAACTGAGGCGGGAGATCTTTGGTCATCTCGGTGTCGACCGGCCCTGGGTAGACGCCGTGCACGCTGACGTCCTGGGCCGCGAGCAACGCCCGTGATGCCTGGGTCAGCGAGTGCTGCGCGGCTTTCGACGCGCTGTAGGTGGGCTGGAGCGGGACGTTGCTGAGGCCCGCCACCGAGCCGACGTTGACGATCGCTCCGCCGCGCCGCGCCAGCGTCTCCGCGAAGGACTGCAGCATCTGCAGCGCGCCGAAGTAGTTGACCTCCATCTCGCGCCGCGCCACGGCGACGATCGCCGCGTCGGTCAACTCGGTCGGCTCGAACGCTCCCGCGTTGTTGAACAGCAGGTCGACGTCGGTGGCCTGGCGCGCGGCCTCGGCGACCTGGCCCGGGTCGGTGACGTCCAGTTGCAACGGGACCAGGCGGGAGCCGTGGCTCCGCTGCAATCCCTCGAGCACCTTCGGATCACGGGCCGCCGCGTAGACCTTCTCGGCCCCCCGCTCCAGCAGTGCCTCCGTGAGCGCGCGGCCGATGCCCCGGTTGGCGCCGGTCACCAGCGCCACCGATCCTTCAATCCGCTTGGAATCCTGCATTTCTTCCTCCTCTGGGTAGGTCGTTGCAGGTGTAGATCCACAGCGGTGGCGGAATTCATCGGTCGACACTCTGGTACAGTTCACCAAATGGTTAACAGTTTGTTCAGAGCGCTGTCCCATCCGATCCGCCGCGAGATCGTCGAACGCCTCGCCGCCGGCCCCGCCACGGTCGGCGAAGTCAGCGGCGATTTCGCCGTCTCCAAGCCGGCGATCTCCAAGCACCTGAAGGTGCTCGAGGAGAGCGGAGTCCTCAGCCGCGTGATCGACGGCCGCACCCACGTGCTGTCGCTCGAGACCGAGGCACTGGCCGAGGCGACCGAGTGGATGGTCCGCCAGCGCGCCATCTGGACGCGACTGTTCGACGTCGTCGAAGATCACCTGAGGGAGGAGCAAGGATGAACCTGCCGCCCGTCGTGTCGCCAAAGGACTGGGACGCCGCCCGCGCGGCGCTGCTGGTGAAGGAGAAGGAGCTGACCCGCGCCCGCGACGCACTCGCCGCCGAGCGCCGGCGGATGCCGCGCCAGGCGGTGACCAAGGACTACCGCTTCGAGGGGCCCGACGGCGGGGTGAGCCTTGCCGAGCTCTTCGAAGGTCGCTCGCAGCTGATCGTCTACCGCTTCTTCTTCGAGCCGGGAGTGAGCGGTTGGCCGGAGGGCGGCTGTCGCGGCTGCTCGTTCGGCGCCGACCAGGTCGGTCACCTTGCCCACCTGAACGCCCGCGACACCACGCTGGCGTACGTGTCCCGGGCACCGCAGGAGGACATCGCCCGCTATCGCGCGCGGATGGGCTGGGAAGTCCCCTGGTACACGCTGACCGACGGCTTCGACGTCGACTTCGGGGTCGAGGAATGGCACGGCACCAACGCCTTCCTCAAGGTCGACGAGGAGATCTTCCGCACCTACTTCGTCGACAGCCGCGGCGACGAGGCGCTCGGGTCGACCTGGAGCTACCTGGACATCACCGCGCTCGGCCGGCAGGAGATCTGGGAGGACTCGCCGGAGGGCTATCCCCAGACCCAGGCCTACGCCTGGTGGAACCGTCACGACGAATATGACGAGCCCAGCGTCTTCGAGGCAGCCCTCAAGGCAGAGGCGGCCGCGCAGCGCGGCGCCCGGAGCACCTGATGGAGACCACCGAGACGCTGCTGATCGAGCGCACCTTCCGGGCCCCGGCCCAGGCGGTCTTCGACGCCTGGACCGACGAGGACGTGCTGCGCCGCTGGTTCCACGCCGGCCGGGACTGGGAGACCTCGGAGGCCTCGGTCGACGTCCGGGTCGGCGGCACCGTCCGCCTCGTGATGCGCGATCCGAGCGACGGCGCGACCCATGGCGCCAGCGGTCGCTACACCGAGGTCGATCCCCCCAGGCGCCTCGCCTTCACCTGGATCTGGGATCGGGACAGGGACGGCGACGGCCTGGAGTCGCTGATCGAGATCGACTTCGAGGATCTCGGCGACGGCTCGACCGCGGTCAGCTTCACCCACAGCGGCCTTCGCGACGAGCCCACCGCCCGCGACCACGAACGCGGCTGGGGCCTCTGCTTCGACAATCTCGACCGGACCCTGGCCCGCGGACGGTAGCGGTGGCCCTGCCGGGGTTCCTTGGCGAATGGGAGTGGGACGGGACGGTCGGCCTCCTCTTCTCCCTGCTGACCGTGGCGGTGGGCGTCGCCTACCTGGCCGCGGCCGCGCTCGGGCGGCGGCGCGACCGCCGCGGGCGGCACTGGCCGCGGGGGCGAAGCGCTTGCTTCCTCGGCGGCCTGGCGGTGCTGGTGGTGGCGCTCGACTCGGGGATCGGCGCCGGCGCCGACGAGCACCTCTCCGCCCACATCGTCGAGCACATGCTGATCTGGCTGGTGGTGGCGCCGCTCTTGGTCGCCGGGGCGCCGATCCGGCTCGCCCTCTTCGCGCTGGGTCCGGTCGGGCGGCGGCGCCTGGCGGGCGCCCTCCACTCCGGCCCGGCGCGGGCGCTCACCGGGCCGATCGTCTCGACCGTCCTCTTCTCCACCGTGGTCGTCGCCAGCCACGTCCCGTCGGCCTACGACCTGGCGCTGGAAGACGAGCTCGTCCACGTCGGCGAGCACGCCCTCTATCTGCTCACCGCGGTGCTGGTCTGGGCGCCGCTGATCCGTGCCGACCCCCTCCCCCACCGGCTCGACAGGGGCGGGCGCTGCCTCTGCGTCGTCGCCTGCATGGTGCCGATGGCGGCGATCTCGGTGTGGCTGCTGGCGGCCGGCGCGCCGGTCTACGAGCCCTACCGGCTGGCGCTGGGGTCGATCCCCGCACTTCACGACCAGCGCCTCGCCGGAGTGATCATGCTGGCCGCCGCGATCCCGGCCCTCGCCGTGGCGGCGCTCGCACACCTCGCCGAGGAGGGCCCGCGTCGGCGGAGGGCTTCGTCGGAGGTGATCACCGAGGCCGGGGTGTAGTCATGTCGGGGACCAACGGGCGCGCTCGCTCAGCCGCCTGCCCGACCGCACACCTCGCCGGCGAGCTCAGCGTGCTGCCCTGCTCGGGCCGCGAGATCGCCGAGCTCGTCGTCTTCAGGACGCCCGGGGCCTTCGCCGGCCTGGAGCTCCCGCCCCCGATCTGACCTCGGGGCGATGGATTTCGGCACCCGCGCGGGTCTCTGTCGGAAACACGACCACGGAGGTATGCGATGAACACCGCGATCAAGAATGCGCTGGTGATCGGCGCCGGCAGCGGGATCGGGGCGGCGACCGCGCTGGCCCTGTCCGACGACGGCTTCGAGGTCCTTGGCTCGAGCAGCGACCGCGATGCGACCGACCCGGCGCAGGTGGAGGCGCTCTTCGAGGAGGCTGACCCCGACCTCGTCGTCCTCGCGGCTGGGACCCGTCCCAGGATGGCAACGATCGACGAGCAGTCGTGGGAGTCGTTCTCGGCGGCCTGGAACGTCGACGTGAAGATTGCCTTCGAGGTCGGGCGTGCAGCGATCGAGCGCCCGCTCCGACCCGGCTCGAACGTGGTGATCGTCGCCAGCGGAGCAGCCCTCGGCGGCTCGCCGAAGTCTGGCGGCTACGCCGGCGCGAAGCGCATGCAGATGTTCATGGCCGACTACTTCCAGCAGCTCGCCGCCTCACGGGAGCTGGCGATCCGCTTCTTCGCGCTGGCGCCGCAGCTCGTGGCCGGCACCGCGATCGCCGCGGCCGCGGCCGCCGCCTACGCGGCGGATGGTGAGTCGGAGCAGGACTACATGGAGCGCCGCTTCCCGAAGCAGCTCGATGCGGCCGGCGTCGCCCAGGCGATCGTCGAGATCGCCCGCGGCCGCCATCCCAAGGCGACGAACCTGAAAGTCACGGCGACCGGGCTGAGCCCCCTCTGATCGCCAGTCCTTTCTGGGCGTAGGTCCGCGGCGTGCTCTGGGGCCTGAGGGACGGGGGCGTCGCCGGCTGGCGCCCGATGCCAGAAGGACCCGGCCTTCCCGGAGGCGACCCGGGCAGGCTGTGGCCGCCTCCGGGAAGGCCGGGTCATGGGGGGACGGCAGAGGGTCCTACGCTCCGCTGTTCCTTATGGCCCCCACGGGGCCATAAGGAACAGCGGAGCGAGGGTGCCGCGGGGTCCGTCACGAAGACGCCGGGAACCACGCGGGAGACGTGAGGGAGACGTCACGGATTTCACAGTTCCTCCACGGTCACGAAGACGTGACCACGGTTTGCCCGTGCCATGGCACGGGCGATCCACGCAGGGCGGGACGGGGACCTTGAACCTCCCCGTGAAGGCATACGCCTTCCCTGCGATCGTGGCGTCCCCGTGACGTCCCCGGCGTCTTCGTGACGGCAGGGCGCCTCGTATCCCGCCGCCCGACCGGTCAGGGACCTGTGTGTGGGGTTTCGGTCGCCGTGGGACCGAAACTCGACACAGAGGTTCTTGAGCGATGCACCCGTCCCTGCGCAGGCTTCCCCCCGCAAGACCTCCCGTCCCGGGCGTCCCGGAGGCGGCCACAGCCTGCCCG
>JAFDWF010000141.1 GCA_018268575.1 Actinomycetota bacterium
CCCGGCCACATCCAGTACACGCGCAACATGGTCACCGGCGCCTCGACCGCGAACCTGGCGCTGCTCCTGATCGACGCGCGCAAAGGGGTGCTCGAACAGACCCGCCGCCACGCGCTGCTCTCCTCCTTGCTCGGCGTTCCCCACCTGGTCCTCTGCGTCAACAAAATGGACCTGGTCGATTACTCGCGCGAGGTCTACGACGAGATCCGCGAGGAGTTCGTCCAGTTCGCCGCCAAGCTCGACATCACCGACCTCGGCTTCGTGCCGATCTCGGCGCTGGAGGGCGACAACGTGGTCGAGCGCTCGGCCAACATGCCCTGGTTCGACGGCCAGCCGCTGCTGGGCCACCTGGAGGACGTCCACATCGCCTCCGACCGCAACCTGGTCGACAACCGCTTCCCGGTCCAGTACGTGATCCGCCCGCAGTCGGCCGAGTACCGCGATTACCGCGGCTTCGCCGGCTCGGTGGTCGGCGGCATCTTCAAGCAGGGCGACGAGGTGATGGTGATGCCGTCGCGCAAAACCTCGAGGGTCGCCACGATCGACACCTCCGAAGGCGAGGTCGCCCAGGCCTTCCCGCCGATGGCGGTGACGCTGCGGCTGGAGGACGACGTCGACGTCTCGCGCGGCGACATGATCTGCCGCCCGACCAACCAGCCGACCGCGAGCCGGCGGGTCGAGGCGACGATCTGCTGGTTCGACGAGACCTCGCAGCTGCGCACCGGGATCCCGTACCAGCTGAAGCACACCACCCGCTGGGTCGCCGCCGAGGTCGAGGAGCTGCGCTACCGGCTCGACGTCGACACCCTGCATCGCGACCTCGACGCGGAGACGCTCGAGGTCAACGACATCGGCCGCGTCTCGATCCACACCACCTCGCCGCTCTTCTTCGACGAGTACCGGCTGAACCGGACCACCGGCAGCTTCATCCTGGTCGACCCGGCCACCGACCTGACGGTCGCCGCCGGGATGATCAAACGGCCCGGCGACGAGGTCGGCGGCGGGCCCTCCGACACCGCCTCGATCGTCGCCGAGAACATCACCTTCCACCCGTCGAAACTCTCCCGCGACGAGCGCTGGGGCGCGCTCGAAACCAGGGGGGCGACGATCTGGATGACCGGCCTCTCGGGCTCGGGCAAGTCGACGATCGCGACCGCGATCGAGCACACCCTCGTCTCCTCCGGCCAGGCCGCCTTCATGCTCGACGGCGACAACCTGCGCCACGGCCTCAACTCCGACCTCGGCTTCTCCGAGGCGGACCGCAACGAGAACGTACGCCGGGTCGGCGAGGTGGCAAAAATCCTCGCCGAAGCCGGCACCGTCGCGATCGCCTCCCTGGTCAGCCCCTACCGGGGCGAGCGCGACCGCGTGCGGGCGATCCACGAGGAGGCCAGGATCCCCTTCTACGAGGTCTTCGTCGACACCCCGCTGGAGGAGTGCGAACGGCGCGACCCGAAGGGCCTCTACGCAAAGGCCCGAGCGGGCGAGATCACCGACCTGACCGGCGTCGGCGCGCCCTACGAAGAGCCCGAGACGCCCGAGCTCCGCACCTCGGCCAACCTCGAGGAGGCAGTGCGGCAGGTGCTCGGGCTGTTGCGGTAGGGGGCTCGGGGCGGACCGGCTGGCGCCCGGGTGTGGCCCGGGCCGGACCGATCGGAGCCCAGGCGTCCCGGGCGTCCCGGAGGCGACCCGGGCAGGCTGTGGCCGCCTCCGAGACGCTCGGGACGGAGGGTTTCGGGGGGAGACTGGCGCAGGGACGGGTGCGTGGCCGGGAGATCCCGGGAGCTCGGCATCTTCGTGACGGAGCCGACGAAAGACGGCACGAAGACCGTGCGATCTGCGCGGGTCCCGTAGGGAAGATGCCTGGATACGGGAGATCCCGAGGATCCCCGCCCAGTCCGTGACGAAGACCCCACGATCGCAGGGAAGACGTATGCCTTCACGGGGAGGTTTGAGGCCCTCATCTCGCGCTGCATGATTTTGGGCCCCCATGGGGCCCAAAACCGTGGTCACGTGTTTGTAACAGTGGAGAAAGCGTGGAACCCGTGACGTCTCCCTCACGTCACCCGCGCACTTCCCGGCGTCTCCCTCACGTCTCCCCGACGTTCCCGGCGTCTTCGTGACGGGCGCGATCCCCGCCCCTCGCTCGGACCTCTGCCGTTCCCCTCGAATCTCGCCGGGTCCCTTTCGCATTCGGGCGCCAGCCGCCGACGCCCCGTCCCTTCCTAAGCCCGCGCCGGCACCCGGGGCTCGCCGAGCCCGTACGTCTCATACGCCCCGAACTTGGCGAAGGTCTTGTGGGTCGGGCCGTGGTAGTCCGAGGAGCCGGTCGGGACGAGGTCGAGCTCGGCGCAGAGGTCGAGCAGGTGCTGCGTCTGCTCTTCGGTGTGGGTCGGGTAAAAGGTCTCGACCCCGTCGGCGCCGAGGCTGCGGATCAGGTCGTCGACCTCATTCGGCGCGGAGATGTCCCAGTAGGGGTGGGCGATGACGGCGACGCCGCCCGCTTCGCGGATCAGCGCTATGGCCTGCTCGGCGGTCGGCCAGCGGCGGGGGACGAAGGCTTTCGCGCCGGGGACGAGGTACTCCTCGAAGAAGGGGCCGAGGTCACCGGTCGCGCCCGCCGCCTTGGCGATGTGGGGGCGGCCGATCGAGTCGGCGCCGCCCGCCTCGCGGATCGCGTCGTCGAGGGTGAGGTCGAAGCCGAAGCCGCGCAGGTTCTCGATGATCTCCCCGGCGCGGGCGCGGCGCTCGTCCTGGGCGCGCTCGCAGGCGGGCTCGATCTTCGCCAGGTCGACCCAGTAGCCGCAGATGTGGAGGTCTTCGGCGTACTCGTGGACGCAGGACATCTCGACCGCGGGCACGATCTCGACCCCCAGCTCCCGCCCCGCCGCTTCGGCCTCCGGCACCCCCGCCACCGCGTCGTGGTCGGTGAGCGCCAGCGTCGTCACCCCGGCCTTCGCTGCCTCCGCGACCACCTCCGCGGCCGGCAGCTGGCCATCGGAGTGGGTGGAGTGACTCTGCAGCTCGACGAAGGGCATCGTCGGCGCAGCCTATCTACGGAGCTCGCCCGGAGAGGCAGGCTGGGGGACCCTCCGAACGGCTTGTACTTTTTTGTGGAGGCGGATCTTGCTCGTCCGCGCCGGGCGAGACAAAAAAGTTGAGAGAGGAGGGTCCCCCAGCCTGCCTCCCTCCCAGGCCCCAGACAAATAGACTGCGCCGCCGATGTTCGAGAAGGTTCTGATCGCCAACCGCGGGGAGATCGCGATCCGCGTCGCCCGCACCCTGCGCGAGATGGGGATCGGATCGGTCGCGGTGTACTCGGAGATCGATCGTGACGCGCCGCACGTGCGCGAGGCCGACGAGGCCTTCCTGATCGGCCCGGCGCTGCCCGCCGAGAGCTACCTGAACATCGCCAAGATCATCGCGACCGCGAAGGAGGCGGGCGCCGAAGGGATCCACCCCGGCTACGGCTTCCTCGCCGAGAACGCCGAGATGGCGCGCGCCTGCGCGGAGGCCGGGATCACCTGGATCGGCCCGCCGCCGGAGGCGATCGAAGCGATGGGATCGAAGACCCGCGCCCGCGAGATCATGGCCGAGGCCGGGGTGCCGATCGTCCCCGGCTCGACCGAGGTCGCGCCCGATCTCGAGGCTGCCCGCGGGCAGGCCGACGAAGCCGGCTATCCGGTCGCCTGCAAGGCCGCCGGCGGCGGCGGCGGCAAGGGCTTCCGCGTCGCGATGACCCCAGATGACCTGCAGGAGGCTTTTGAGGGTTCTGCCCGCGAAGGAGAGAAATTCTTCGGCGACTCGCGCGTCTACATCGAGCGCTACCTCGAGGACCCGCGCCACGTCGAGGTCCAGGTGCTGGCCGACTCGCACGGCAACGTGATCCACCTCGGCGAGCGCGACTGCTCGATCCAGCGCCGCCACCAGAAGGTGATCGAGGAGGCCCCCGGCCCGCACGTCGACGAGGAGATGCGCGCCCGGATCGGCAAGATCGCCACCGATGCGGCCGCCGCAGTCGGCTATCGCGGCGCGGGCACGATCGAGGGCATGCAGGTCGGCGAGGAGTACTTCTTCCTCGAGATGAACACCCGCGTCCAGGTCGAGCACTGCGTGACCGAGATGATCAGCGGCCTCGACATCGTCCGCGAGCAGATCCTGGTCGCCGCCGGCGAGCCGCTCTCGGTCTCCCAGGACGAGGTCGACCTGCGCGGCTGGTCGATCGAGTGCCGGATCAACGCCGAGAACGCGGCGAAGAAATTCGCCCCCGCGCCGGGGCCGATCGGGCCGTCCTACCGCGAGCCCTCGGGACCCGGCGTACGGGTCGACTCGGGCGTCGAGGGGGGCTCCGAGGTCACCCCGATGTACGACCCGATGGTGGCCAAGCTGATCGTCTGGGACGTCGACCGTGAGAAGGCGACGCGGCGGATGCTGCGGGCGCTCGACGAATACGACTCGGGCGGCCTCACCACCCTGATCCCCTTCCACAAGGCGATCCTGCGCACCGAGCAGTGGGCGAAGGGCGAGACCTGCCGCGACCTGATGGAGGACCGCGACTGGCTGAAGTCCACCGCGCCTGAGGCGGTCGCCGCGCCGGAGCCCTCGGAGGAGGGCGCCGAGATCGTCAGCCGCGATTACAAGGTCGAGGTCGGGGGCAAGCTCTTCGATGTCAAGGTGATCGGCGAGGCGGTCGCCGGGCCGGCGGCTCCCGCCGCGGGCGCCGGCCGCAAGCCGCCGAAGCGCGAGCGCAAGGGCGGTGGCGGTGCCGCGGCCTCGAGCGAGGCGCTGCCCGCGCCGCTGCAGGGCACGATCCTCAAGGTCGCCGTGTCCGAGGGGGCCGAGGTCTCCGAGGGCGACCTGATCTGCGTGATCGAGGCGATGAAGATGGAGAACGAGATCACCGCCCACCGGTCGGGCAAGGTGACCGCCCTGAACGTCGCCGAGGGCGCCGCGATCAGCTCCGGTGACACGATCGCGATAATCGAGTAGCCAGTCGCCGCCCGTCGGTTGACGGGCCGAAAACTAAAGTCATGGTGGAGTTTTCGGCCCACCAACATCGGCGGGCCGCGGCGTTCAGTGTTTGTGGGCCTTTTCGCGTTCGTGTTGGCGGCGTTCTTCTTCGCGCTGTTCACGTTCGCGTTCCCGTTCGCGCTGTTCCTTTTCCCTTTCCAGCTTGGCCTTGCGCAGCTGGTCGCGGGTGAGGGGGATTTCCACAGCGGGTTCCTGGCAGGTGCGCCCGCGGCAGGTCTCGAGGCGGACCAGTTCCTTGTGCAGGAAGGCGCGGACCGGGAAGAAGTTCGGGTTGCGGACGATGTTGTTGAGCTCGTAGGGGTCCTTGTTGATGTCGTAGAGCTCTTTCTCGCCGTCCGGCCACTCGATGTACTTGTAGGGGCCGAGGCGGATCCCGTAGTAGTTCTTCGGCGGCGCGACCACCGAGGCGTGGGCGGGGGGATTGACCCCGAGCTTGCCCCGTGCGGTGCCCGCGGCGGCGCGTTCTCCGGCCCCTTCGGTCGCCGCCTGGCCGCCCTGTTCGACATCGTCGGTCTGCACGAAGGACTCGAACAGGAGCGGTCGGCGTGAGCGCAGGCTCGGTTCTTTCATGTAGGGCACCAGCGAGACGCCGTCGATGCTTTTGTCGGGGGTGACCCCGGCGAGTTCGAGGATCGTCGGCGCGATGTCGATCGTCGAGGCGAGCTGGCCGGTCGAGGTGTTCGGTTTGATCCCCGGCCCGCGGATGATCAGCGGCAGGTGGGTCGAGGGCTCGTAGGCGAGGAACTTGCCGCCGACGAGGCGATGCTGGCCGAAGAAGAAGCCGTTGTCGGAGGTGAAGAGGATGTAGGTGTTGCGCAGCCGGTGCAGGGCGCCGAGCTCGTCGATGATCTGCTTGACCCCTTCGTCGACCGAGATCAGCGCGTTCAGGCAGTTCTGGTAGTAGACCCGGTAGGTGTGGATTTCCTGGGCGCTCAGGTAGGGCGCTTCGCGGATGAAGCGGGGCTTGTCGTTGACGTTGCCCTCGTTGAACCCTTCGGAGCGGTTGTCGGGCAGCGGCGCCCCGGCGAAGCGGCCGATGTCACGGGTCGCCGGCTGCGGCCCCGCCGGTTTGCGGAAGTCACCGTGTGGCGCGGTGTAGTCGACCTGCATGTAGAAGGGCTGTTCGGGCGAGGTCGCGGCAAGTTCTTCGGTCGCCAGCTGGTTGAACTTGTCGGTCTCGAAGTAACACGGTTTGCCGTTCAGCGGGGCGTAGGGGCAGCCGGGGTCGTCGATTTCGCCGTATTCGCGCGTTTCCCAGCTGCCCGAGTTGCCGTAGGGCCCTTCGACCACGCCGTTGTTGTTCAGCAGGTAGCCGTAGGCGTAATGGTTGGTGTCGGAGTTGAGGACCGTGTGCCAGGAGCTCCAGCCGGGCGGCACTTCGGTGCCGGGGCTGTAGGGATAGTCGCCGTAGCCGTTGAGGATCTTGCCGATGTGGATCGTGCGGTAGCCCGCGCCCTGCAGCCAGGTCGCCAGGTTGTGCGAGTAGGCGAGACGGGACTGGAAGCCGGTCCAGCCGCCGTTCGGCGGCACGTTGCCCTGGACGTGGTTGTTGTGGGCGTAACGGCCGGTGAGGAGGCTGACGCGAGAGGGGGCGCAGAGGCTGTAGGGCGTGTAGTAACGGGTGAAGGTGATCCCTTTTTCGCCCAACAGCTGCAGCGTGTTCGGCATCGCGAATTCTTCGGCGCCGTTCGCCATCCGCACGCCGTCGTAGAGCTCTTCCATCGTCTCGTCGTCGGTCTGGACGACGACGAAGCTCGGTTTCTGCAGTTCGGAGGCCTTGGCCTGCGCCGCGCGCGCTTCCTCTGAGGTCGCGATCACCAGGCCGAGGACGAGCGCCAGCACGGCGATCGCGGCGGCGATTCGTGCCGCCGCGCCCAACTGCCGCGACTGGGTTTCAGGATCACGCGTATTCATCGAACTCCACAGGCAATGCGCCTACCGCGAGAAAAAACCTCCGGGCGAAGCCGGAGTTGCGCTCCGCAAACTAAAAGACGCTCAGGACGCGCCGAGCTTTTTGGCTGCTTCGCGAAAGTTCTTGACCGTCGCCGAGGGCGCTTTGCGGCCGTCGAGCTTCTCGCCATGCCGGTTGACCCAGATCACCGGCACGTTCATCTTGAGCACCGGGGCGATGTCGGTCGCGTAGTCGGAGCCGATGTGGACCCAGCCTTTTTTGCCGCCGATCCGGCGCGCGCACTCTTTGAAGTGGACCGGATCCGGCTTGTAGCTGCGGACCTGCTGGGCGGTGACGACGAGGTCGAGTTCGGTGCGCAGGTGGCGCCGCGAGATCCCCAGCAGTTTGTCGTCGATGTTGGAGATGATCCCGATCTCGTACTTCTTGCCGAGCCGGTCCATCGCCGCGTTGGCCTCGCGGAAGGGCAGCCAGTAGGCGACGCTGTTGGGCAGGAACTGGGCCCGCGAAGGCTCGATTTCCCAGCCGAACTCGCCCGCGACTTTGACGATCGAGCGGCGCAGCACCTCGGCGTAGAGCTCGTAGGAGCCGGCCATCACTTCCGCCTGGACCTCGAAGAAACGGTCGAGGAACGGCTGCTCCTCGAAGGAAAAGCCGTCTTTTGCAGCCTCTTTCTTGACCGCATCGACGATGCCCCGCTCCCAGTCGATGAGGGTGCCGTAGCAGTCGGTGGTCACCCAGTTGATGGTTTTGAGGGAGGGAAGGGCCATAAAAATGAAGGTTCGTTTCGCGTGCCCCGCCGAATCATCAGACTGCGAGGCGGGTCACGCGCCACTCACAGAGCGCGGGATTATGGCATTCGGATAGGGTCCGCGCCGCGCCGTCCCCCGCGCGCCACGAATCCTTCCCCATGGACCTCCTCGAATATCAGGGCAAGCAGCTCTTCGCCAAGCACGGAATCGCGGTGCCGAGCGGCGAGGTCGCCGACAACGTCGAGGACGCCGTCGCCGCCGCCGAGCGCATCGGCTACCCGTGTGCGATCAAGGCCCAGGTCCTGATCGGCGGCCGCGGCAAGGCCGGTGGGGTGAAGATCGCCAAGGACGTCGAGGAGGCGCGCCGGTACGCGGCCGACATCATCGGCATGGACATCACCGGCCCCCACGGCGAGGGTCCCTTCCGCGTCGACTCGGTCTGGGTCGAGGGCGGCTCCGACATCGCCGAGGAGTACTACGCCTCGATCATCCTCGACCGCGGCGAGAAGAAGCTCCTGGCGATGGTCTCCGCCAAGGGCGGCATGGACATCGAGGCGGTCGCCGCCGGCAACCCCGCTGACCTGACCAAAGTCCACATCGACCCGACGGCGCCCTTCGACGCCGCCGCGGCGCGGCCGATCGTCGCGTCCGCCGGGCTCGCCGAGGACGCCCTCGACAAGGCCGCCGAGGTGCTGGCGAAGCTGGCCGAGGTGGCGCGCGAGGAGGACGCGACGCTGATCGAGGTCAACCCGCTGATTGTCACCGCCGACCGCGAGGTGGTCGCTCTCGACGCCAAGGTGACGATCGACGGCAACTCGCTCTTCCGCCACGAGGACCTGGCCGAGATCGCCGACACGGTCGATGACCCGCAGGAGCAGATGGCGAAGGAAAAGGGCCTCACCTACGTGAAACTCGACGGCAACGTGGGGATCCTCGCCAACGGCGCCGGGCTCTGCATGTCGACCCTCGACGTGGTCGCCCAGGCGGGCGGCGCGCCGGCCAACTTCCTCGACGCGGGCGGCGGCTCGAAAGCCGAGGCGATCGTCAACGCGCTCGAAGTGATCAAGTCCGACGCGAAGGTGACGGCGATCCTGTTCAACATCTTCGGTGGCATCACCCGCTGCGACGAGATCGCCAAGGGGATCGTCACCGCCTCGGGCCAGATCGGCCTCGACCTGCCGCTGGTCGTCCGCCTCGACGGCACCAACTTCGAAGAGGGCCTGGCGATCCTCGCCGAGGCGAACCTGCCGAACCTCCACCAGGAGAAGACGATGCTCGACGCCGCCCGCCGCGTGGTCGAGCTGGCGGCAACCCCGCCCGCGGCGGACGCGGGAGCGAGCGAGTGAGATCTCCGGTGGCCATGAGCACGAACGAGCGTGAGCAGAGCACGCGGGCGGAACTGATATGAGCATCATCATCGACGGGTCGACGAAGCTCGCCGTCTCCGGCCTGACCGGCCGCGAGGGCTCCTTCCACGGCCTCCGCAACAAGGCCTACGGCACCGACCTGGTGGCGGGCGTGACGCCCGGCAAGGGCGGCCAGGATGTCGAGGGGACCCCGGTCTTCGACACGATCGCCGAGGCGGTCTCCGAGGCGGGCGCCAATACCTCGATGATCTTCGTCCCGGCGCGCTTCGCCGCCCCCGCGATCGACGAGGCGATCGAGTCCGGTGTCGAGACGGTGATCGCGATCACCGAGGGGATCCCGGTCCTCGACATGCTCTCCACCTACTGGAAGGCGAAGGAGGCCGGGGTGCGGCTGATCGGCCCCAACTGCCCCGGGGTGCTCTCGCCCGGCAAGGCCAACGTCGGCATCATCCCCGACCGCTTCTTCGACCCGGGCCCGATCGGCGTCGTCTCCAAGTCGGGGACGCTGACCTACCAGATCGGCAACGAGCTGAAGCAGGCGGGGACCGGCAACTCCTCGATCGTCGGCATCGGCGGCGACCCGATCGTCGGCTCCGACTTCATCGACATCCTGAAGCTCTACGAGGCCGACCCCGACACCGAGCTGATCGTGATGGTCGGCGAGATCGGCGGCGACGCCGAGGAGCGGGCCGCCGAGTTCATCGCCGCCGAGGTCTCCAAGCCGGTGGTCGCCTACATCGCCGGCTTCACCGCGCCGCCGGGCAAGCAGATGGGCCACGCCGGGGCGATCATCTCCGGCTCCTCGGGCACCGCCCAGGCGAAGAAGGACGCGCTTGAAGCGAAGGGCGTGCGGGTCGGCGAAAGCCCGACCGAGACGGCCGCGATCGCGGTCGAGACGCTGCGCGGGCTCTAGGCCCGCCGGCCCGTTCAGGGGATCGCGAAGGCGCGGCGGCCCCAAGGCGTTCGCGTTGCTAGATTCGACCGTCCCATGGCCGACACGATCTCCTTCGCGCGCGGAGCGCCGAGCACCGACATCCTTCCCCACGAGCAGGTCCGCGAGGCGGCCCAGCGGGCGCTGACCGACGACTGGCAGACGGCGCTCTCCTACGGCGTCGGGATCGGGCACCCGGGCCTCTGCAAGTGGGTCGCCGAGCGCCATGGCGACGTCGACCCGGCGCAGGTGATGATTACCAACGGCTCGCTCGAGGCGGGGGCGCTGCTCTTCGCCCACCTGGTCAAGCCGGGGACGCGGGTCGCGGTCGAGCAGCCGACCTACGACCGCACGCTGCTCCTGCTGCAGCAGCTGGGCGCCGAGCTGGTGCCGATCCCGCTGGAGGCCGACGGGCTCGACGTCGGCGCCCTGGAAGGCGCACTGAGCGAGGGGCCGATCGAGTTCGTCCATGTGATCCCCAACGCCCACAACCCGGCCGGCTGCACGCTCTCGGTGGAGAAGCGCCGGCGGCTGGTCCAGCTGGCGGCCGAGCACGACTTCTGGGTCTTCGAGGACGACCCCTACCGCGAGCTCCCCTTCGAGGGCGAGCCGCTGGAGACGATGCTCTCGCTCGACGGCGCGGGCAAGGTCCTCCACGCCTCGTCCTTCTCGAAGACGGTCAGCCCCGGTGTCCGCGTCGGCTACCTGATCGGCCCCGCCGAGGAGGTCGCAAAGCTCTCCAAGCGGGCCAACGAGCTCTACATCTCGCCCAACATGCTGGCCGAGTCGATCGTGCTCGAGCTCTGCACCTCGGGCGTGCTCGACCAGAACATCGCCTTCGTCAAAGGCGAGCTGAAGGCGCGCTGCGAGGCGCTCGTCGAGGCGCTGCGCGAGAAGATCCCCGAGGCGGTCTTCGTCGTCCCCCAGGGCGGCTACTTCCTCTGGCTCGACCTCGCCGAGGGCACCGACACCAAGTCGCTCCTGGCCGAGTCGAAGGGCGAGGGCGTCTCCTTCGTCGCCGGCCCCGACTTCATGATCGACGGCGGCGAGAACAGCCTGCGGCTCTCCTTCGCCCCGGTCCCCGCCGATGTAGCCGGCGAGGGCGTCGCCCGGATCGCCACCGCGCTCGACAAGCTGCGCGCCGGCTCGCCGGCCTAGTTCGGGGCGGGGTCGCGGCGGGGGGCCGAGGGACGGGGCCGTCGCCGGCTGGCGCCCGGACGCATAAGGGACGCGGCCTTCTCGGAGGCGACCCTGGCAGGCTGTGGCCGCCTCCGAGAAGGCCGGGTCATGGGGAGACGGCCAAGGGTCCGGGCGAGCACATCTGGCCGGAGGGGCGGGAGGTCACGAAGACGCCGGGAAGTGCGCGGGAGACGTGAGGGAGACGTCACGGGTTCCACAGTTCTTCCACCGTCACAATCACGTGACCACGGTTCCGGGCCCCCATGGGGGCCCAGATTCACTCAGCGCGAAGAGAGGGGTCTGAACCCTCGTAGGAAGGCATACGCCTTCCCTGCGATCGTGGGGTCTTCGTCACGGAGCGACCATGATCCGGCGGGGATCCCGCCGGATCATGCATCTCCCGGACGGGATCCGCGCAGATCGCACGGTCTTCGTGACGTCTTTCTTCGGCCTCGTCACGGAGACGTCGCATCCCTCCGTCCCGTCACGGAGATGCCGGACTCCCCGCCACGCACCCGTCCCTTCCCCGCGCCGGCCCGTCCCTGCGCAAGCTCCTCCCGCAAGACCCCCCGTCCCCCGGGACAACGGAACTCCGATCGGTCCGGCACGAACCCTCGCCGCCCCGAGCCCCGCCCCGCAGTCGACGTCTACTAGCGGCCGTAGCGGTCGCTGCTCAGGACAAGTTGCTCGGGGATCGCGGCGCGTGGGGGCGGCGCCGGATCGGCGCGTACCGAGACCGTCTCGGCGACCGAGCGCGTCACCACGTGGTCGCCGTCGGCGGACTTGATCGTCACGTGGTCGTCGTCTGACTCGGAGACCTTGCCTTCGAGGCCAGGGTCGAGCCCGGCGTCCTTGAGGTAGTGGAGCAGCTCCTCGGCCTCGTTCTCGAAGCGCAGCACGGTGACGTCGGCGCCGACCTCGACGTCGGCGAGCAGCGAGCCGCGCTCGCGGATCCCCTCGACGATCGGGTGGCCGTGCGGGCAGGTGGTCGCGTCGCCGATCGCGGCGCGCATCCGCTCCTCCAGCACCGGCGACATCGCGTGCTCGATCCGCTCCGCCTCCTCGTGGACCTCGTCCCAGGGGATGCCGAGCACGTCGGTGAGGAAGCGCTCGATCATGCGGTGGCGGCGGACGATGTAGGAGGCGTGCTCGCGCCCCGACTCGGTGAAGGAGAGCGATTTGTCCGGGTTGCGCTCGACGTAGCCGTCCTTGACCAGGCGACCGACCATTTCGTGCACGGTCGGGGCCGAGAGCTGCATCGCGCGGGCGATGTTGGCGCCGGTCATCGGCAGCCCCGCCTCGTCGATCCAGAACATCGACTCGAGGTACTCCTGCTCCGCGACCGTCGCCTGCTCGGTTGCCACCCTTCCTCCTTTTAGGCGTTCCTAATCAGGGTTCCCTAAGATGTAGGGCGTCTTGA
Source organism: Actinomycetota bacterium (assembly GCA_018268575.1). Taxonomy (GTDB): domain Bacteria; phylum Actinomycetota; class Thermoleophilia; order Solirubrobacterales; family 70-9; genus VAYN01. Next base: position 12,590 of record JAFDWF010000141.1, read on the forward strand.
CGGCGATCCGAAACTCGCTGAGCCGCCACTGGCCACTTTACCTGGGCGGCCTGCTCGTCGCGCTGCTTGCGTGGAGCGCCCTCGACGCGCACGGCGGCACCCCAGAACCGGCGGCCGGCGATCACCTCAGCCACGGCGCGGTGGTGCTCGACAGCGCCCTCCTGGTCTTCCGCGAGGGCCTCGAGACGATCCTCGTCCTCGCCGCCGTCACCGCCAGCATGGTCGGCGCGACGCAGGTCTACCGGCGGCCGATCGCGGTCGGCGCGGGGACCGGCTTCCTCGCCAGCGTTGCCACCTGGTTCCTCGCCGCCTGGGTGCTCGGACAGCTCGGCGGCGGCGGGCTCGCGGTGCAGGCGGCGACCGGGCTGCTCGCGGTGATCGTGCTGCTGGTGGTGATGAACTGGTTCTTCCACAAGGTCTACTGGACCGGTTGGATCCAGAACCGCAACAAGCAGAAACGGAAGATCCTCTCCCGCGACGGGATCGACGGCCGGCGGGCGACGATGTGGGGGCTGGTGCTGCTCGGCCTCACCTCGGTCTACCGCGAGGGCTTCGAGGTCGTCCTCTTCCTCCAGAACCTGCGGCTCTCCTACGGCGCCGGGACGGTGCTCGAGGGCGTTGCGCTGGGCCTGGCGCTGACCGCAGCGGTCGGCGCCATCACCTTCCTCGCCCACCGCCACATGCCCTACAAGCGGATGCTGGTGCTGACCGGCGTGATGCTGGGGGTCGTCCTGATCGTGATGGTGGGCGAGTCGGTGCAGGAGATGCAGCTGGCCGGCTGGTTGCCGGAAACGACGGTGGCGCTCTCGATCCCCGGTTGGATCGGGCTCTGGTTCGCGATCTTCCCGACGGTCGAGGGCCTGGTCGCCCAGGCGCTGGCGGCGGCGCTCGTGCTGGGGTCCTACTTTGGGGCGGAGTACTGGCGGGTGAAGCGGCCTCGCAAGCGGGCCGAGGAGCCGGCGGTGCGCGCCACCGAGGCGCCGCGCGAGGCGCCGGTGCCCGGGCCCGCGCTCAACCCGGCGGCGCCGCCGATCGTCGGCGAGGCGCTCGCTCAGCGCTCCATCAGCGCCGAGACCACCGCCTCGTAGAAGCCGTCGCCGTTGGTCCCCTCGGTGATCGACACGTTGTCGAACGCCGGCAGGTAGGCGCGCAGGCCGGGGTCGCGCTCGGGCCCGTTGGCGACGACGAAGAAGCGGCCGACCGCGGCGGCCACCTCGAGGTCCTCGACCGAGTCGCCGACCGCGATGCAGTCCTCGCGGGCGTAGCCTTGGGCGCGCGCGTGGGCGGCAACCGCGGCCGCCTTGGAGACCGTCCGGGGGACCAGGTGGTAGGCGTGGGTCTGGCCCTCGACCGTGGCCATCGGCGTGCCGATCGCGCCGTTGTCGAGGAAGCGGAGGTCGTCGTCGCCGTGCTCGCCGAGCAAGGCGTTGGCCTCGTCGACGTCGACCTTGCCGCGGAAGAGGTGCGAGTGGACGCGGCCGTGGTGCCAGGGCGAGTGGTACTCGAGCCGCCCTTCGAAGTGGTCGAAGAGCATCGCCGGGATGCCGCGCGACTCGATCTGTTCGTAGACCGTGCCCTCGTATTCGTCGGGCTGCATCTCGCCGGTCATCAGCGTCGTCTCGCCTTCCACGGCGAAGGCGCAGCCGGCCTCGAAGATGTAGGAGCGCTGGCCCATCAGGCGGGCGGCCTCGTGGACCTGCGGCTCGCGGCGGCCGGACATGATCACCACCTCGACCCCGGCTCGGGCGCAGGCCTCGAGCGCGCGCGCCTGGGCCATCGAGAAGTTGCCCGCGCGATCGAGGAACAGCGCTCCTCCCCGGCCGAGCAGGGTCCCGTCGAGATCGGTGTAGACGCAGGCGAGCGACATCCGCCGCTCGCTACCGTAGCGACGATGGAATGGCGGCTCGGCGATTTGACTCTGGACCTGGCGCAGCCGGTGGGCGCCGGGATCGTCAACGTGACCGTCGACTCGATGTTCGAGGGGGCGCGCAGCGGCACCCCCGAGCAGGCGATCGCCGACGGGGCCCGGCTGGCCCGGGCTGGTTTCGACATGCTCGACGTGGGAGCGGTGGCGGCGCGCAGCGGGCCGCCGGTCGGGGTCGAGGACGAGTGCGCGGCGCTGATCCCGGCGGTGGCGGGGATGGCGGCGCTGCGGATCGGGATCGACGACTTCGGCGGTGGGGAGGGCGACGGCGCCGCGGGCGAGGACGAGGCGGGCGCGCCGGTGCCGGTCTCCGCCGACACCTTCCAGGTCGAGGTCGCGCGGCAGGCGCTGGCGGCGGGGGCGGTCTGCGTCAACGACATCTCCGGCGGTTGCGAGGAGATGTACGAGCTGGTCGCGGCGAGCGGCTGCGGCTACGTGCTGATGCACATCGAGGGACCGCCGCGGGTCGACCGGCCGTGGCGGGACTACGGTGACGTCGTCGCCCACCTGCTGGGCTGGTTCGAGGCGCGGGTCGAGCGGATGCGGGAGCTGGGGGTGGCGGCGGAGCAGATCGCGATCGATCCCGGCCTCGACTTCGACCTCTCGCCGGAGCAGGACCTGGAGGTCATGCGCCGGCTCGGCGAGCTGCGGGCGCTGGGGCTGCCGCTCTACGTGTCGCTGTCGCGCAAGGACTTCATCGGCGCGGTCCTGGCTGGGTCGTGGGAGGAGCGCCGGGGGCCGAGCGAGCGCGAGTGGGGGACGGTCGCGGCGACCACCCTGGCGGTGCGCGAGGGCGCCGACATCATGCGCATCCACGACCGCAGCAGCCTGCAGGCGATGCGCCTGGCGGGAGCGGTCCGCGACACCAGCCCGGTGCGTTCGCAGTTACCTACACCAGGTGTAGGTAACTGCGAACGCACTCGGGCCGGGGAGGGGTGATGGGGCCGAGCTCGATCATCGACACGCAATGGGGCGTCGCGATCGCCCCGGGCCGCCGCGACGGGCGGATCGTCGCCGAGTCCTCCGAGCCTGACCGCACCGCGAAGCCGGTGGCGCTGCCCGCCGACCTCGCCCCGGACCTGGTCGCGCGCCTGCGCGCCGGCGGGATCGAGTCGCTCTACTCGCACCAGCTGCGCGCCTGGGAGCTTTCGCCCCGCTCCGACCTGATCGTCACCAGCGGCACCGCCTCGGGCAAGAGCCTCGCCTTCAACCTGCCGGTGCTCGACGGGATCGCGCGCCGGCCCAAGGCGCGGGCGCTCTACCTCTACCCGACCAAGGCGCTGGCCCAGGACCAGGCGCGCAAGCTCGCCCAGCTGCGCCCGCCCGGCCTGCGCGAGGCGATCTATGACGGCGACACCCCGCGCGAGGAGCGCCCGGCGATCCGCCGGCGCTCGAACCTCGTCCTCACCAACCCCGACATGCTCCACGTCGGCGTGCTGCCCAACCACAAGCAGTGGGGGGACTTCCTCGCCAACCTCGGCTGGGTCGTCGTCGACGAGGCGCACACCTACCGCGGCGTCTTCGGGTCGCACGTCGCCAACGTGCTGCGCCGGCTGCGGCGGGTCGCCCGCGCCTACGGCGCCGAGCCGCGCTTCCTGCTCGCCTCGGCGACGATCGCCAATCCGGAGGAGCTGGCGGAGCGGCTGGTCGGCACCGAGTTCGAGCTGATCGACGACGACGGCGCGCCGCGGGCGGGGCGCGACCTGGCGATGTGGAACCCGCCGCTGCTCGACCAGGCAACCGGGGCGCGGCGCTCGGCGCTGGCCGAGGCGGCCGACCTGCTCGCCGAGCTCGTCACCCACGGGGTGCGGACGATCTGCTTCCTCAAATCGCGGCGCGGGATCGAGCTGATCCAGCGCTTCGCCCGGGAAAACCTGGAGCGGCGGGGGAAGCCGGAGCTGGCCGCGCGGATCGCCCCCTACCGCGGCGGCTACACGCCCCAGCAGCGGCGCGAGATCGAGGACCGGCTCTCGCGCGGGGAGCTCTTGGCGGTGGTGGCGACCGACGCCTTGGAGCTGGGGATCGACGTGGGGGAGCTCGACGCGGCGATCTGCGTCACCTTCCCGGGGACGGTGGCGAGCCTGCGGCAGATGTGGGGACGGGCGGGGCGACGGCGACGCGGCCTCGCGGTCTACGTCGCCGGGCAGGACGCGCTCGACCAGTTCTTCTGCCGCCACCCGGAGGAGTTCCTCGGGCGGCCAGTGGAGGCGGCGATCCTCGACCACGGCAACGAGCAGATCGCGGCGCGGCACCTGATCGCGGCGGCCTACGAGATTCCGCTGAGCGAGGCCGACGACGAGTTCTTCGGGGGGGAGTGGCGCGAGCGGGCGGAGCGGCTGCTGGGGGCGGGGGAGCTGCGGCGCGCCGGCGGACGGCTGGTGCCGAAGCGCAGCGAGCACGTCGCCTCGCGGATCCCGCTGCGCTCGGCCTCGGCCGACTCGGTGGCGGTGATCGAGCGCGAGGCGGGGGAGATGCTCGGGCTGGTCGAGGCGGAGCGGGCCTTCACCACGATCCACCCGGGGGCGGTGTACCTGCACCTGGGGCGCTCCTATGAAGTGGAGCAGCTGGACGTGCGGGAGCGGCGGGCGCTGGTCTCGAGCTTCGACGGCGACTGGTACACGCGGCCGAAAAAGGAGACCGACATCTATATAGAGCGGGTGCACGAGCAGCGCGACGTCGCCGGCGTGCAGCTGAACTTCGGCGAGGTCTCGGTGACCGAGCAGGTGATCGCCTTCCAGCGGGTCTCGATCGCCGACAACGAGCCGATCGACATCGTCGCGCTGGAGCTGCCGGAGCAGAGCTTCGTCACCCAGGCGCTCTGGTACGTCTTGCCGGAGGGCAACTTCGGCGCGCTGCCGCCGGACCTGCTGCTGGGGGCGCTGCACGCGACCGAGCACGGGCAGATCGCGGTGCTGCCGCTGATCGCGATGTGCGACCGCTGGGACATCGGCGGGCTCTCGACCAACGTCCACTTCCAGACCGGCCGCTCGACGATCTTCATCTACGACGGCCACCCGGGCGGGGTGGGGATCACCAAGCGGGGCTACGACGAGTTCGAGCGGCTGCTGGGGGACGCCGAGCGGCTGATCGCCGAGTGTCCTTGCGAGAGCGGCTGTCCGAGCTGCGTGCAGAGCCCGAAGTGCGGGAACCTGAACGAACCGCTGCATAAGGCGGGGGCGTTGGAGCTGATGGGGCAGATGCTGGGGGCTTCGGGAGCGGAGCGGAGAGCGGCGTGAGGGGGTCCTTCCCTCACGAACAGGGAGGTTCGTCCAGGACCCCCTCACGCCGCTCCAACGGGCCGGGGCGGCAGGTCGCGTGACGGGCTCGGGTCGGCGGCGGCAGGTTGCAGTGATCGGCGCCGGTGGGGCTGAGGAAGGGTCGGAGACTTGGCGGCTGGCCGAGGAAGTCGGGACGAAGCTGGCTGAAGCTGGCGCGGTCGTCGTATGTGGTGGACGGGGCGGGGTCATGGCGGCTGTCTCTCGGGGCGCGGCTTCGGCGGGCGGCGACGTGATTGGGGTGCTGCCCTGGACCGAGCCGGGGGAAGCGAATCCGGACTGCTCTTATGTCGTCGCGACCGGGGTCGGGCAGGCGCGGAACCTGGCGGTGGTCGGGTCGGGCGAGGTGGTGATCGCCATTGGCGGGGAGTGGGGGACGCTCTCGGAGATCGGCCACGCTCGCTCGCTCGGCAGGACGGTGGTCGCCCTGCGCAGCTGGGCCTTGGTCGGCCGCGACCGGATGGAGGGCGCGCCCGGCGTCGTCCCGGCCGAGACCGCCGCGGAGGCGGTCGCCGCCGTCCTCGCCGAGCTCCAGTCGCCCAGCCGGTGAGTTCGCAGTTGACCCCACATGTTGTGGGTAACTGCGAACTCACTCCGTTGCCTACGATGGGTCGATGAGCGAGGCCGCCGACGCGCACAGCGCCCAGGTCCGCGACGAGTTCGCCTACCAGGCCGACTCCTTCGCCCGCAGCCCGACGATGAGCCTTGCCGAGACGCTCGACGTCCTGGTCGACCTGGTGCCGGAGGATGCCGGGGCGCGCTGGATCGAGGTCGCCTGTGGGCCGGGGCTGATCGCGCGGGCGATGGCGCCGCGGGTCGGCTCGGTGGTCGGGCTCGACCTGACCCCGGCGATGATCGAGAAAGCGCGCGCCGACGTCGCCGCGGCGAGGGTGGAGAACGTCAGCTTCGAGCTCGGCGACGCGACCGCGATCGACCTGCCCGACGACTCGCTCGACGGCGCGATCACCCGCTTCAGCCTCCACCACATCCCGGGGCCGGTGCGGGTGCTGGAGGAGATGCGACGGGTGGTGCGGCCGGGCGGCTACGTGGTCGTCGCCGACCACGTGACCGACGATGACGGCGCGGCGGCCGCATGGCACGAGGAGATCGAGCGGCTGCGCGACCCATCGCACTGGGCCTGCCTGACCCCGGCCCGGATCGCCGAGCTGGCCGGGCGCGTCGGCCTCGAGCCGGACGCCGAGGAGGTGGTCCCGTTTGCGATCGATTACGGCGAGTGGCTGAACCGCGGATCAGGCTCCCTGGTCAGCGAAGACCTGATCGAGCGCCTGCTCGGCGAAGCTCCGGCGACGGTCGAGAGCTTCCTCCTCAGCGGCGCCGGCGACGAGCGCAGGCTGAACCTGCGCAACTCCCTCCACCGCTGGCGCGTCCCCTGAGGGTTCGCGGTGGACCTGTCAGGGCCAGAGTTCGCGCAGGGCGAGGACGGCGAAGGCGCTCGACCAGAGGAGCGGGGTGGTCGAGGTCGGGATCCCGGTGTGGGCCCCGACCCGCTCCGGCAGGTCCCCGGCGGGGGTAGAGGCGTGGCGCAGGTCTCGGAGGAGCGTCAGCGCGGCGCGGCGGTCCCCCGCGGCCATTGCGGTGGCCCTGTGGCCAGCTTCGGCGGCGAGGCCGGCGAGGGCCCAGGCGCTCCAGGCGCTCGGCGCCAGCCAGGGATCTTCGCCGCCGCTCCAGCCTTCGCCCGGCGTGATCCCGTAGCGCGTGCCGTCTTCGACCAGCCGCAAGAGCGTCTTGCGCGCCGCCGGGTAGAGCGCCCGCAGCCCGAACGGCCGCACCGCCCACCCCGCCGCCGAATCCAGTCCCGACCCCGGATCCCCCGCGCTGCGCACAAGCCCGCGTTCGGTCCCGAATTCGCGCAGGATCTGCCGGACCTCTCGAGTTGATCCACGTTGATGGGCCGAAAACCCGCCTATATGGCCGGTTCTCGGCCCATCAACATGAGTGGCCGCAGCGGCGAGGGCGTTGCCGAGGTAGGTGCCGGGAGTCGACTCCTGGTAGTCGGCTCGGTTGCGCCAGCGGAACGGACCGTCTGGCGCGGGGACGCCGGCGGCTCTCGCCGCGGCGTCGACCCAGCCGAGGGCATCGCCTTGGGCGGCGCGGCCGGGGACCGGGACGCCGGCTTCGTCGAAGCGCGCCGCCGCGGAGAGGTCGAGCCCGGTGAGGAAGCGGGCGACGGACCGAGCTTCGGCGCGGTGGCCGGACGCCTCCAGGGCGAGGGCGGCGGTGGCGGCGTCGCGGGGCCAGACGTACGCCCAGCCGTCCCGTGCCCCGGCCGCCACCGCACCGGTCCTCCGCGACGTGAGCGCGTGGATCGTCAGCAGCGAGCGCCGGTACATCTCACGGGCCCAGGCCGGAGCACGGGAGCGGAGGACCCCAGGGTGCGTCGAGGACGAAGCGCCGCGCCTTCGCCCGTGCCCGACCATTTCCGGCTCACCGCCCAGGGGGAGCGACCGTCGGCTCCACTGCCGCGCCTGTGTGACGGCGTCCCGGAGGACCGTCTCGCATTCCCTGGAGAGTTTCCCCGGCGCGCCGTCGTGAACGGGCGGGACTGCTCGACCTGACTTGCAGATGAGGTCGAACGGTCCCGCCCGTCCTTCGTGCGCGCAGTGAACTCCCTCCGCGACGTGAACCGACACCGCGGGCCGCGCCCGCGGGTGCCCCGCCGCTCGCCCACGGCCGCCCCCCCGCGCCACGATCCTCATCGCCAGCCTGCCGCCCGCGACCGCGGTCAGCACGACCACCCGCGCTCCGTGCACCCGCGCCACCGTCCGCACCACGTTCGTCCTGCGCAGGTAGCCCTGCCGCACCGATTCCCCCCGCCACAGCGGCAGCGGCGGCGAGTCGCCGATCCGCACCCGCGGCACGATCCCGGTCCCGACCGGCACCGTCCCCGCCGCCTGGCGGTCGGAGGGGTTGTCGATCAGCGCCCGCCCCGCCGGACCCGGTGCCCGCAGGTCGACCACGTCCCCATAGGCGTCGACCGCCGCGGTCAGCCCGCCCTCGCCCGCGACGGCGGTGCCGAGGAAGGGCGGCGGCAGCCCCGGCAGCGCCTGCGGCGTCCTCGGCCCGGCCTCCGATCCGCCGGAGACGAGCACCACCCCGATCGCCACGATGGCGGCGCAACCGACGACGACCCGGGCGATCTTCACGCCCGCATGCAATCACCGGCCGCCTTCCGCCACCGGCTCGCGGCGAATCAGCCGGAAGTGAGGGGTGGAACATCGTCGTAGCCGAGCGCCGCATCCGCCGCTCGGCCGACCAGCTCGGCGACGCTGCCGACGCCCTGTTGGCGTAGGTGCGCGCCCAGTTCGTCCACGGTGCGCTCGAGCGCGGCGAAGCCATCCACCCAGGCCGCGGTCGCCAATTGCACGACGGAGGCCCCGGCGAGCAGGAATCCACGACGTCGAGGCCGCAGCGAGCGCCGCCCGTCCCGACGATCGGCAGCTCGGGCCCGAGGGCGAGGCGGGCCTTGGCGACCCACCGCAGCGTCAGGGGCAGTTCCCAGCTGCCGCCGATCGCCCCGAAGGTCCCGAGCACGGCCAAGCCGGTGGCGGGGTCCGGCAGGAACCCCATGCGCCGCCCGCACAGGCACACCGAGTCGGCGCCGCTTTCGCGCGCGGCTGCGGCAAGCGCGACCACGTCGCTTGCCTCGGGGGTGAGCTTGACGGTCAGCGCGGCGCTCGTCGCTTCCCGGGCAGCGCGCGTGACCGCGCACCACCCCGTCCACCTCCTGCACGCGGAGGAAGCGATCGCCGACCTCGCTGGCGTGCGGAGCGGAGAGGTTCAGCTCGATCCAGCGCAACCCGGCCTCGTCCATGCGACGCACCAGCTCCGGCGCCTCCTCGGCGGTGGCGGGGAGTGCGCTGCCGATGACGAGCCCGCCTGGCGGCCGAGCTCGGCACCGGGGCCAAGGTGACGATCAAGCTCCATCCGCCGGCCCTGCGCGCGCTGGGGATGAAGCGAAAGATCGGGCTGCGCCGCTCTGCCCGCCCCCTTCTCGCCCTTCTCAAGCGGGGCCGGATGCTGCGGGGCCATGCCTGGGATCCGTTCGGCCACGCGCACGTGCGCAAGGTCGAGCGCCGGCTGATCGGCGAGTACAAGAGCCTCGTCGAGATCGGCCTGGAGCGCCTCGGGCCCACGACGCCGATGCCTTCGCCCGCGTGATCGCGGTCAACGTGCAAGGGACGTTCGCGGTGCTCCGGCACGCGGCCGCCCTGATGGCGGCAAACGAGCCAGTCCCGCACCGGCAGCGAGGGTCTGCGTTCTCACCTCTTCGCCGTCCGGAATCCGGGTTTGCGCGATCGCGCCCGGCGTCTTCGACACCCCGCAGCCGGCGGCGCTGCCCGAGCAGGCACGGCGCGCTCTTGAGCATCAGATCCCGTGCCCGTCCCGGCTGGGCGATCCCGCCGAGTTCGCCTCGCTTGCCGTCGAGATCTGTCGCGATCCGATGCTGAACGGCACCGTCCACCAGGACTGGAGCTGCGCTTCCTGGGACGGCGCCGAGCGCCACTACCCGAGCGTCCAGCCACCGTCCACGACCAGTATCTCGCCGGTGATGAAGCTGGCCTCCTCGGATGCGAGGAAGGCAATCGCCGCGGCTGCCTCGTCTGGCCTGGCTTCGCGCCGCAGCGGCGTCTGCTCGATCCCCGCCTGCCTCACCTCGGGCGGCAGGGAGGCCGCCATCTCGGTGTCGACGGCGCCCGGCATCACCGCGTTGACGTTGACCCCGAAACGCGCGCTCTCCAGCGCGAGCGTCTTGGTCAGCCCGATCACGCCGGCCTTCGCCGCCGCGTAGTTGCTCTGGCCGAAAGCGCCAAAGGCCGAAACCGAGGACACGTTGACGATGCGGCCCCAGCCGGCCTCGCGCATCAACGACAGCGATGCTCTCGCGCCCAACCACGGCGCTTTCAGATGGACGTCGATCACCGGCCCCCATTCCGCCTCGCTCATCTTGAGGGCGCTCTTGTCACGAAGGATGCCCGCCGCGTTGACGAGGATGTGGAGGGCGCCGAACAGATCCTCCGCCTTGGCGACCGCCAGCGACCACGAGTCCGCGTCGGTGACGTCGAGGTCGATGGCCGATGCCTGCCCCGATCCGCCGGCAACGTCGGCGGCGGACCTCGCCTTGGCGAGGTCGAGGTCCGCGACGAGGACCTTTGCTCCCTCTTCGACCAGGCGATGGGTGGTCGCCGCGCCGATTCCTCCTCCGCCTCCGCTGACCAGGGCGACTCTGTTCTCTAGCCCGCGCATTCCTCTCCTCTCGTCAAATCCTATGATGTATGATCAATAGTATGGCAAGGTCCGAACCGGGGAAAGGGCTCGAATGACGATCAGTGGCCGGGCGGTGATCGTCGGGGCCTACGAGGCGCCGATCCGCGAGGCGCCGGAGACCCACCCCTTCGAACTGCTCGCGGATGCGGTCGGGCACGCGCTCGCCGACGCCGGACTCGAGCTCGCCGACGTCGACGGGCTGGCGACCGCGTCCGGGGACTTCGGCGAGGGCGGGGCCGCCGAGCAGGTGATCGAGGTGGCCGAGTACCTGGGTATCGAACCCACCTACGTCGACGGCACCGACATCGGCGGCTGCTCGTTCATCGCCCACGCCGGTCACGCCGCCGCGGCGATCGCCGCGGGCATGGCCGAGGTCGTGGTGATCGCCTATGCCGCGACCCCGCGGTGGTGGCCCGTCCCCTTCCCCTCCCTGGACGCGCCGATCCTGGGAGCGGGCCCCGGCCAGTACGAGCTTCCGTACAAGAGCTCGCTGGTCGCTCACTTCGCCCAGTTCGCGCAACGCCACATGCACGAGTTCGGGACCACGCCCGAGCAGCTTGCCGAGGTCGCCGTCACCTGCAGGGCGCACGCCGGACCGAACCGGAGCGCCCGCTACCGCGAGCCGATCACGGTCGAGGACGTACTGGACTCGCCGTTGATCGCCTCGCCTCTGCACCGGCTGGACTGCTGCGTGCTCACCGACGGAGCGGGAGCGTTCGTCGTGACCAGCGAGGAGCGGGGTCGCGACACGCCGAAACGGCCGATCAAGATCGCGGGCTTCGGCCAGGCGGTGAGCGCGATGCAGCTCAGCCAGATGCCGTCGCTGACCGCCACGCCCGGCGTCGCCTCGGGCAAGCGGGCGTTCGAGATGGCGGGCCTGACGCCGGCCGATGTCGACGTCGCGGAGCTCTACGACGCCTTCACGATCACCCCGATCCTGGCGCTCGAGGACCTCGGGTTCTGCGCGAAGGGCGAAGGGGGCCCATTTGTCGCAGACGGAGGAATCGGCGCCGACGGCGCCGTCCCGATCAACACGGACGGCGGCGGGCTGTCCTCGAACCAGCCCGGCAAGCGGGGGGTCTTCCTGATGGTCGAGGCCGTGCGCCAGTTGCGCGGCGAGAGCCCTGGCATGCAGCTCCGCGACCCCGAGGTTGCCCTCGTCCACGGGCTGGGCGGCTTCCTCTCCGCCACCGCCACGATCCTCCTCACGATCTGAAGGGAGCACGATGACCTCCGCCACTCGGCCGGTCCCCGACGTCCGATCCAAGCGGTTTTGGGACGCCGCCGCGGAAGGGAAGCTGCTGATCCAGCGCGACCCTCGTACCGGTGACCATCAGTGGTACCCGCGCGGCCACTGCCTCGGCGACCCGCTGATCGAGCCGGAATGGGTGGAGGCGTCCGGACGCGGAACCCTCGTCAGCTTCTCGGTGATCCACCGCGGCCTCGGCAAGAGCGAGACCCCGCCCATCTATGCCATCGTCGAGCTGGAGGAGGGGCCCTGGATCGGCACCAACCTCCTCGACGTCGACCCGGCCGCGGTGGAGATCGGAATGCCGGTCGCGGTGACGTTCGAAGACCTCGGCGACGGGATGCGGTTGGCCCAGTTCAAGCCGGCCGGCGATCCAGCGGATCGCGATCGGTGAAGGGCTGACCGGACGCCCCGTGCCTGCATCCCCGGACATCTACCTGGAGGACATCGCAGCGGGGAGCCGCTTTCAGTCGACTTCGCGCGTCGTCACCGTGGCGGACATCGACGTCTTCGCCGAGCTGAGCGGCGATCACAACCCGATCCACATCGACGACGAGGCCGCCCGCCGCACCGGGTTCACCGGCCGCGTCGCCCACGGCATGCTCGCGCAGTCGATCTCCACCGGTCTCGACAGCGAGGTCAGCCGTTGGGCGGGGAACGTCTATCTCGAAGGCAGCCGGCGCTACCTCGGGCCCCTCTATCCTGGGGATGAGATTCACTTCGAGGTCGAGGTCACCGAGGTCAGGCCCTCCCGATCGCGGCCGGGATGGGGGGTCGTCAAGCACTCGATCCAGCTCCTCAACCAGCACGGCGACGTGCTCCAAGCGGGCGAGGACGTCGCGATGGTCGAACGGAGGCGGCCCGCCGGGGCCGAGGCGAAGTGAGCGGGCCGTCGCGAGACCTGGCGTCCGGCCTCGCCCACGAGTGGCACGGTGAGGGGGAGGAGGTCGTCGTCCTCGCCGTTGGTCTCGGCGACGACGGCTCCGTCTGGCGGCCGCTCTTGCCGCACCTCGCGGGGTTCCGGGTCCTGACCTTCGACAATCGCGGCGTCGGCGCCACCACCCTGCCGCTTGGCGGCTACAGCACGCGGTTGCTCGCCGCCGATCTCGCCACGCTCACCGAGGCGCTGGGGATCGACGATTTCCACCTGGTAGGCACCTCGATGGCGGGCATGATGGCGCAGTGGTTCGCTATCGAACACGGCGAGCGGCTGCTCTCCCTGACCCTGGCGAACACCTACGCCAGCATCTCGACCTACTGCCGGGCCTGCTTCGCCAGCGCCCGGGAGATCGCCTACGGACTCGGCGTCGGGGTCGCCCTCAGGGACTCAGCCCTGCTCGCCCTCAGCCCAGCCTTCTTCGCCGAGCAGCCTGAGCAGGCCCTCGCCCTGCTGGCCGGCGTCGAGGCCATTCCGCAGAGCATCGAGTCCTTCGAGGCGCAGCTGACGGCGGTCGAGGAGCACGACGCGCGGGGACGGCTGGGGCAGGTCGGTACGCCGACCATGGTCCTGGTCGGTCGCGAGGACCGCTCGATCCCGCCGGCCGACTCGCGCCTTCTGCTCGACGAGCTGCCCGATGCCCTCTGGGTCGAGGTTCGCGGCGGCCATTACCCCTGGCTCGAAGACGCCGGCGGCTTCGCGGCGGAGCTGCTGTCCTTCTGGTCCGAGACGAAAGCCGCGCGTGACGACTCGAGTCAGATCGTCGACGTCGACGGGGAGGCCTGAGGTGCGGGTCGGGCTGGTCCCGCCGATGTGGTCGGAGGGCGCCGAGGCGCCGAGCTGGCCGAAGCTGCGGCGCTACGCGCGGGAGGCCGAGGCGCTCGGCTTCGACTCGCTCTGGATCGCCGACGACGCGATCTTTCGCTTCGAGGGCGAGACCCTCGGGATCTTCGGCTGCATCCCGACCGCGACCGGCCTGGCGGCGGTCACCGAGCGGATCGGGATCGGCACCCTCGTCGCCAACGTCCACGCGCGCAGCCCCGCCCTGCTGGCGAAGGACGCCGACACCCTCGCCGCATTCAGCGACGGCCGGTTCGTCCTCGGCCTCGGCGCCGGCGACGACGAGGCCCAGCACCGGGCCCTAGGGATGCGCTGGGAGCAACGGTTCGGCGCCTACGAGGAGGCGGTCGAGATCATCACCTCGCTGCTGCGCGAGGGGCACACCGACTTTGAGGGAGATTTCTACCGTGCTCGCGACGCTGAGCTCCGGCCCCGCGGTCCGCAGCCGCGCGGCCCGAAGATCCTCGTCGGCGGTCGCGGCAAGCGCATGCTGCGGATCGCGGTCGAAAAGGCCGATATCTGGAACGGGTATCTCGCCTGGAGGGCGGGCGACCCGGCCGAGCTCTTGGCCCTGGTCGACGCGGCCTGCGAGCGCCACGGCCGTGAGCCGGCCTCGCTTGAGCGCAGCCTTGGCGTCGCCGCCTGCTTTGGCGACGCGCCGCTGATGGTTGGCGGCGCCGTGCTTGCCGACACCGGGGCGAGGGGTGGACCGGCGGAGGTGGCGGCCTACCTGGCCGAGCTGGAGGCGCTCGGAGTCGGGCTGGTCCAGGTTCAGACGGCGCCCCTCGACCTGCGGGGCATGGAGCTGCTCGCCGCAGCCGTGGAGTTATTATAATACATCAGATGTATGATAAATCATCGAAAAGTCTGAGCGACTTGACCACGGAGTGGGCAGAGCGAGCCTTTGCAGCGGCGAGCGAGGGTGAGCGGTCCGACCCGTCGCGACGGGCGGATGAGGGCAGCTCGGCATCGGGGGGGCCCTTCGTCGCGCTGGCCCGCCTGGTCGCCGAGGCGAGCGAGCAAGCCGGCATCTGGGGCCTCGCCGGCGCCTACGAGGGTTTCGGCCGTGCCTTCTCGCCACTGCCGCTCCTGTCCTGCGGGGTGCTCGCCGCGGCCAGGACGGATACAGATCTGGCGCGGCCGCGCGGCCTCGCCGTCGAGGCGCTCGGCGATGCGGATGCGGCGGCGGGCGTCTGGACGATCCGCGCCAAGGCCGAGCTCGTGATCGACGCGCCGTCGGCCGAGGAGCTCCTCGTCGCGACGCCGGAGGGCGCCTTCCTGATCGCCAAGACGGCGCCGGGAGTCGAGCTCGAGGAGCTGGCCGCGTTCGACCCGGTCCGGCGAATCGCCAGGTGCACGTTCGACCGCGTGCTGGCGGACCGGATCGAGCTCGGGCCGGACGGCGAGGAGGTCGCCTGGATGCGGTCCCGGCTCGAGGCGCTGCTCGCCGCCGAGGCGGTGGGAATCGCCGACTGGGCGATCCGTGTGGGCGCCGCCTACGCGCGCGAGCGACGGGCCTTCGGGCGCCCGATCGGCTCGAACCAGGCCGTCGCCCATCCGCTCGCCGACAGCTTCTCCGCCCTGGTCGCGGCCAGGTCCCTGCTTCGCTGGGCGCTGACGGCATGCGAGCGGGCGCACCCGGTCTTCTCCCTCGCCGCCTCGCTGGCCCGGGTGGTGGCGGCCCGGACTGCGGTCGAGGCCTGCGAGCGTTCGATTCAGGTCCATGGCGCACTCGGCTACCGCTGGGATCGGGGAATCCACCTGAGGCTGCGGCGAGCCGAGACGACGCGGACCCTGGCCGGCGGTCCGGCCGTAGTTCACCGGCGCCTGGTCGAAGCCCTCCGCGCCGACCAGCGTCTGCCCGGGGTGGAGCTGCTCGACGACGAGGAGCAGGCCGAGATCAGGGAGCGGGCAGCCGCCTGGGCGGCGCGCAACCTGCCCGCCGAGCACCGCGGCCTGGCGGCGGTCGAGAACGTCCAGAAGTACGTCGACTTCGCCTCCACCTGGGCGACGACCGTAACGGCGGCCGGCTGGCCGACGCTCCACTGGCCGGCCGAGCACGGCGGAGCCGGGCGGCGGGCGTCGCTGGCGGCGATCGCGGTCGAGGAGGTGACGCGCTTGCATCCGCGTCGCTGGCCGCAGCGTGTCGGGCTCGAGCTCGTGGCTCCCTCGTTGATGCTGCACGGCACCGCTGAGCAGCAGCGGCGCTTCCTCCCCGGCATCAAGGACGGCTCGATCCTCTGGACGCAGGGCTACAGCGAGCCGGGAGCCGGCACCGATCTGGCGGCGCTCGGGACCCGCGCGACCCGGGAGGGCCCTGACTGGAGGCTCGACGGGGAGAAGATCTGGTCAGCGCCGCCGACCCTCGCCAACCGCTACTTCCTGCTGGCGCGGACCGGGGCGCCTGACTCGCGCCACCGCGGCATCACCTGCTTCCTGGTCGACCTCGAGGCGCCGGGAATCGAGCGGGAGACGATTCGCTCGATCGCCGGCCAGCACGAGTTCGGCCGGGCGGTGCTGAGCTCGGTGCGCGTCCCTGACGAGGACCGGCTCGGCGAGGTCGACGGGGGATGGCAGCTCGTCATGGACCAGCTCCGCGACGAGCGCACGATCACCGTCTTTGCCGAGACCGCGATCGTCGACTTCATGTTCGAGCGGCTGCTCGAGACGATCGAGCTGCTCGGGCCGGGCGCCTGGCGGCGTGACGACCTGGTCGGGCAAGTGGCCGAGGCTTGGATCGACCTACAGGCGCTGCGGATCGTCAACCGGCAGACCGTCGAGGCGATCGAGCGGGGCGAGGACTCGGTCGAGGCAGAGGCCGCGAAGCTGCTGTGGTCGAGGTTGGGGCAGCGAATCGCGGCGCTGGGCCTGGAGAGCCTCGGGGAGCGCGGTACGGTCGGCGGCGGGGATGGGGCGCCGGCCGAGTACTGGCGCTTCGTCCGGATGGAGACCCGCTGCTACACGATCTACGCCGGGACTACCGAGATCCTGCTCAGCCTGCTGGCCGAATCGGCGCTGGACCTGCCGCGATCGCGATGACCGACGAGCGTTCACGCGCGGTCGCCGAGCTCTTCGCGCCGAGGTCGGTCGCCCTGGTCGGCGCCTCCTCGCGCCCGGGGACGTTCGGGTACGGCGCCGCTCAGGACCTGCTCGCCGGGGTCGACAGCAGGGCGGTCTACCTGGTCAACGCGAAGGGCTCTCCGGTGCTCGGGCACGAGACCTTCCGCTCGCTGCGCGAGCTGCCGGAGAAGCCGACCACGGCGGTCCTGGCGGTGCCGAAAGCCTCCTTCGACCTCGTCCTCGAGGAAGCTCTGGATGCGGGCGTCGAATCGATCGTCGCCCTCTCGGCGGGCTTCGCGGAGGCCGGGGAGGAGGGCCTTCGCCATCAGGAGGAAGTCGTCGGCCGGGTCAGACAGGCGGGCTCGGTGCTGCTCGGCCCGAACACGATCGGCCTCTTCCACGCCGCCTCCAACCTGCGCTGCCTCCCCTTCGGAGCGCCGATCAGGCCCGGCCCGATCGCCGTGATCGCCCAGAGCGGCTCGGTGATATTCGACCAGGCGGGGCGGGCCGAGCGAGCTGGGGTGGGGCTCTCGCTGGCAGCCTCGCTGGGCAACCAGGCCGACGTCGACGCCGCCGACCTGATCCGCCTCTGCGCCGCTGACCCGGGGACGCGCTGCGTGGCGCTCTACCTGGAAGACTTCGGCCGCGGCCGGGAGCTGATGGAAGCGGCGTCGGCGTGCGTCAAGGCGGGCAAGGCGGTGGTGGTGCTCTCGCCGCCCCGGACCGACAGCACGATCCGCGCCTCGCGATCCCACACCGGCGCGCTGCTCTCCGACACCGCCACGGTGGAGGCCGCCTGCAGGCAGGTCGGCGCGATCCAGGTCAGCTCGCTGCGGGAGCTCGGCGAGGTGGCGCTGGCGGCGCTGACGCCCCAGCGCGCCAGGGGTAGGCGGGTGCTGATCCTCGCCGGCGCGGGCGCCCAGGGCGTCATGGCCGGGGCCGCCGCCAGCGCCGTCGGCCTCGAAGCGCCGCGCCTCAGCGACCCCTTGCAGGTGGCGCTCACCGCGGAGGTGATGGTGGGCGGGTCGGCCGCGAACCCGATCGACCTCAACAACCTGGGCGACTCCTTCGCCCGCACGCTCGAGCGGGTCTTCGCCAGCGGCGAGGTGGACTCCGCGCTGCTCGTCATGGACCTCCTGCTCGAGGAAGACGAAAGCCCGCTCGAGTCGCTCGGGCTCAAGCTGGTCGAGATCTGCGCCGCCCACGAGATGCCGCTGGTCACCGCGTCGTTCGAGCCGGAGCACCAGGGGCTGGCCGCCCTGCGCGCCGCCGGCTTCCCGGTCTACCGCGAGATCGAGAGTGCCGCCCGAGCCCTCGCGACGCTGACCGCGGCGCCCGCGGGCCAGCTGCCGCCACTGCCGCCGACCGCTCAGCCGGTCGACCTGGAGCCGGCCGACTATTTCGGCGCGAGAGACCTTTTCGCGGAGCATGGGCTGCCGTTCGGCCCGGCCCGGGCCGCCGCGAGCTGGGACGACGCCCGCGCGGTGGCCGCGGCGCTCGGCTACCCGGTCGTGCTGAAGGCGATCGGGTCGATCCACAAGTCCGACGCAGGCGGCGTCGCCCTGGGGCTTGACGACGAGCCGGCGCTGCGGCAGGCGTGGGAGGCCCAGGTTGCCAGGGGAGCTGCGGAGTGGTCGGTCGAGCCGATGGCGCCGCCCGGCTCCGAGCTGCTGGTCGGCGCGCGGACCGACCCCCGCTTCGGCCCGGTCGTCTTGGTCGGGCCAGGGGGCCTCTTCGCGGAGCTGTTCGGCGACACCGCCCTGGCTCTGGCGCCACTCACGGTTGCCGAGGCAGGGGCGCTGATCGGCCGGTTGAAGATCGCCCCCATCCTGGCCGGCGCGCGGGGCGTGGCGGCGGTCGACCTGGACGCCGCGGCGCGGGCGGTCGTCGCGGTCGGCGCGCTGGTCGCCAGCCATCCTGAGATCGCCGAGGCGGAGGTCAACCCCCTGCGGCTGAGGCCTGACGGGTGCGTCGCGCTCGACGCCCGGGTGATCCTCGAGGGCGCCCTATGATCGCCGCAGGGATCATAGGTAATATCAGCGCCTTGCTCGGTTCCAGTCGTGCTGCAGGGGGTGGATGATGGCGGTGACGCGAAAAGCGTTGGGTTCGGGGCTCCCCAACATGCGGGAGGATCTGAAAAGCGACCGGATCGCGGCCGAACTGGAACGTCGGATCCTGAGCGGCGAGCTCGAGCCGGGGGAACGGCTTCCGACCACGGACGAGCTCTGCGAACAGCTCGGGGTCAGCCGCAGCGCGGTGCGCGATGCGATGAGGTCCCTCGCCGCGCAGGGACTGGTCTCCGTGCGGCAGGGGCACGGGATGACCGTCGCCGCAGCCGATGACAGCGCTTTCGCGCGGGCGCTGGTGATCCTGCTGGCGCGTTCGGACGTGACCATGTCCCAGGTCCTCGAAGCCAGGGAGCTGCTCGAACTGTCGCTCCTGCCGGAGATTGTCGCGCGCGCCGAGGACGCCGACTCGGACCTCCTCGCGAAGGACCTGGACGGGTTTGCCAGCGCGGTCGCGAAGCGGGATTGGAGCGAGGCGGAGCGCACCCACCTCGCCTTCCACTACGACCTCCTGCGGGCTGCCCACCAGCCGGCCCTCGACGTAATCCTGCGGCCGATGCAGGAGGTGATCCTGGTCAGCTCGGCCCCGCCCCGCACCACGGCCGAGGAGGACTGGGCGGTCGAGACCCACCGGCCTATCCTCGAAGCGCTTCGTGCCCGCGACTTGGCGGCGGCGCAGGAGGCGATGCGCGCCCACTTCCTGGTCGCCAAGACGGGCTCTCAGTTCGAGGCCTTCGTCAAGAAGCCATTCCGAGCCGTGCTTGCCGAGGGGAAGCGCCCGAGTTGACCCGCCGGTGAGTTGAATGGCCACCACCGGTCTCGCCGGCGACCTTGCGGCCCTCGACCGCTTTGGCAAGGACGAGGACGGTGGCTTCAACCGCCTCGCCTGGTCGGTCGAGCTGAGGCGAGCCCTGGAGTGGCTCGCCGAGACGATGGCCGAGGCAGGCCTCAGAACGGAGCTCGACCCGGCGGGCAATCTAATCGGCCGCTGGGAGGCTGGCAGCGGCGCACCGCTGATCATCGGCTCCCACCTCGACACGGTCGAGTCCGGCGGTCGCTTCGACGGCGCGCTCGGCGTGCTCGCCGGGGTCGACGTGGTGCGGCGATTGCGGGCCGCCGACTTCGTCCCGGCGCGCCCGATCTGGATCGTCGCGTTCATGGACGAGGAGGGAGAGCGATTCGGCACCGCGATGGTCGGCAGCCAGGCGATCGCGGGCGAGCTCACCGAGCTGCCGGCGGAGCTCGAAGACTCCGACGGGGTCACGCTCGGCGCGGCGATGGCGGGTTGGGGCCGCTCCCCCGACCGGCTCGGCGAGGCCAGGCTGGCGCAGCCTCCGTGGGGCTACCTAGAGCTCCACATCGAGGCCGGGCCGGTGCTCGAAGAAGGTGGGTCCGACGTTGGCGCGGTCACCGTCGTCGCCGGGATCGCCGCCTTCGAGGTGACGATCGAGGGCCGGGCCAGCCACGCCGGCTCGACTCCCTTCGGCGCTCGCCGTGACGCGCTCCTCGCCGCGAGCCGCCTGGTGGTCGAGCTGCGCGAAAGGGCTGTCCGCGGCAACTACCTGGCGACGGTCGGCCGCCTGGCCGTCGAGCCGGGCGGCATCAGCGTGATCGCCGCCAGGGCAACCCTCACCGTCGACTTCCGCGCCGACGCCGCACCGCGGCTCGACGCTGCGGCGGCAGACCTGGGCGATGCCCTCGCCGGAATCGGCGAACTGACCGGGACCGAGTATCGCTGCCGGCCGATTTACCGGCTCGAGCCGCTGCCGATGGACGCCGAGTTGATCGCCGCGATCGAGGCGGCGGCCGCCGAGGTCGGCGTCCGTTGCCTGCGGATGGCGAGCGGCGCCGCGCATGACGCGATGGTGATCGGCCGCCAGGCGCCGGCGGGCATGATCTTCGTGCCGAGCGTCGATGGCATCTCCCATTCGCCGGCCGAGCGGACCCGAGCCGAGCAAGTAGAGATTGGGGCCCAGGTGCTTGCCGCGACCGTGCGAAGGCTCTGCGCTTGACGGGAAGGAAAGATGTGACATCATATGAAAATGCCGGTCAGCTCCGCGGCCAAGTCCTCGCCCAAGCGGCTCGCGTTCACGGTCGCTGAGTACCGCGACCGGCTACAGCGGCTGCAGAGCCGGTTGCGCGAGGCGGAGCTCGACGGACTCCTCGTCAACACCCCCGAGAACATCACCTATCTGACCGGCTTCCAGACGCCGGGCTACTACGCCTACCAGGGGCTGCTGGTACCGGTGGATGGCGATCCGGTCCTGGTCTGTCGCCATCTCGAGGCCGCCAACGTCGATTTTTTCGCCTGGATCGACCAGGTTGTGCCGGTGGCCGACGACCGGGATCCGGTGCTCGAAACGGTCGCGGCGATGTCCGAGTGCGGGATGGCCGAGGGTCGGATCGGCGCCGAGCTCGACTCCTGGTTCCTGACCGTCCGCCAGCTGGGGCAGCTGCGCGAGGCAGCGCCCGCGGTGGACCTGGTCGACGCCAGTGGCACGGTCGAGTCGCTGCGCGTGATCAAGAGCGCCGCGGAGATCGAGCACATCCGCAGCTCCTGTCGCCAGGCCGAAGCCGGTATCGAAGCGGGCATCGCCGCGATCCGCCACGGCGGCAGCGAGAACGAGGTCGCCGCTGCGGTCTACTCGGGCGTCATCCTCGCCGGCGGCGAGTATCCCGGTCTTGCTCCCTTCGTTCTCGCCGGCGCTCGCACGCTGATCCCCCATGGGACTTGGGGAGGCGGGGCGATCGAAACCGGCGACGTCGTCTACTTCGAGGTCTGTGGCACCACCTTCCGATACACGGGGGCCCGGATGCACTCGGTCGTCCTCGGACAAGCGACCGACCGCCAGAAGCGAGTCGCCGAGGCCTCGATCGCGGGCGTGCTGGCGGCGGTGGAGGCGATTGCGCCGGGGGTCAGCGCCGGCGAGGTCGACCGCGCCTGCCGCGAGGCGATCGGCAGCTACGGCTTCGGCGCCGACGCCTATCGCCATCGGTGCGGCTACTCGATCGGCGTCGCCTTCCCGCCAGACTGGGGCGAGGGTCAGATCCTCTCCCTGAAGGCGGGCGAGGAGCGCCTGCTGGAGAGCGGGATGACCTTCCACGTGCCGCCGCTCGTCTTCGACGAGGAGTTCGGAATCGGCTTCAGCCATAGCCTCCTCGTCACCGACGTCGGCTGCGAACCGCTGACCGCCCTGCCCCTGAGGCTGGACTCGATCGAAGATTGATCATGCATCATACCTCTGATATAAGTTGCTTACGCGCGGGCCGAGGGAAGCCTGCTCGAGGGACCACGAAGATTCGGATGCAGCGCGAGAGTGGAGGACGAGATGCCTGATCCAGGAAGCGCCCGACCTGTACCCCAGACTCCGCAACGTCAGGGCTTGTCGAGGCGACAGTTCGTGCAGAGGAACCTGATGCTCGGCGGGGCCGTCGTCTCGGCCGGCACCCTGGCCGCGCTCCTGGACGCCTGTGGCGGGTCCTCGTCTTCCTCGACCTCGGGGGGGCCGACGATCTCGCAGGCGGAATTCAAAGCCGCCAGCGGGACGATCAATGTCCTCGGCTGGCAGTTCTACCAGGCGGAAGCCCAGAACGAAGGTCCGGTCAAAGCGAAATGGGCCTACATCAACTCGAGCGCGGAAATCCCCACCAAGACCAAGCCGGAAGGGAGCTTCCAGGTCTTCACCTCCAACAACGGGCAGATGAACCAGTTCTTTGCCGAGGGCCGAATGGTGCCGCTGCAGACCGAACTGCTCACGAACTACCACCTGGTAGACGCCGGGCTCCGCGACGACCCGATCTGGAAGGGCGAAGACGGCAAGGTCTACGCGGTGCCGCTGGCCGTCACCGCCGAGGTCACCGCCTGGGACGGGAGCAAGGTGCCGGAGCCGAAATCCCTCACCGACCTCCTCAAGCCCGAATACACGGGCCAGGTTGCGCTGCTCGACGACTACCAGACGATCAATCAGCTCGCGCAGGGACTCGGACTGCCATTGCCGCCGAAGCTGACCAAGAACGATCTCGGGCAGGTCACCGAATTCATGAACGAACTGAAGCCCCAGGTGAAGACCTTCTTCCCGTTTGGCGGAGAGGTCCAGCTGTTTTCCCGCGGGGACATCGGAGTCGCCTTCCAGAGCGCCGGCTCGCTGGTCCTCGCTGCCCAGGAAAACAACAAGAGCGTTCGGTCCAACTTCGTCGGCTCGGTCAGCTTCGTCGACGCGCTCAGCCTTCTCAGCGGCGGCGACGAAGCCGCCGGCTTGCGCTGGATCAACCAGGCGTTCTCGGTCAAGGCGCAGGAAGGCCTCGCCGAAGCGTCGTTCTCCAACCCGACGGTCGACGCAGCCCGGCACGTCTTGCCGCCGCCGCTGAACTCGATGTCGGTCGCAGAGCTGATCGAAAAAGCGCCTGCCGCCGGGTCCTTCCCGGTGGGGGCCGAAGGGGACGCGGCGACGCTCGAAGACGCGACGAAGGCCTGGGACGAATACAAAGCAAGCTTCTGATGTGAAGCGAACGGTCGCTCCATTCCTGCCACTCGCGGTCTTCATGCTGGTCGTGCTGGCGGGTCCCCTGGCGCTGCTCATCACCTACGCGTTCCGCGAATCGAACTTCCTCGGCGTCGGCCCAGGGCCGACGCTCGAGCAGTTCAAGGCGGTGTTCGAACAGTCGGCGAACGTGAAGATCATGCTGCGGACCCTCGGCATCGGACTTGCGGTAGCGACCGCCTGCACGGCGATGGCTTTCGTCCTCGCCTACGCGATCCGCTTCCGCCTGCACGGACGGCGGGCGGCGATCGCGCTCGGCATCGTCGTCGCCGCCGGGATCGCGTCGTTCCTGGTCCGCGTCTACGCCTGGGGGACGATCCTCGGCACCAACGGGCTGCTCAACTCGGCGCTTCAGGACCTAAGCCTGGTCAACCACCCGCTTGGCTTCCTCTTCTTCGGCTACTTCTCGATCGGCGTCACGATGGCATACGTGTACCTGCCGATCGCGACGCTGCTCGTGGTCAGCGCGATGCAGGAGATCGACCCGCGTGACGTCGAGGCGTCGCACGACCTCGGCGCCGGCCGCTGGCGGACGGCGCTGCGCGTCGTCGCGCCCCAGGCGCGCGGCGGGATCGCCGTCGCCTTCGCCTTCACCGCCGTGCTCGCCTCCTCGGACTACGTCACACCCCTCCTGGTGGGTGGCGCGCGCGGCCTCATGGTCGGGGCGCTGGTTCAGGAAGACGCGCTGGTCAACGGCAACTACCCCGCTTCGGCCGCGCTCGCCTTCTCCTTCCTGGCGCTGCTGGTTCTCGCCTTGGCGACGATCGCCCTCTTGGTCCGCCTCTGCCGGCGACCCGCCGCGGCGTTGGCGCGGTTGGTGGACCGCCATGCGACCCGGCTGACCCGCTGGGTGCCCGACGCGATCGCCGGCCGCTCGTTATCGCGCCCGGCCGCGCTGCTGCTGCTCGCCTACCTGATCCTGCCGACCCTGGTCGTCGTCGTCTTCTCCTTCAACAGCGCCAGCACCATCGGCCTCCCGTTCAAGGGGTTCACCCTGCACTGGTATCCGAGCATCACCGAACGGCTCGGCTTCGGGGAAGCGCTCGAAGGCAGTATCCAGGTCGCCCTCACCGCGGTCGTGGTCGGAGTGTTGATCGGGGTCCCCGCCGCCTTCGCGATCAACCGCGCGACGGGTCGCCTCGGCTCTGGGCTGAGCGCTCTCGTCTACCTCCCCTACGCCATCCCCGGCGTCCTCCTCGGGATCGCGATCCTGACCGCGGCCGATCAGCTCGGCCTGCAGCTTGGCAGGGGCGTCACCAGCCTCGTCCACGTGCTGCTGGTCGCGCCGCTCGTCGCCTTGGTGGTGAGCGCCCGGCTGACCGGGATGGACCCGCGGATCTTCGAGGCCGCCCGCGACATGGGGGCCTCCCCGGCGAGGGTCCTGCGCACCGTGACCCTGCCGTTGATCATGCCGGCGGTGATCGGCGCCGCCCTGATCGGCGCCGCTTACTCGCTCGACGAGATCCTCGCGACCAACTTCACGATCGGCACTTCGAGCACGATCCCGGTCTGGTTGTTCGGGCAGGCCCGGCGCGGCTTCAACCCGGGCATCAATGCGCTCGGCGTGATGATGATGGCCGGCACACTGCTGATCTTCCTGATCGCCGCGGTGCTGCTGCGGCGCACGCTGATCAACCCCGGTCGGGAGCCCGTTTGAGCTCGACGCCTGCCATGCCAGGGGGGATCCACGCCACCACGGCGGACGGCCCCGCGCCAATCCCGTTCCTGCGCCTCTCGGGGGTGACGAAGAGGTTCGACGAGACGCAGGTCCTCCGCTCGACCGACCTCGAGATCGCCCAGGGCGAGTTCTTCACCCTGTTGGGCCCGTCCGGGTGTGGCAAGACGACCCTGCTGCGGATCCTCAGCGGCTTCGAGTCGGCATCGTCGGGAGAGGTCCGCTTCCGCGGCAAGGACCTCGGGCGGACGCCGGCCGAGCGGCGGCCCTTCAACATGGTCTTCCAGAGCTACGCCCTGTTCCCGCACATGTCGGTCGCCGGGAACGTCGCCTACGGCCTGCGCACCAAGGGGGCCGGCCGCGAGGAGATACGCGAGCGGGTGCGCGGGATCCTCGAGCTCGTCCATCTCCCCGACGCCGGCCCGCGGCCGGTCTCGGAGCTCTCGGGCGGCCAGCAGCAGCGGGTGGCGCTCGCCCGGGCGCTGGTCAACGAGCCGGAGATGCTGCTGCTGGACGAGCCGCTCGGCGCCCTCGACCTGAAGCTGCGGAAGTTCCTCCAGGACGAGCTGCGCTCGATTCAGCGCCGCCTCGGGACCACGTTCATCTACGTGACCCACGACCAGGAGGAGGCGCTGGCGATGTCGCACCGGATCGCCCTGATGAACGCCGGTGAGGTGGTCCAGGTCGGCGGCCCGCGGGAGATCTACGAACAACCGCAGAGCCGCTTCGTCGCCGAATTCATCGGCGAGGCCAACGTCCTCGCCTGCAAGGTCCTCGCCGCCGGGAGGAACGAGGCCGAGGTCGTTCTCGACGGCGGCGGCGCCTGCACGCTGCGCAAGTACGGCGACGCCCGCCTCGTTCCCACCGATCCCGCCCTCGCCGTCGTGCGCCCCGAGCACCTGCAGATCGGAGGCGCCGAGCCGCTGCTGAAAGGCGTCGTCCGGCAAAACGTCTTCCTCGGCACCCATTGCCGCTACGACGTCGAGGTCGACGGTCAAATCGTCCGCGTCGCGGGGTCGACCGCCGGCGCCCCCGCCGAGGGAGCAGTCGAGATCTGCCTCGTCCCGGGGCGGGGCGTCGTGGTCCCCGACGAGCCGGCGAGCGCGGTTGTCCAACAGGCGGGCCGGCAGGGTGGAAGCGCGGCGGAGGACGCCGACGATGCCTGAGCCCGAGCCGGTCCCCGCCGGGGCGCAGGTCCAGATCGTCTTCACCGTCCTCGCTCCGAGCGAGCGCGCCGAGGGCCTCCCGCCCGACACGGCGGCGCTGCCTTATCTGGCGCGCGGCCGCGGCGCCCTCCTCGCCGCGGCGCGGCCCGGCGAGGAGGTCGAGATCGAGACCCAGGCCGGGCGGCGGATCAGCGGGACCCTGGAGCTTGCCGAGCCCGCCGACACCCACTCCTTCGGCGCCGCGCCGCCGCAGCTCGTCTTCACGCAGAGGGCGATCGCGCGCCTGCTCGACGAGGTGTGATGTCCGGGCCCGACTCCTACGCGGCGGTGATGCAACGCCGGGAGCAGATCCTGCTGGCGGCGACCGGGCTCGACTACGCCGAATTCGAGCGCCGCGGCTGCTTCAGCTACGAGGCCTTGATGGCGAGCGTCGGTCTCGGTCTCGACCAGGTGCGCGCCATCCAGCGCGCCAGCGGAGTCGGCGACACGCCGCTGGTCGAGCTGTCCAACATCACGAAGCTGGTCCGCGCCCGCGCCGCGCCCGGCAAGGGGGCGCGGATCTTCGTCAAGGACGAGGCGGCGAACCCCTCCGGCAGCTTCAAGGACCGTCGCGCCTCGATCTCGGCGTACTACGCGCGGGAGCGGGGCTACGAGGGCCTGATCGCGGCGACCAGCGGCAACTACGGCGCCGGACTCGCCTCACAGGCCGCCCGATACGGGCTGCGCTCGATCGTGATCCAGGAGGCCTTCGACGGCGTCGGCCGCGGGCAGCCGGAGATCCTCGAGAAGGGCAGGAAGTGCGAAGCGCTCGGCGCCGAGGTTCTGCAGACCACCGTCGGACCCGAGCTCTTTTTCATGCTGCTCCTCACCCTCGAGCAGACCGGCTACTTCAACGCCTCGCTCTACACCCCGTTCAGCATCGCCGGGGTGGAGACGCTCGGCGTCGAGATCGCCGAGCAGACGCGCCGGCGCACCGGGCGCGATCCGGCGCTGGTGCTGGCCACTCACGCCGGTGGCGGCATGGTCACCGGCACCGCCCGCGGCCTGCGGGCCGGGGGAGCCGCCGCGACGGGGATGGTTGGCGTCAGCGTCGACCTGCGGGGGCTCCACATGGCCTCCGACCGCGACTTCAACCGCAAGTCGTTCACCACCGGGCACACTGGGTTCTCGGTGCCCTTCACCGGTTGGCCCGATCGGGTCGACGTCCCCCGTAACGCCGCGCGTCCCCTGCGCTACCTCGATCGCTTCGTCACGGTGACCCAGGGAGAGGTGTTCTTCGCCACCGAGCTGCTGGCTCGTACCGAGGGGCTGGAGCGAGGCCCCGCCGGCAACATCTCGCTGGCGGCGGCGATCCCGCTCGCCGCCGAGCTCGATGCCGACGAAGTCGTCGTGATCTCCGAGACGGAGTACACCGGCGCGGGCAAGAGCCCTGTGCCCCAGCTGACCTTCGCCCGCGAGATCGGGGTCGAGCTGGTCAACGGCGATGCGGCGCTCGAGGAGCCTGGCGTCCGGATCGCCCTGCCGATCAGCATCGAGTCGCTGCGGGTGGGCGAGCTGCGGCTGGACGACCTGCGGAGCTCCTACGTGCAGCGGGCGATCCGCCAGGAAGCGGGGGTCAGCGTCGAGTCTCTGGTCGAGGAGACCGGCTGGGACCCCGTGCGGGTCGGCGATGAGCTGGCCGGCCAGATGATTGATTCCTAATCCCCGCACACCCGGATGACGGCCCTGACGCGGCGCATCTCGGCGTCCTCGGGCTTGCCTTTGCCCACCGGCAAAGGCTGCGCCCTGCGTCCTTGACCTGCTTGGTCAGGCCCGCCCCCGGTCACACGCGGATTAGGAATCAATCATCTGCGGCCGAAGGAGAGCGAGGGCAGGGGCAGGGTCGCCGCCGTGTGGAGTCCGGGGGAGGCCCGCAGCAGCTTCGGGATGACGTTGGCGACAAGCGCCGCGGTGGCGCCGCCGCCGTCGATCTCGGGCTCGATCCGGGCGCGGATCGGCGGGTCCCCGAGGATCTCGATGAAGTCACCGGTCTCCACGCCGTCGGCGGCCGGCTGTAGCTGCTGGGGATGGTCGAATTCGAGGACCGTCGAGCCGTCGCGGCGGGCGAACGCCTGCTGGCGGATCCCGGCGACCCGGCCGGCGTCGACCACGGTGTCGCCGTGTTGGCGCCGGGAGGTGGCCACGATCGGCTCGGCGCGTTCCTCAAACGAATCCCATCGCAGGCCGGTGGCCTCGCTGATCAAGGCCGCCGACTCGCGGAAGCCGACGTGGCCGACGATCTCGCCCAGCTCCCTGGCGCGGGCGTGCTCTGCCGTGTCCAGGCCGACGCCGAAGGAGCGCAGGACGGAGGTGCCGAAGGGGGAGAGGTCGTTGACCCGCCTGACGTTGATCCGCTCGACCGTGATGCAGGCCGCCGTCAGGCAGATCGGCAGCACGTCCATGCTGAAGCCGGGGTTGACACCGGTGCCGGTCACGGCGCGGCCCGCCCGCTTCGCGGCGGCGTCGATCTGCGCCGCCGCGGTAGCGCTCGAGGCGGCGGGGACGACCATCTCCTCGCCGCAGCTGACCACATGCATGCCCCGGCCGAGCGCCCACTCGATCTGCGGTGCGAGCTGGGAGAGCAGGCTGTGGGTGGCGATTACGCAAGTTTCGGCGTCCGCGTCGACTTCCTCGGGACGCTCGACGATCGTGACGCCGTTCGGTGGGGCGCCCAGGACCGTTCCGAGGTCGGCGCCGACCTGGTGGCTGATCGCCGCGACGATTTCGTATTCCCGGTCTAGCAGTGCTTGCGCGATTCGCAATCCCATCGCTCCCAAGCCCCAGACGAGGACAGAGTTCCGGGCGCCTTTCACGACGACGTCCCCGCTGTCTGCGGTAATCCGATCAAGCGCCTCGGGAGCTCCGGGCTGATCCCGACCAGGACGTCGTCGGCGGAGGCGCCAACCCGTGCCGCGATCGACTTGACCGAGGTCGGAGCGCCGGCCTCGCCGCCGACCACCAACGCCCCTTGGCCCGGCTTGGCGCGGACCTCGCTGACGTCGACCATCGTGTAGTCGAGCGATGGCCTGACGACGAACGGGCAGTTGTGGCCGTCGATTCGGGCGGCTCCCCCCTGCCATCGTCTAGCGTCGAGGCCGTGCGCGACGCCGATCGCAAGCGTCGCGATCTCAGTGTCGCGGTCCAGTCGCCTGCCTTCATAGCCGATCGGCTCGCCGCGAGGAACCGATCGGAGCTCAAGAACCGGGGCAAAGACGCTCAAGGTCGGTCGCAAGCTGACAAGCTCGGAGTCGACCCCCGTCGGGTGGCAACCGAAAACCGAGATCCCCGGCCGGGCAATTGCGCCGCAGAGGTCGGGACGCTGGATCAGCACGCTCGAGCCGCCGACGTGAGTGGGTACCCCGGCGGGGGCAACCCGCCTCAGCAGCTCCACCTCGAGCTCGACGTCGGTCCACTTGCCGCGATCGGCCGCCGCTACATGGCAGAACACGCCGACCAGCGTCGCCCCTCGCGCGGCGATCGCTTCGACCAGCCGGTGGAGCCGATCCGGCGCGACCCCAAGACGACGGAGCCCGGTGTCGACGAGGGCATGCACCCGCGCGGCCGGCGGCAGGGCTTCGGCGCCCTCGATGGTCGAGACGGTGACCTGGACGTCGCGCTCGATGCATTCCTGCAGCGCCGTTCCGTAGGCCGGACCGAGGCAGATCACCCTACCCGGGGCGAAGCTCGCCAGGCGGATCGCATCGGCAGGCTCTGCCGCCGCGAGGTAGCCGGCTTCTTCGGCGAGGACAGGAGCGACGACCTCGAGGCCGTGACCGAACGCATTGGCCTTCAGCACCGCCGCGATCTCGGTTCCGGTCTTGGCTCGCGCCCGGAGTGCGGCGAGGTTGGCTAGGAGGGCCGCGGCATCGACCTCTACCCAGGGGAACATGCCGCAGTTAAACATACTTCTGACATCATACCTTATGCTCCAGCGAATTCATGTCGACGAAAGCTGCGCCAGGCCGGAGATCGTTGAGGTCCGTGGTCCCGTCAGCCACATAGCTGAGCCGGCGCGACTTGATGGCGAAGAGGTTCACCGGGGCCGTGTTCCTGGTCGCCGAAGACGTCGACGCCGACTACAAGCGCCTCAGAGCCCCTTTCAGAATGCCCCGCACACGTCTGGCGGCGGCGGACACACTGCGCGGTGCGGCGTCCTCGGCCGGCCAAATAGCGCTGCTATTCGGCCGGCCTGCGTCCTTGCCCCGCTTGGTCCG
>JAFDWF010000142.1 GCA_018268575.1 Actinomycetota bacterium
CCCGTCTCCGCCTTCTTGACGTCGAAGTCGGCGGCCTGGATCAGCTTCAGGAGGATGTTCTCGACGTCCTCGCCGACGTAGCCGGCCTCGGTCAGCGCGGTCGCGTCGGCGATCGCGAACGGCACGTTCAAGATCCGCGCCAGGGTCTGGGCGAGCAGCGTCTTGCCGCACCCGGTAGGTCCCAGCATCATGATGTTCGACTTGCCGAGCTCGACCTCGGACTCGTCGGTCTGGCCGATCTGCACCCGCTTGTAGTGGTTGTAGACGGCGACCGAGAGCGCCCGCTTGGCGGCCTCCTGGCCGACCACGTACTCCTGCAGCACGTCGTAGATCTCGCGCGGTTTGGGCAGGTTCTCCAGCTCGAAGGTCGGCGGCGCGGTCAGCTCCTCGTCGATGATCTCGTTGCAGAGGTCGATGCACTCGTCGCAGATGTAGACGCCGGGACCGGCGATCAGCTTCTTGACCTGGCGCTGCGACTTGCCGCAGAAGCTGCAGAGAAGCTGCTCGTTGGAGTCGGTTGGACGTGCCAGTTGAATCCCCTCCTGACGGGACGATCGATCGGAGCTTCGGCGCGGCCCCAAAGCTTAGACGGGCCCTGCTGCCGGTTACAGGGGGTCAATTACGGCGCCGCGGTGGCGGTACCTGCGCGTGACGGCAACCTTTCAGCCGGGTAGGTTGCCGGGATGGCCGAGGGAATCGACGTCAGTGCCGTCCACGAGGAGGAGTTCGAGGCGCTCCTGCCGCTGATCGCGGCCTACCAGCGCTTCTACGAGGTCGACGACGTCGACACCGACCGCAACCGCGCCTTCTTCCACCGCTTCCTCGCCCCCAGCGAGGTCGGCGAACTGCTGGCGGCGCGCGACGCCGGCGGCCGGGTCCGCGGCTACGCCTGCCTCTACTGGCACTTCTCCTCGACCCGGGCGGTCGAGACGGTGCTGATGAACGACCTCTTCGTCGTGCCCGAGGCGCGCGGGCAGGGGGTCGGCCGGGCGCTGATCGAGGCGTCCGCGGCGGTCGCGCGGCGGCGCGGCGCGCCCTGGGTCGAGTGGTCGACCGCGCCCGACAACCACACCGCCCAGCGCCTCTACGACTCGCTGACCGACGAGAAGACGACCTGGCTCTCCTACGAGCTGGACGCCTGACCGAGGCGGCCGAACAGGTTGAGCAGGTCGGGCCGGACGATCCCCGTGCGGTCGCGCTCTTCCGCGCCCACATCCGGGCGGGCGCCGAAGCACTCGGGCTGCCGCCATTGGAGCCAACGGAGGTGTCGGAGGGCCTCGACCCGCCCGGCGGGGCGCTCCTGCTGGCGACGCTCGACGGCGAGGCGGTGGCGATCGGCGGCGTCCGCGACCTCGACGAGCCGGCGGCCGAGATCAAGGCGATGTACGTCGCGCCGCAGGCCCGCGGCCGTGGGATCGGCAGGCGGATGCTGGCCCGACTGGAGGAGATCGCCGCGGCGCGGGGCTGCGTTGCGACCCGGCTCGACACGCTGGCGGCGCTGCGGGCCGCGGTCTCGCTGTATGAGTCGGTGGGCTACGAGCGGATCGCGGACTACAACGAGAGCCCGCACGCCGACCGCTGGTACGAACGCCGGCTTGGCTAGTGTCCCGCGTCATAAGTTGGGTGCCACATCCGACGAGTGGATCGGCGCCCGTGGCAAGGACGCAAGATGCAGGCTTTGCCGGTTGGCAAAGCCAAGTCGAGGACGCCGCCACGGGCGGCGAGACGCCGTCGGGGTGGTGCCGAACTTATGACGCGGGGCGCTAGGAGCCCGAACGTGAGACCCCGCGCGCAAGCCGGGCCATGAAGTTGCGGCGCAGGTACCAGTAGGCGGCGAGCGAGGTGAAGAGGTAGACGATCCCGACCAGGATCAAGACGCCGCGGATGTCGGCAAGGACCACCGCCAGGACCACGATGACCACCAGGCCGACGACGGTCGAGAGCGCCGTGAAGCGGAGCGTCGCCTCGACCTGGCGCCGCAGCACCTCCGTCGCCGCCGGGTCGGTTTCCGCCCCCGGATCGCCTTCCGCGGCGGAGCCCACTTCCGCGGCGGGATTCCCTTCGGCGTCGACTTCGTAGGGGTCGGCCATCACGCCACCCTAGCCGCCCCTCCCGCCAGCTGTTCCTTATGGCCCCATGGAGGCCATAAGGAACAGCTGAGCGAGGGATGGATCAGCTTTCGGCGTCCCAGCGCTCGACTTCGGGTTTCGGGTTGATCGGCACGCCGTCGACGTGGATCTCGATGTGGAGCTGGCAGCCGACCGTGCGCGCGTTGCCGGTCTTGCCGACCTCGCCGACCCTCTCCCCCGCCCAGACCCGCTCGCCCTCGTGGACCGAGGGCGGATTCTTCATGTGGGCGTACATGTAGGTCCGGTCTTCTCCCTGGCCGTGGATCAGCAGGTAGTTGCCGTAGAGGATCGGGTCGTAGCCGACTTCACGCACCTTGCCGGTGACGACGGAGACCAGTTCGGTCCCGCAGGCGGCGAGGATGTCGAAGCCTTCGTGGATCCGCCCGCCATCGCGCGGTGCGCCGAATTCACCGACCGGCCCGCGTTCGCCGTGCGGCCCACGCACCGGGAAGACGTGCTTGAACCATTCGATCCCGCCGTCCTTCTTGCCCAACGGGACCGAGCCTGCCGCGCCCCCTGGAGCTGCCAGCAGCGCGACTGCCAGAGCGCAGAGGAGCCGCTTAATGGTGCGCGATGACGCGGTCGACGATGTTGTACTCCTTCGCCTCGTCCGCACTCATGAAGTAGTCGCGCTCGGTGTCTTTGGTGACCTTCTCGAAGGCCTGGCCGGTGTGCTTGGCGATGATCTCGTCGAGCCGCCGGCGCACGTCGATGATCTCTTTGGCGTGGATCTCGATGTCGGTCGCCTGGCCCTGGAACCCGGCCGAGACCTGGTGGATCAGGATCTTCGAGTTGGGCAGCGACATCCGCTTGCCCTCGGCGCCGCCGCAGAGGAGCAGCGCGCCCATGCTCATCGCCACGCCGACGCAGATGGTCTGCACGTCGGGCTTGATGAACTGCATCGTGTCGTAGATCGCCAGCCCCGCGTAGACCGATCCGCCGGGCGAGTTGATGTAGAGGCTGACGTCCTTGTCCGGGTCCTCCGACTCGAGGTGGAGCAACTGGGCGACGATCAGGTTGGCGATGTCGTCGGTGACCGGCGTGCCGAGAAAGACGATCCGCTCGCCGAGCAGGCGCGAGTAGATGTCGAAGGCGCGCTCGCCGCGCGAGGTCTGCTCGACCACCATCGGGACCAGGGGGCTCATCGTGCGCGCACTCTATAGAAGGCGTCCGGCGGGCTCGGCGCTCACTCGTCGCCCGGGGTCCAGAGTTTCCCGGCCGGTTTCTCCGCGCCCTCCGGGGCGAGGATCTTCTCGGCGTTTTCGGCTTTCTCCTTGCGGTCTTCGGCGTCGGCCAGGGGGATCGGCACGGCCGAGTCGGCGACCAGCTCGATCGCCTTCTGCGCCAGCAGGTCTTCGCGGATCACCTTGTCGCGGCCGTTCTCACGCAGGCGGGCCAAGAGCTTCTCCGGCGTCGTCCGTTCGTGTTCGGCCGAGTGGGCGAGCGCCTCGACCATCTCCTCCTCGGAGACCTCGAGGTCCTCCGCCGCGGCGATCGCCGTGACCACCGACTCACGCGCCAGCTCTTTTTCCGCGTCCTCTTTCGTTTCCTCGATCAGCTCGTCACGCGTCTTCCCCTGTATCTGCAGGAAGACGTTGGGGTCCATCCCCTGCTGGGCGAGCTGCCGTTCCATCCGCTCCCATCGTTCGGTGGCGCGCCCGGTGGCGATCTCCGCCGGGATCTCGACCGTCGCGTTGTCGACCGCCGCGTCGACGGCGGCGATGCGGAAGTCTTCGGCGGCGCGGCTGTTCAGCGCCTCGCCGACTTTCGCGCGGATGTCGCCGCGGAGCTCCTCCAAGGTCTCGAACTCGGAGGCGTCGGAGGCGAAGTCGTCGTCGAGCTCGGGGAGGATCTTCTCCCGCACCTCCTTGACCTTGACCTTGAAGGTCGCGTCTTCGCCCGCCAGCTTCGGCTCCTGGTAGGAGTCGGGAAAGGTGACCTCGACCTCGACCTCCTCGCCCGGCGCGGCGCCGACCAGTTGGTCCTCGAAGTCGTCGATCAGCGAGCCCGAGCCGAGTGCCAGCAGGTAATCGTCAGCCTTGCCCCCCTGGAACGCCTGGCCGTCGACGAAGCCCTCGAAGTCGATCAGCACCGAATCGCCCTCCGCGGCGGCGCGCTCGACCGGCTCGAGCCGCGCAAACCCCTCGCGGATCCGGTCGACCTCGGTGTCGACGATCTCCTCGTCGACCTCTTTGTCCTCCTTGCCGACCTCGAGCCCTTTGTAGTCACCGAGCTTGGCGACCGGCCGCACGCCGACCTCGAACTTGAAGGTGAGCGGCTCGCCCTCGGCCTCCGGGGTCGACTCCATCTCGATGTCGGGGTCGCCGATCGGCGTCACCTCGGCGTCGAGCAGCGCCGCTTCGTACCACTGCGGGAGCGCCTCGCGAATCGCCTCGGCGAGCACCGCGCCGAACCCCATCCGCTGGATCACCAGCGCCGGCGGCGCCTTGCCCTTGCGGAAGCCGGGCAGGCGCAGTTCGCGCGCCATCGCCCGGGCGGCGCGGTTGGCGGCGCGCTCGACGTCCTTCGGCGGGACCTCCGCCTCGACCTTGACGCGTGAATCGGGAAGCTCGGTGAGAGTCGTCTGCATGGTCGGCTGACCCTAGATGATTGATTCGTGATGCGCGTCTGGCCGGGGGCGCGCCGGGCCAAGCAGATCAAGGACGCAGGGCGAAGGCTTTGCCGGTGGCAAAGCCAAGCCCGAGGACGCCGAGATGTGAAGTGCCAGGTGCGTCATCCGGGTGGGCGCGAATCACGAATCAATCATCTCCGCGGGAGCGCAGCATCGTCCGCAGCGCCGCGCTGAAGTCGATCGCGAAGGCGACCCCGCGACCCAGGGCGCCGGTGACGAGCCAGGCTCGGGCCCGGTCAAGTGGCGACAGACTCATCTCGCCTCGCCCCGGCCAGGATCTGCTCCTCCAGCCGCGCCCGCGCTCCCGCCCCGGCGGCGACGGCACGCTGCGCCCGGTCGGGGTCGAGCTCCACCCCGTGCGTGTAGGCGAGGTCGAGCAGCCGCTGCTTTTCGATCCCCTCGCTCGCCGCCTGGAAGAAGAACCAGGCGAGCACGCCGAGGCCCAAGAAGACCCCCTCGACCATCATCACCACGCCCGCGATCGACTGGTCGGTGAGCGCTTCGATGTGGTGCGCCGCCTCGCCCTTGGCGTAGACGTCGTAGAGCACCTGGCCGTCCCACATCAGGATGTTGCCGAGCACGGTAGCGATCAGCCGCATCACGATCACGTAGACGACCTTCCAGCCGGCGGTGAACCAGGTCGGCATCGGCAGCGGGCCGAAGACCGGCATCCAGAGCAGGACGCCGAAGACGATGAAGGTGGTGTGCTCGAGGAAGTGGATCGCCGAGCCGCCGTAGGCGGCGTCGTAGAGCGGCGGCGCGTGCCAGAAGAACATGTTCGCCGCCCACAGCGGCATCGCCACCAGCGGGTGGCAGAGGAAGCGCAGGCGGTCGAAGGTGCGGATCGCCAGGATCGGCTGCAGCAGCGGCCCGGTCAGCCCGAGGACGATCAGGAGGCTGGCGATGTCGCCGATCAAGAGGTGCTCGATCATGTGGGCGATCACCAGTTCGTCGGCGAGGTCGGAGAGCGGCGTGATCAGAGCCGCGGCGATGCAGAGGAGGCCCGCGGCGAAGCAGATCTGGCGCCAGAGCGGGACCGGGCGGCCGCGCCCGGCCAGGGTCGTCGCCCGGCGCGCGTAGAGCGCCGCGGCGATCAGCATCGGGAGCAGCTCGAGCGGAGCGAAGATGCCGGTCAGGTGGGCGACCGGGACGAGAGTCATCTTTTCCCAGCGTAGCGACGCAATCGCAGTTCCCGACAGGCCGTCGCGGTGCTAGCTTGCCGCGATGCCGAGCGCGCCCGCCACCCCCGACGCCTTCCCGCCGATCGGCGGCTACGGCTTCCTCTCCGACTGCCACACCTCCGCCCTCGTCTCCTTCGACGGCGCGATCGAGTGGCTCTGCCTACCGCGCTTCGACTCGCCGAGCGTCTTCGCCGCGGTGCTCGACCGCGGCGCCGGCCGGCTGACGCTGCGACCGCGCGGCGTGATCGTCCCGATCAGCCGCCGCTACATCCCCGGCACGCTGGTGATCGAGACCACCTGGGTCACCGACAGCGGCTGGCTGGTCGTCCGCGACGCGCTCTCGATCGCCTCCTGGGAACCGAGCGAGGGCACCCCGATCGTCTCCCACGAGTCCGACCGCTCGCTGCTGCGGACGATGACCTGCATCGACGGTGAGGTCGAGGTGGAGATGGAGTGCGAGCCGCGCTTCGGCTACGGCACCGGCGGCGGCGAGTGGAGCGCGCCGGCGGGCGGCGAGTCGACCGTGACCGGGCCCGACAGGACCGAACTGGAGCTGCGCTCCGACCTCGCGCTGGCGGCCGACGGCGGCACCCTGCGCGGGACCAGGACCCTGGGCGCCGGCGAGAGCGCCTTCTGCGCGCTGAGCTGGGGCGACGAGGTCGGCGACGCGGCGGGCTGCGGGCCGCGGAGCGCGCCCGAGGCGCTCGAGCGCCTCTCCCTGACCGAGAACTTCTGGCGGCTCTGGCTCCGCCACGGCGACTTCCCCGACCACCCCTGGCGGATCCACCTGCAGCGCTCGGCGCTCGTCCTCAAGGGGCTCACCTACACCCCGACCGGGGCGATCGTCGCCGCCGCCACGACCTCGCTGCCGGAGGCGCCCGGCGGCGAACGCAACTGGGATTACCGATTCACCTGGATCCGCGATGCGACCTTCAGCCTCTGGGCGCTGCACACGCTCGGCTTCGACCAGGAGGCGCGCGACTTCATGCGCTTCATCCTCGCCGTCTGCCAAGCGCATCCGGACCTGCAGATCATGTACGGGATCGGGCACGAGCGGGAGCTGACCGAGTCGACGCTCGACCACCTCTCCGGCTACGGCGGCGCCCGACCGGTGCGGATCGGCAACGGCGCCTGGGACCAGCGCCAGAACGACGTCTGGGGATCGCTGCTCGACTCCGTCTACCTGCACGAAAAAGCCCTGCGCGGGACGGGGACGCAGGCCGACCGCGAGCTGATCCGCCACCAGGTCGAAAAGGCGATCGACTCGTTCCCCGAGCGCGACCAGGGGATCTGGGAGTCACGCGGCGAGCCGCAGCACTACGTCTCCTCGAAGGTGAGCATGTGGGTGGCCGCCGACCGCGGCGCGCGGCTGGCGGGCGACCTCGGCCGCGAGGAGCTGGCGGCCGCGTGGCGCGCCAAGGCCGACGCCTTCAAGGCGGAGATCTGCGAGCGGGGCTGCCGCGACGGGATCTTCCGCCAGCACTACGACACCGACGCGCTCGACGCCTCGCTGCTCCTGATGCCGCTCTACCGCTTCCTGCCCGCCGACGACGCCCGGATCGTGGCGACGGTGAAAGCGATCGAGGAGGAACTGACCGAAGACGGGCTGGTGCTCCGCTACAAGGTCGACGAAACCGACGACGGCCTCCTCGGCAAGGAGGGCACCTTCCTGATCTGCTCGTTCTGGCTCGTCTCGGCGCTCTCGGAGATCGGCGAGCGCGAACGGGCACGCGCGCTCTGCGAGCGGCTCTTGACGATGGCGGGCCAGCTCGACCTCTACGCCGAGGAGATGGAATCGCGCTCGGGCCGCCACCTCGGCAACTTCCCCCAGGCCTTCACCCACCTGGCGCTGATCAACGCCGTCTCCCACGTGATCGCCGACGAGCAGAGCCCCGGGGGCGCGACTGCGGTCTTCACCGCGATGGGCGGCGTGCGCGAAGGGCTGTAGCTGGTCGATTCGGGGGTGGGGTTCGGGCGGTGGGGGTTCGGGCCTGAGGAATCGGGGTTCCGGCGTCCCGGGCGTCTCGGAGGCGGCCACGGCCTGCCCGGGTCGCCTCCGAGACGCCCGGGACGGGAGGTCACGGTTCCTCATCGCTCAGATCCTCCCTCGTAAACCTGGGCACACCAGGGTGTGCCCAGGTTTACGAGGGAGCCCTTGACCTTTGTGGACCGACGGTGGATCGCACGTCTCCGTGACGAGGCCGAGGAAGACGCCACGAAGACCGTGCGATCTGCACGGGTCCCGTAAGGAAGATGCATGATCCGGCGGGATCCCCGCCGGATCAGGG
>JAFDWF010000143.1 GCA_018268575.1 Actinomycetota bacterium
CCCCGGCTCCACATATATGAGCTGCGCGGTGGCGCCCTTGCCGCCGATCTCCTTGGCCAGCGAGCGGGTGAAGCCCTCGAGCGCGCGCTGGGCGGTGTGGGCGCGGGCCGAGCCCGCCAGCGCCGGCGAGGTGCCGAGCACCACGACCCGACCGCTGCGCCGCAGCCGCGGCATCGCCGGGTAGAAGAAGCGCTGCAACTCGACCAGCTCGGTCGAGTCGGCGATCCCGGAGGCGTCGAAGACCAGCGCCTTCGCCTTGCCCTCGGCACCGGCGCGTTCGGCGCCGATCGCGTCGAGCAGCGCCTTCAGCGGGCGCTCCAGCCGGCCGCCGGGGGCGGCTCCGCTCAGCACCGGCCCGGCGATCACCGGGGCCCCGGCCTTGAAGCGGTCGAGGTCGACGGGCTGCGGCAGCCCGAGCTGCCTGGCGACGGTCGAGACGACCGGCGCGTTGACGATCTGGGAGTAGCGGTCAGGCATTGGTTACTTGGCTCCTTCCGGGCCCTCGAGGATCGCGACGACGCCCTGGCCGCCGGCGGCGCAGATCGAGATCGCGCCGCGTCCCACGCCGTCTTCGTGCAGCTGCTTGGCGAGGCCGGCGACGATCCGCCCGCCGGTCGCCGCGAACGGGTGGGCGGCGGCAAGCGAGCCGCCGTTCACGTTCAGCTTCGCCCGGTCGATCGCCCCCAGCGGCGCCTCGCGCCCGAGCTTCTCCTTGCAGAACGCCTCGTCCTCCCAGGCCTTCAGCGTGCAGAGGACCTGGGCGGCGAAGGCCTCGTGGATCTCGTAGTAGTCGAAGTCCTGCAGCGTGAGGCCTGCCCGGTCGAGCATCCGCGGCATCGCGTAGGCGGGCGCCATCAGGAGGCCTTCGCGCTTGTAGACGTGGTCGATCGCCGCCGTCTGCGCATCCGAGAAATAGGCCAGCACCGGCAGGTCGTGCGCCTTCGCCCACTCCTCGGAGGCGAGCAGCACCGCCGAGGCGCCGTCGGAGAGCGGCGTCGAGTTGGCCGCGGTCATCGTCCCCTCGGGGCCACCGAAGACCGGCTTCAGCTTCGCCAATTTCTCGACTGAGGAGTCGGGACGCAGGTTGCCGTCGCGCTCCAGCCCCAGGTAGGGCGTCAGCAGGTCGGTGAGGAAGCCGCGCTCGTAGGCGGCGGCGAGGTTGCGGTGCGAGGCGACCGCGAGCTCGTCCTGCTCCTCGCGCCCGATCTCCCATTCACGCGCCATGATCGCGCAGTGCTCGCCCATCGAGAGGCCGGTGCGCGGCTCCTCGTTGCGGGGGATCTGCGGCACCACGTGGCCGGGGCGCAAGCGCGTCAGCGCCTTCAGCTTGCCGGCGGTCGAGCGCTCCCGGTTGGCGTCCAGCAGCGTCGCCCGCAGCTCCTCGTTCAGCTCGATCGGCGCGTCGGAGGTGGTGTCGGCGCCGCAGGCGATGCCGACCTCGATCTGCCCGAGGGCGATCTTGTTGGCGACCAGGATCGCCGTCTCGAGGCCGGTGCCACAGGCCTGCTGGACGTCGTAGGCGGGGGTCTCGGCGGCGAGCCGGGTGGAGAGGACGCTCTCGCGGGTGAGGTCGCGGTCGTGGGAGTGCTTCAAGACGGCGCCGCCCGCGACCTCGCCGAGCGTCTCGCCCTCGAGCCCGAAGCGGTCGATCAGCCCGTCGAGCGCGGCGGTGAGCATGTCCTGGTTGGTCGCCTGCGCGTACTTGGTGTCGCTGCGCGCGAAGGGGATCCGGTTGCCGCCGATCACGGCGACCCGGCGGGTCTCTGCGTTCATGCCTTGGAGGTTCCTTTCGGGGGATTGGAAGTGGGGGAGTTGGCGGCGACGTGGGCGCGGGCCCGCGCCCTGATACCCGGCTCGACGGTCGAGATCAGGAGCTCCGCCGCCTCGCCGGCGGCGATCGCCTCGGTCCGCAGCCACCAGCGGGCGAGCTCCTCAGCGGCGCCGAGGAGGGCGGCGGAGAGCGCCTCGATTTCGACCCGGGCGGCGTCGCGACGGCCGGCCGGGACCTGGGCGAGCAGCGATTGCGACACCAGCGCGTCGATCTGGCCGCGGTAGGAGGCGACCCGCTCGGCCACCTCGCCGCTGCCCGGCAGGGTCTCGTCGAAGAGCACCGCCCAGGCGGCGCGGTCGGAGTCGAGGAAGGCGAAGAAGGCGCGGACGCCGGCACCGAGCGCCTCGCCGGGGCCCTCGGTGCCGGCGATCGCTCCCGCCACGGTCCGGAGCAGCGAGTCGCCCGCCTGCTCCATGCAGGCGATGTAGAGCCGCTCCTTGTTGCCGAAGTAGTTGTAGAGCAGCGGCTTGGTGACGCCGACCGCGGCGGCGATCTCCTCCATCGTCACCTCGGCGTACCCGCGCTCGGCGAAGAGCGCGTGGGCGACGCCGAGCGTCTGCTCCATGCGGTCCCCGCGCGAGAGCCTCGATCGCACCTCTACATTCATCAATGCATATGTTACCCGACTATAAATTGACCTCGGGCGTACGTGACCCACCTCACGTAGCCGTGGGGCGGAGAGCCGTCCTCTGGCATCGTATACGGAACCGTATTATACGCTAACGTATGAAATCATACTTGGCTGTATAATGCGTAGCCGTATGAAGGATTCGCCCGTGAACCCGTTCCGCTTCGGTGCGCTCGCACTGGACGAGTCGTTCACCGATCGTGAGCGCGAGCGGGAGGAGCTGGTCAGCGACATCCGCAACGGCCAGGACGTCGTCCTTTACGCGCCGCGCCGGCTCGGCAAGTCCTCGCTCGTCTGGAGCGCCGCCCAGGCGGCGGCCGCCGACGGCG
The DNA here is from genome assembly GCA_018268575.1 of Actinomycetota bacterium. Lineage (GTDB taxonomy): Bacteria > Actinomycetota > Thermoleophilia > Solirubrobacterales > 70-9 > VAYN01. Next base: position 2,789 of record JAFDWF010000143.1, read on the forward strand.
TCCTCGTCGCCCAGGTCGACCTGATGACCACCCCGAGCAAGGAGCGCCTCGCCGCGGCCCTCGCCGCGACCATCTTCGAGCAGATCGCCTCGCCGCTCGAGCGCGTCAAGGAGGCGGCGCTCGCGCCATTCCGCCGCCTCCAGGTGCAGCCGACGGTCATCGTCGAGGAGGACGGCTCATACGCCTTCAGCTTCGGCTTCGGCGAACGGCCGTCCGACATCGACGCAACCCTGGAGCGACTCTTCCGCCTTCCCGGCGAGCTGGCCGGCGCCAGGCACCGGCGCGCCGCGCTGGTCATGGACGAGTTCCAGCAGGTGGTCGAGATCGACCCCGGCCTGCCCAACCTGATGCGGGCGGTGTTCCAGCAGCAGCCCGAGGTCGGCCACGTCTACCTCGGCAGTCGCCGGCACGTGATGGAGGGGATCTTCAACGACCGCAACGAGCCGTTCTGGCGCAGCGCGAAGACGGTCGAACTGGGGCCGATCGACCCGGTCGCATTCGCTCCCTTCCTGGTTGACCGATTCGACGCGAGCGGTAAGGCGGTCTCCGCCGCCGCGGTGGCCGCGGTCCTCGGCCGCACCAGCGGACATCCCTACGCGACCCAGGAGCTCTGCTACTTCCTCTGGGAGCGGACGTCACCGGGGGCCGAGGCGAGCGAGGCGTTGGTCTCCGCCGCGCTCGAAGACGCCCTGCGCTCCGAGCACGCGCACTTCTCGCTGCTCTGGGAAGACTGCACCGGCAACCAGAAGCTGGTGCTGGAAGCCCTCGCCCGTGAGGCAGGGCATCCTTTCAGCGCCGCGTATCGTCGGCGCCTCGGGCTGGGTCCGGCGACCAACGTCCAGCGTGCCCTGCGGACCTTGGAGAAACGCGAAATCGTCACCGGCGATCGCGGTGCCTATCGAATTGCCGAGCCCTTTCTCCCCGAGTGGCTGCTCAGCCGCCGCTGAGCGAAGCACGAATGGCGTCTGGGGGAACGGGTATCACGAAGGCGATGAGGAGAGGGGTCGGGACCGGACTGACCGTGGCCGTCGGGCTCGCTCTGCTCTGGGCGGGCCTGGGGTCGAGATCGGCCGCCGCGGCCGGGAACGAGAAGCTGGTCGAAGGAACTGTCTACGACACGACTTGTGTGACCGTCTGTACGCCGGAATGTCCGCCGCCACCGCACTGCGGGCCCGTCCCGCAGGCGACGACTGGGAGCGTGATCTGTGCGCAGGCGCAGATCGTCTGTCCGCTCCACGCCGCCTCACCGGTCTGCCTGCCTTCGGGCAGCTGCGGCGCCTCCCCGATCTACACCGGTGAAGGATCGCTGGTCAACGTGCGCAAACGCGGATCGACGAGGGTGCTGGCGAGACTGCCGATCGTCGAAGGCCACTTCGCGATCTGGCTCGCCCCCGGCGAATACGTCCTCCATCCTTACCTGGCCGAAGAACAATGCTGGTCAGGGGCACCGGCGACGATCAGGTTGACGGCAAAGCTGAAGAGCCCGGTACCGGCGACCCTGAACGTCAGCAACCGTTGCATCGTCCACGCTGATTGAGGCCGTGGCCAATATATGGCTAGCTCCATGAGGGGTGCGAGGTGGCTTGGGTGGGGAAGCTGGTGCCCGGGTGGGGGTTCGGGCCTGACGAATCGGAGCCCAGGGTCCCGGGCGTCTCGGAGGCGACCCGGGCAGGCTGTGGTCGCCTCCGAGACGCCCGGGACGGGAGGTTTCGGGGGGAGAGCTTGTGCAGGGACGGGTGCGTCGCGGGGAGATCGGCCACTCGCTGCCGTATGCGGATAGCGCATACGGCAGCAGGGCGTCTCCGTGACGGGACAGACGATTGCGACGCCTTCGTGACGGAGCCGACGAAAGACGCCACGAAGACCGTGAGATCTGCGCGGGTCCCGCCCGGGAGATGCATGATCCGGCGGGGATCCCGCCGGATCATGGGCGCTCCGTGAGGAAGACCCCACGATCGCAGGGAAGGCGTATGCCTTCACGGGGAGGTTCAGACCCCTCTTCCCGCGCTGAGTGAATCTGGGCCCCCATGGGGGCCCGGAACCGTGGTCACGTCTTCGTGACCGTGGAAGAACTGTGGAACCCGTGACGTCTCCCTCACATCTTCCGCGCAGTTCCCGGCGTCTTCGTGACGGACCCCGCGACACCCTCCTTCCGCTGTTCCTTATGCCCACCATCCCGGCATAAGGAACGGCGGAGCGTAGGACCCTCTGCCGTCTCCTCAAATCTCGGCCTTCTCGGAGGCGGCCACAGCCTGCCAGGGCCGCCTCCGAGAAGGCCGCGTCCCTCTGGCGTCCGGGCGCCCCCCCCGTCCCTCGGCGCCCCCGGAGCACCATCGCGGAACTGCTCGGCCTATCGGGCGTAGAGGAACTGCTTGGCGCTGGTCGCCGGGCCGAGCGCCTGATCGGTGGTGGCGACGCCGTGCACTCGGCGCGGATGGTCGGCCCGGCCGCCGAGGCGGAGCGGCACGAAGAGGACTTCTCGGCCACCGCCTCGGACCGAGAAGGGGATCGAGGTGCTGTGGCCGCTGCGGGACAGGGTCACGACACCGGAGCAGAACCCGTTGTCCGGCCCGAGGCACTGGACCGGGACGGCGACGTTGCCGGCCGCCTCATGGGTCGAGTCGGAGGCGAAGACGAGGGTCATCGCGCCGGCGGTGGCGCCGGCAGAGGCGGGGACGGCAAGGCAGGCGACGACGCCAAGGACGCCTAGGAAGGTCGCGATACGTGGGAAATTGCACGTCTTTCTCGTTCTTATCTGCATCGCGTCGTCCTTTGATCCAGCCGTCGTTCCGGTCAGCTTGGGCGACGACGACGCTACCACCGCCTGTCCAGTGTTCGTCCAGGGCAATAACCAACATTCGTCCAAATCAGCAGGCAGGGCTAAAGTCGCTCAAGGGTGATGCCGGCTACGATGCCCCGCCCAGGTCGAGGTACGCCAGGCATGGCGTACCGAGCGGTGTCGGCCACCCGGACGAGCGACCAGGCACGTGGATCGGCCGACTACAGCTCGGTGCCGTCGTAGAGCTTGCGCACGTGGACGCTGCCCGCGGGCGCCGCCTCAAGGCAGAGGCGGCAGAGGACGCACTCGTCGACGTTCTCGTCGACTACCTCGACGTGGCCGCCGGCGTTCTTGAAGATGTCGACGGGGCAGACTTCTTCGAGTTTGGCGGCGATCGCCGCGTCGCCGGCGACCGAGTCCTCGACTTCGACCTCGACGAAGACCTTGTCCAGCCGCTCGGCCATCAGGCGGGCACCCCGAGCTTCTCCTTGACCACGGTGGGGATCTCGTCGATCCGCTCGACCACGCGGATGCCGGCCGATTCGAGGCGGGCGATCTTCTGCGTCGCCGTGTCCTCGGCGCCCTCGACGATCGTGCCGGCGTGGCCGAAGCTCATCCCTTTCATCTCCTCGTCGTCCATGAATTTGCCCGCCATGAAGGCGACGATCGGCAGCCGCGAGTCGTTCGCCGCGACCCACTCGGCCAGCTGGGCCTCCATCCGACCTCCCGGCTCGGTGTAGATGACGATCGCCTTAGTCTGCTCGTCGGCCTCGAAGAAGGGCATCAGCTCGGCGTAGGTGGAGCCGATGATCGCGTCGCCGCCGATCGAGACCGCGGTCGAGACGCCGAGCCCGGCCTGGGTCAGCGAGGAG
>JAFDWF010000144.1 GCA_018268575.1 Actinomycetota bacterium
CCCACAACCAGTGTGGGGAACTGCGAACGCACCGTGGGGGCCCTCCGCAAAGGTGTCGTCTCTGTGAAGGATCCCCCGCAAACGTGCCGTCCCTGTCACGGGACCCCCTCAAAGGGTCCCGTCCCGCCCGGGCCGCTACGTCCCCAATTCCCCGGCCTGAACCCTCAGTGGGCGCCAGCTTCCCCGGCCCCACCGACCCCCGCCAGCTCGCGGGATCGACCAACTGGCGTCGGTCAGCTTTCCGCTGCGGGACACACCAGCCGGTAGTCGCACCAGCTACAGACGCTCGGCGAGGGGCGGGGCTCGAAGTCCTGGGAGAGGACGCCCTCGCCGACCGTGACCACCGTCCGCTCGACCCGCTCGGCGTCGTCGGGCTTGGTCGGTGCGGCCACCTTCTCCGCGTCGAGCACGTAGTCGTAGGAGGCGTAGGCGGCCTCGATCTCCCAGGCCTCGCGCGCCGCCATCCGGTAGAGCGCCAGCTGCAGGTCGGAGTCGAGGTCCTCCTCGGTCTTGCGCTCGCCGGTCTTGTAGTCGATCAGCTCGTAGTCGCCGTCGGGCAGCCGGTCGACCCGGTCGACCCGCCCGCGCACGTGGTGGTCGGCGACCTTGAAGTCGAACTTCCGCTCCAGCCAGACCGGCTCGGACTCGGCGACCCGTTCGCGCTCCCAGTAGAGGCGCAGCGCCTCGCGCCCGCGGTCGCGGTACTGCATCTCGTCGTCTGACCCGCCGAAGCCACCCCGCCGCCAGCCCGCCTCGAAGAGCCGGTTCAGCGTCCGCAGCTCCTCGCCCGGCTCGGGCGGCTCCTTGTGGAACCGTTCGAGCACGTTGTGCATGAGGATGCCGAAGCGCTGGTTGATCGTCGGTTCCTGCGGGATGCCGAAGACGCGGGCGAACTTGTACTTCAGCGGGCAGGTCAGGTAGAGGGTCAGGTCGGAGGCCGAGAGGCTGAGTCGGCCGTCGCCGCGGCGCGGCAGGAAGGCCTCCAGCGAGGGCTCCTCACGCGCCGCGATCAGCTGCAGGCGCCGTCCGCGCTCTGACTCCGAGTCGAGCAGGTAGGCGTCGAGCGATGAGGCGTCGAGCTCCGCCTGCTGCTCCGGCGTCGCCACCTGGCGCAGGAGGCCGTTGACGGCCTCGATCGCCTCCGCCGTCCCCTCCGCGCCGGGCCGCTGGGCGAGCGCCGCCAGCTTCAGCAGCTCCAGGTAGCGGGCGATTGCCCGGTTGACGTCGATCGCGGTATCGAGGCGGGGCTCCGAGAGCTCCCGGCCCGCCCGCCAGGACGCCTCGAGCACCTGCTCGCGGAGGCTGCGGTAGGTGGCGTGGAGGCCCTCGGCGGGGCCGAAGAGCTCCTCCTCGTGCTCCTCCTCGACCGCGTCCGGGGACCCGGCGAGCGCTTCCGCGTAGGCGCGCGAGGGGCGTCCCGACTCGGCGCCTGCCTCGACCCGTGAGAGCACCAGCTCGGTGCGCGCGGGCCAGCCGATCTCTCCCCACTCGGCGTCCGCCTCGAGGCCGAGGACGAAGACGTGATCGAAGCCCAGCCCCTTCACCGCCCCGGTCGCCAGCCCGACCACGGCGCCCGGCGCGGGCGGCTCCTCGCCGCCGGTCGGTTCGACCCCGGCCTCGGCGACGGCGCTCAGGTAGGCGACGAAGCCGCGGGTCGAGCCGTGCGGCTCGCGCCGCGCCCAGGCGGTCGCCAGCTCAGCCAGGCGGGAGAGCCCGAGCAGCCGCTCGGCGACCTCCGGCTGGGCGGCGAAGAGGCGCTGGCGACGCAGGCCGACCGCCTCGATCAGGCGGCGGACGAAGACGTCGGCGCGCCGCTCCTCCATCACCGCCGCGGCGGTGCCGTAGAGCTTCAGGAAGGTCTGGATCCGCTCGCGCGCCTCGGGCTGGAACTGGGGGCTGTCGAGGGCGGCCTCGCAGCCCGCGACCATGTCGAGCTTGCGCCGGCGGGCGATCGTGGTGAGGCGGGCGAGGTCGCCGGGGCGCAGCTCGACCGGCGGCCGGGTGAGCGCGCGGGCGGCGGCGGCCGAGTCGTCGGGATCGGCAAGCACCCGCAGCCAGGCGATCGCGTCGCGCACCTCGGCGCGCTGGAAGAGCGCCGTCGGCCCGGCCAGGTGGAAGGGGATGCCGCGCTCCTCCATCGCCGCGGCTATCGCGCCGCCCGCGTGGATCGGGTCGGGGAGCAGGACCGCGATCCCGTCGGCGGCGGTTCCGCCCGCAAGCAGGTGCTCGACCTCGCGCGCCGTCGCCTGCGCCTGGGCCCGCTCGTTGGCGCACCTCCAGAAGCGCAGCTTGGGCTCGCGGTAGCGGCGCTCGAGCACGAGCGCATCGCCCTCGGGGTGGAGGTCGCGGTACCAGGACTGGAGCTCCCCTTCCTCGGGCACGTCGCCGCCCGCCTCCAGCACGAACATCTGGTTGGGGTTCTCGCTCGCGAGGCCCTCGAGCAGCGCCCGCTGGGCCGACGTCGACTCTTCCAGCTCGTCGACCATCACCTGGGCGAAGCGCCGCGCCAGCGCCGCCCGCACGTCGGGCCGCTCGACCAAGAGGACGTCGAGGGCGAGGAAGACGTCGCCGCGGTCGAGGCTCCCCGACTCGGCGAGGATCCGGTCGTGGGCGGTGTAGAGCTCGGCGAACTCGAGCTCGCGCCGCGCCGTCTCGCGGTCGGCCTCCTCGCCCGCCTCCTCGGCCTGGCGCGCGGCCAGCTCGGCAAGGCTGGTCGGCCCGACCCGTTCCGCCTTCAGCCGGTCGATCCGCCCAAGCAGCCGCGCCAGGAGGCCGGCCGGGTTGCCGCGGATCTCGTGCCGGCGCAGCGGCAGGGTGTCGAAGCGGTCGAGCAGGACCGCCAGCCGCTCCGCCCGTCCGAGCACGTCGAAGAAGGGATCGAGCCCGGCCTCCTCGGCATGCTCACGCAGCAGCCGCTCGCCGATCTCCTCCCAGCAGCCGACCCAGAGCCCCTCGTAAGGGCCGTCGAGGAGCGCCTCGCAGCGTTCGCGCAGCCGCCGCGCGGTGGCGCGGCGGGCGCCGATCACCAGCACCCGCTCGGGCGCCGTCCCCGCCGCCGCGAGGTCGGCCAGCCGCCGCGCCAAGAGCTCCGACTTGCCGGTCCCAGCGGCGCCGAGGACGAGCAGGGGCCCCTCGGCGTGCGCGGCGGCTCGCGCCCGCCCACCCGCCTCCCCTTCTGCGATCGGGTCGGTCTGACGCATGGTCTTTGCAAAGCTAGCGCTCCTGGGCGCCCTGCCCGGCAACGTTCGCCCTCTCTGGCTTGCCCTCGTCGCGTCTGGCGGCGTCCTCGACCCTCGACGTGGCTCTGCCACGCCTTCGTGGTCTCGCGTCCTTGCCGGCCACGACGATTGCTGCGCCAGAGCCGGGCGCTCGTCACCGGGCAGGGCGCCGTCGCTTCCGGACCAAATGTCGCCGCAAGCCGGGCACTAGAGTGGCCGGCCCATGGACGTTTTCGCTGCCGACTGGCCGGGAATCTGTCGCCGCATCGTCGCCGCCCAGCGGCGGATCTTCGCGGAGGTCGTGAGCAGCGAGGAACGGACGGTCTACGAGGGGGTCGGCGAGGGCGGCGACCGCACCCTGGTGATCGACCGCCGCTGCGAGGACGAGGTCTTCGCCGAGCTGGAGAAGCTCGGCGCCGCGGGGGCGTCCTTCATCGCCGTCTCCGAGGAGCGCGGCGAGATCGTCTTCGGCGACGGCGGCCCGGTGCGGGTGGTAATCGATCCGATCGACGGCTCGCTGAACGCGCGCCGCACGATCCCCTCGCACAGCGTCAGCATCGCGGTCGCCGAGGGCGACTCGATGGCCGACGTGCGGTTCGGCTTCGTCCACGACTTCGGCGCCGACGAGGAGTTCCTGGCGACGCGCGGCGGCGGCGCCGCGGTGAACGGTGTGGCGGCCCGGGTCGCGCAGGGGAAGGGGCGACTGGAAGTGGTCGGCCTCGAGTCGGCGGAGCCCGACTGGACCGTGCCGGCGCTTCGCTCGTTGGCTGGGAACGCCTACCGCCTGCGGGTGGTCGGCTCGATCGCGATCACCTCCGCCTACGTCGCCGCCGGCCGCTTCGACGCCTTCCTCAGCCTGCGGCCCTGCCGCTCGGTAGACGCCGCCGCCGCGCAGCTGATCGTCCGCGAGGCGGGCGGCGCGGTCGCCTTCGGCGACGGTCCGCTGGAGGCGACGCCGCTCGACCTCGGTTCCCGGTACCACGTCGCCGCGGGCCGGGACGAGGCGGCCCTCGCCGCCGCCCGCGCCGCCCAGACGGCCTGAGCGCCCGCCCCGCGTCCCAGGCGCCGGCCCGCGCAAACGCCGGCCTGTCCCCACAAACTCCACACACGTCTTCTTGACCGATGCATCCTCTCGTGGCGGATCACACTTGCGTCACATGCGGCTGCCTCGAATCCCCCACGATGCCTCATGACTTTCGGTGTAACCAGGGCGCCAAAAACGTTTAAGAACGTCTGTTCGCAAGGAACATACGTTCGATAGACTCGGCGTCGCCGAGCCAAACAGACCAGACCAAGGGGTACGTCTTCAATGGCACCAGAGAACACCAGCAACGGAACCAGCAAATCCAAGGCGGAGGCCAAACGCGCCACCACGGAAGCGAAGAAAACGGCCGCCAAGACCACGGGCGCGACGAAGAAAGCGGCGGCCAAGACCGGCGTCGCGGAGAAGAGCCAGGCGCAGACCCTGCTCGAGTCCGCAGTCGACTTCCCGGTCGGCGCCGTCCTCTCGGTGGGTGACCGGATCGGCGACATCGTCGACCCATGGACCAGCCGCACGAAGGCCGAAAATGAGCTGAAGTCCTACCGCCGCCAGATCGAGAAAGCGGCCAAGCGCACCGAACGGCGCGGCACCACCGCCCGCAAGCGCGCCACCACCGAGGCCCGCAAGACCCGCAAACGGGTCGAGCGCGAAGCCCGCAAGCGCCAGCGGGCCGCGACCTCGACGATCAGGAGCAGCCGCACCGAAGTCGAGCGCCGCGTCAAGCAGGTCTCCGACCAGCTCGCCGCGCTGCGCTAGGTCTTCCGACCGCTCAGTTTCGCAAGGCCGCCCCGGGCTTCCCGGGGCGGCCTTTTTCGTGTACGCCGGGCATGCCAGGACGCTCGGAGGTGAAAGTCCTCTGTGAAGGAGATGGCACCAACCACAAGCCGAAGCCAACTGCGTCGCCGCGAGGCGGGGTGGGAAGGAAGGTGGA
>JAFDWF010000145.1 GCA_018268575.1 Actinomycetota bacterium
CCCTGCGATCGTGGACCCTTCGTCACGGACCGACCATGATCCGGCGGGGATCCCGCCGGATCATGCATCTCCCCTACGGGACCCGCGTAGATCCCACGGTCTTCGTGCCGTCTTTCCTCGGCCTCGTCACGGAGACGTCGCATCCCTCCGTCCCGTCGCGGAGATGCCGGACTCCCCCGCCACGCACCCGTCCCTTCCCCGCGCCGGCCCGTCCCTGCGCAAGCTCCCCCCGAGAACCTCCCGTCCCGGGCGTCTCGGAGGCGGCCACAGCCTGCCCGGGTCGCCTCCGAGACGCCCGGGACGCCTGGGCTCCGATCGGTCCGGCCCCGTCCCTCGCGCGGGCGCCAGCTTCCCCGCCCCACTCCCAAACCCGACTACCCCGCGCCCGGCGCACCGGGCGCGACGCTGGCCGCCGGGTTCCAGGGCAGCGGCAGCATCGCGGTCTGGCCGCCGTCGACGGTGACGACGGTGCCGGTGACGAAGCCGTTGCCGGGGTCGGTCAGCCACAGCGCCGCCAGGGCGATCTGCTCGGGAGTGCCGACCTCGCCGAGCGGGTTCATCACCAGGCCCTCGCTCTCTAGTTCGGCCAGCTCCGCGGCCGACATCTCGGTGCGGATCCAGCCGGGGGCGATCGCGTTGACGGTGATCTTCTCGGGGGCGAATTCGACTGCCAGCGCGCGGGCGAGCCCGTTGACCGCGGCCTTGGAGACGTCGTAGTCGACCGCGTGGGTCTGCGAGGCGAGTCCGTTCATCGAGGAGATGAAGACCATCCGCCCGCCGCGGCCGCCGTCCCGCATCAATCGCCCCGCCGCTTGGGCGCAGAGCCAGACGCCGCGTAGGTTGATCGCCATCGTGCGGTCCCACTGCTCGAGCGGCAGGTCGAAGGCCCGGACGCCGCCTTGGTAGACGCCCTGGCTGCAGACCAGCGCGTCGACCCGGCCGTGCTCGGCGCGGACGAACTCGAAGAGCGCCTCGACCTGGTCGGGCTCGGCGGCGTCGCAGGCGAACGCCGTGATCAGCTCGCTCGCCGCCGCGGTCTCCTCCAGCTCGGCCACGGTGCGCGAGGCGACGACCACTCGCGTCCCCCGCTCCGCGTAGGCGTGCGCGATCGCGCGCCCCATCCCCCGGCCGCCCCCGGTGACCACCGCAACCCGCTCGTCTTGCATCCCGAACCCCTTCTCTCGACCCGCTGAACCCAGAGTAGGTTCCGAGTCTTCGTCCCCGAGGACGTCGCCGCAAGACGCAACCGTGGAACTCTCGGCGCCTCCGGCACCACGGTCTGTGCAGGCGGGCGATGCGGCGGCGCGGTTCGACCCGCTGCGGACGCCCGGCGCTCAGGCCACCTCGGCCGCCGCCTCGTGCTCGGCCAGCTTGCGGCAGAGATCGCGCAGCGCGGTCAGCTCTTGGTCGTCGAAGGTCGTGGTCATCGCCCGCGCCACGCCGAGCGCGTGTGGGCGTCCGGTCGTGCGCTGCTGTGCCCGACCCGTCGTGGTGAGGCTGAGCAGGACGCCGCGGCCGTCGCCGGCGTCGCGCTCGCGCCGCACCAGTCCGCGCTCGACCAGCCGGTCGACCATCCGCGAGAGTGCCGGCTGGCTCAGCAGCACGCGCCGGTTCAGCTCCCCGAGCCGGATCGGCTCGGGGCACTTCGACAGCGTGTAGAGGACGTCGTACTCGCGCATGCTGACCTCGCACCAGACGTCTTCGGCGGCCAGCCGGCGCATCATCTGGGCGTGGGCGGTCAGCAGCGCCTCCCAGGCGTCGTTGGCGAGGCGCGGACGGCCCGGCATCAGCTCGCCACCTCCTCCGGCGCCGCCTCGACGCTCTCGAACGCCGCCGCACCCTCGGCTGCCTGGCGAGCGGCCGCCACCTCGGCGCTGTCCTGGTAGGGCGAGGGCCCGGCGAGGTTGTTGCCTTGGTTGGCGTTCGGCGTCGGCTGCCGCGCCGGCCCGTCGCCGTACTTGTCGGCGAGCAGGCTCGCGTGGGTCGGCGCTTCCGCCCGCGCCTCCGGCGCCCGCCGCGCCTCGAACTCCCGCCGCAGCACCGGCACCACCTCTTCGCCGAGCAGCTCCAGCTGCTGGAGCACCATCTTCAAGGGCAGCCCGGCGTGGTCCATCAGGAACAGCTGGCGCTGGTAATCGCCGAAGAGCTCGCGGAAGGAGAGCGTCTTCTCGATCACCTCCTGGGGGCTGCCGACGACCAGCGGCGTCGCCTCCATGAAGTCCTCCATCGACGGCCCGTGGCCGTAGACCGGGGCGTTGTCGAAGTAGGGGCGGAAGGCGCGCTTGGCGTCCTGCGAGCGCTTCGCGATGAACGCCTGGCCACCGAGCCCGACCACCGCCTGCTCCTCGGTCCCGTGCCCGTAGTGCGCGTAGCGTTGGCGGTAGAGGCCGATCAGCCGCTGGTAGTGCTCGGCGGGCCAGAAGATGTTGTTGGCGAAGAAGCCGTTGCCGTAATAGGCCGCCTGCTCGGCGATCTCCGCGGTGCGGATCGAGCCGTGCCAGACGAACGGGGGCACGTCGTCGAGCGGGCGCGGGGTGGAGGTGAAGCCGCTCAGCGGGGTGCGGAAGTGCCCCTCCCAGTCGACCACGTCCTCGCGCCAGAGGCGATGCAGCAGGTCGTAGTTCTCCAGCGCCAGCGCCAGCCCTTGGCTGATGTCCTGGCCGAACCAGGGGTAGACCGGCGCCGTGTTGCCGCGGCCGAGCATCAGGTCGACGCGACCCTTGGACAGGTGCTGGAGCATCGCGTACTCCTCGGCGATCCGCACCGGGTCGTTGGTCGTGATCAGCGTCGTCGCCGTGGTCACGATCAGCCGCTCGGTCGCCGCCGCGACGTAGGCGAGCAGGGTGGTCGGCGAGGAGGAGAAGAAGGGCGGGTTGTGGTGCTCGCCGATCGCGAAGACGTCGAGGCCGACCTCCTCCGCCTTCTTCGCGATCTGCACGACCGCGTCGATGCGCTCGGCCTCGCTCGGGGTCCTCCCGGAGACCGGGTCCCGGGTGATGTCGCTCACCGAGAAGATTCCGAATTGCATGTCACCGCCTCCTTGCGCGCTCCGCGCGTCGAGATAGATGCATTTGCATATACCTTAGCGGGCCGGTCAAGTCGGTCGGCGAGGTGCCGGAGAGACGATCTGGATGCGGCAGAGGGGACTTAGGTCCCCTGTGACTCGGCCGCGATCTGCGCGATGATCCACCGGTTCTGACCTGACCAGGAGCTGACCACATGCCTTCGTCCAAGATCCGTCGCCTCACCGCCCTTCTCGTCCTTGCCTGCCTGGCGCTCGCGGCCACCGCCTCGGCGGCCGGGGCGAGGACTACCAACGCCGACGTCCGCAAGGGCCTCGAAGGCCTGGTCACCTCCCCCGGCGGGCCCCCCGGCGCGATCGCCACCCTCTACAAGAACGGCGAGCTGACCACGATCAGCGCCGGCCGCGCCGACATCGAGAGCGCCGCCAAGCCGCGCGCCACCGAACACATGCGGATCGCCAGCGTCGCCAAGGCCTTCAGCGGCGCGGTCGCCCTGCACCTGGTCGGAGAAGGCAGGCTGAAGCTGAGCGACACGGTCGGCGAACTGGTTCAGGGACTGCCCGCGAGCTGGTCCCCGGTGACCGTCGCTGAGCTCCTCCACCACACCAGCGGCCTGCCCGACTACACCAAGTCGAAGGGCTTCGAACAGCAGGTCGGAACGAACCCGCACGGCTTCGTCAAGCCGATGCAGGTCATCGGCTGGGTCCGCAGCGACCCGCTGAACTTCGCCGCCGGCAAGAAGTACGAGTACTCGAACACCGACAACATCGTCGTCGGCCTGATCGTCGAAGCGGTCACGAGCCGCTCCTACGCCGACGAACTGCAGCGGATCGTCTTCGGCCCGGCGAAGCTGCCGCAGACCGAACTGGCGACCAAGGTGGCGATGCCGAAGCCGTTCATCCACGGCTACTTCGCGGCCACCGAAACCAAAGGCGCACAGGACGCTTCCGAATTCCTCAGCCCTTCGGGCGCCTGGGCCTCGGGCGCGATCGTCTCGACCCCGGAAGAGCTGAACGCCTTCATCCGCGCCGACCTCGGCCTGAAGTTCTTCGGCGCCACCCAGCAGCGCGAACAGATGGACTGGTGGGTGGGGGGTGAATCGAGCCCGCCCGGGCCGGGCAGGAACTCGGCCGGCCTGGCGCTCTTCCGCTACCAGTCGAAGTGCGGCACGGTCTACGGCCACACCGGCAACTTCCCCGGCTACGTGCAGCTCGCCGCCGCCACCGCGAACGGCAAGCGGGCGCTGACGACGACGCTGAACATCCCGGCGCCGACCGGCAAGCTGCTCGCCCAGCTGCGCCACGTGCAGGCCGAAGCGGTCTGTGCGCTGATGGGCAAGTGACGATGGGCAGGCTTCGCGCGGTCGCGATCGCCCTGACCGCGACCCTCCTCGTCCTCGCCCTGGCGGCGAGCGGCGCGAGCGCCGCCCCGCAGAAGGGCCACGACAAGCCGCACGAACGGCGGATCGTCGCGGCGCCGACGCCGAACCAGGTGGTGCACGCCAACGTCGCCCAGGTGGTCATCAACGCGCGAAGCGCCCGCAACCTGCGCGTGCGCCTCAACCGCAGCTGGGTCCCGGCCCGCGAACTGCGCCGCGGCCACGACGGCACCCGCCGGCTCGAAGCCTCGCTCAGCCAGGGGCTCCGCGCCGGGCCGAACCGCCTCACGGTCAGCTACCGCCAGCACGGCAAGCGCCGCCGCGCCGTCGTCCACTTCAGCGTCGACCCGTCCGCGCCGCTGCTCGGCGCCGGTCGTGACGAGGGCGTCTCGATCGGCGAAAGCATCCGTCTCGCCGCCAAGCTCGAACCGGGCGCCCCGGCCTCCGCCACGGACCGGATCGCCTGGACGCCGCTCCGCGTCCCCGCCGCCGACAGCCCCTCCTGCGAGCCGAGCGGCACGAAGGCCATCCTGCGCAGCCCCGGCGGGCGGACCGCCAGCTTCACCCCGCGCGCGCCGGGCGAATATCGCTACCGGGTGACCGAGGGCAGCGGCGCGAACGCCGTCTCCGACGTCGTCGGCTTCAAGGCCTCCTACCGCAGCCGCATGGTCACGATCGACACCATGGCCGGCAGCGGCGCGGCCGCGGGGATCAAGGTCGGTTATGCGACCTACCTCCTGAGCCAAGCCAAGGCGCAGCCCGGAGCCGAGAAAGCCGGCCTCCAGGTCTTGATATTGAAACGGGAAACGCTCGAATGCGTCTCCAACCAGCGGATCGGGAAGGTCTCCGAACTGGAAGCCGACCTCGCCTCGCACGCCGACCCCGGCACCTATCTGGTGATCGTCGCCCTGCAGCCGGGGACCGACACCGGGGGGCTCGACGGCAAGGGCCTCTACCAGGCGCTCGGCAAGATCGGCTTCCCGACCGAAGGCGACAAGGCGCTGCCGACCGGGGCGGGCACCCTCTCCGGGGTCGGCGTGTCGGGGTTCAAGCGCGGCGACGCGAACGTCGACATCCTGCCCGCCGGGGCGAAGGAAAGCGCCGCGATGACCGGCTACCTCACCCCCGACCAGTGGAACGCCTTCGGCTTCATCCCGACGCTGAGCCAGCCGTTCGACTGGGCCGTCGGCAAGCCGGCGGAGCCGTGCAAGGAAGCGAGGCAGTGCGAAGCGGCCACCGGCTACCGCCTCATCGTCCAGAACCCACGCACCGGGCATGTGGAGGAGAACATCCTCTACACGACGGGCGAGGCGGGCGAAGCCACGGTGATGGCCGGGCTGCTGGTCAAGAACATCGAAGAAATCCCCACCGGCGACGTCGTCCAGTTGATCGCCACCAGCAACCGGACCGCCGCCGAAACGAGCTACCCGCCGTCGCTCGGCCAGCTTGGCGCGATCCACCAGACGCTCTACGACCGCCTGGTCGCCGCGGTGACCTCGATCGGCGGCACCCGCAACGGCTTCAACCGCACCGCCTACACGCGCGGCTCGCTCGCCGGCGGTGGCCTAACCTACGCCCTGGTCGGTTGGAAGGGGGCCAAGGAAAGTGAAGGCGCCGAGGCCGCGGCCGGCGTCTTCGGCCAGACCGACGCCCCGCGGCTGATCGGCATCCTGCGCCCCGACAACCGCTCGCTGCTGCGCCCGACGCTCGAGTCCGAGGTCAAGACCGGCACCAACCTGGCCGACGTCGTGATGGAGAAGCCGAGCGAAAAGTGGCCGCTCGAAGGCGACGCCGGCGCGATGCGCGCCTTCGCATACCTGGGCAATGCGGTCAAGCTCTCCGAACATCCGCGCCACGAATACTGGGAAGGCAACTTCAGCGCCGCCCGCTGGGCGGAATTCGCCAAGGCGGTCGAAGCGATCAAATACCAATCCGTCCCGGCGGGGGAACGGGCCTCCTTCACCGAGGCGCAGTTCAAAGCGGCGAACGCCGAGCTGGCCCAGGAGCTGCTCTGGGTCGCCAAGGTCCGCGAATACATCGACAACATCTCCGAACCGTTCTCGAGCAACGCCTTCGCCGGATGGGCGACGGCGGAAGAACTGGCCAAGAAAATCTACGCGGAAACCAAGGCGACCGACGAGGAGACGGGCCTGCGCTGGTTCGAGTTCACCTCGATCATGCTGAAGCTGGCCGGTCCGCTCACCGCCCACATCTCCAACACCATCGCCGAGCTGATGGACCTCGGGGTCTGGGGCTTCGGGGCGACCAAAAGCGGCGCGCCGACCTACGACGAGGTCAGCATCAAGGCGACCGAGCTCGCCGGAGAGTTGCGCAAGGAGATGGAAGGCGCGGCGGCGACGTACAAGTCGATGTTCCAGGTGGTCGTCTCCGATCCGAGCAAGCTGGCCGAGGTTGGCAGCCAGGCCGAATGCCAGCCGACGGAAAAATCCTGCAACCCCGAATTCGACTTCAAAGAGAAAGAGCGGGTCCAGGTCAGCGCCGACATCTCGCGCTCGATTCAGCGCCTCGCCTTCGAAAAGCTGATCCCCACGTTCTATCTGTCCTACAAGCTGAACAAAGACCTGTATCCGGAACAGGTCAACGGCGAACCGCGCGATCCCGGCATCTACCTCTGCGGCGGCATCCACCACACCTGGAGCCGGTTCAGCGACGAAGAGAAACGCCTGGCGACCACCGCCCTGCTCGAAGAACGAGATGTCGAACACGGGGGCAGGCGCAACCGCTGGCAGATCCTCGTCCTGGCGGAGCCGGCGACTTCGGAATTCGACTACTACGGCAGGCCCCCGAACCAGGAAAAAGTGCTCGAACGCCTGTTCCACAAGGTTCCCGACAACAGCTTCCCGGAAGCCGGTGGCCTCGGGGCATCCTCGGAAGCGTTCATCGCCGGCATCGAGCCGCGGTCGCTCTGGGATCCGACCAACTCGACCAATCCGCCCGAAGACAGCTGCGTCTGGCAGGCCTGACGGACAGGGGCTCCAAGGCGCCCGCCGCTGGAACCTGCCCGCGCTGCTGATCGGCTTGTTATGTTCGTCCCGCCGGGGGAAGCGTCACCGAGGGGGATCGATTTGAAGCGGACGATTGCGATCGTGAGCGGGGCGCTGGTCGTCGCCTTGGTGTTGGCGGCGGTGGCGTTTGCGGCGGAAGTCAGCCGCGACGAATACAAGGCGGCTGCCGAACCGATCTGCAAGACCAGCGCCAAGGCGAACGAACGGATCCTCGCCGGGGTGCGCAAGGAAGTGAAGCGGGGGAGTTTGAAGACGGCGGCGGCGAAGTTCGCCAAGGCCTCGCAGGAGCAGGCCGCCGCGCTGAAGCAGCTGGAAACGCTGCCGCAGCCGGCCGCCGACGAAGCGCGCCTGGCCAAGTGGCTCGCCTACCTGAAGCTGGAGGCCGAACTGTTCGCGACCGCCGGCCGCAAGCTGAAGGCGGGCGACAAGCCGGGCGCCGAGCACGTCTTCGCCAAGTTGACCCCGAACGCGAACAAGGCCAACAACCAGGTCCTGCCGTTCGAATTCCGCTATTGCCGACTGGAACCGCAGAAGTTCACCTGACCTGAGCCGAGATCATCCTTCCGGCAGGCGCTGGTCCCGCGGGACGACGAAGAGCTCGAACCAGTCCGGCACCGCCCGCTGCAACCCCGGGTAGACCAGCCGCGGCTCGGCGGGGATGACGATCCAGTACTCGTCGATCCGCGGCGGCTCGGGGATGTCGACGACCTGGTAGAGCCGGCGCAGCGCGGCGACCATCCTCTCGCGTCCGAGCCTCGTGGCAACAAGGCCCGGTTCGGGCGCCAACCGCGTCTGGTGCATCCGAGTGAGGTTGCCCATGCGATGGGCGGAACCTCGTCGATCTGGACGAACGATCGATGTCCTGTCGTGCAATTCGCGCCGAGAACTAGTGGTGATAGTCCGGCGCCACGGCAGTTTTCGCAGGCCTCCTTCTCCAGTGCCCAAATTGAGATCCACCGTCGCCCTGTCGGCGCTCGTCGCGCTCGTCCTCGCCCTGCTCGCGGGCTGCGGCGGGGGCGGGTCCTCGACCGGCGTGACTTCGACCCCCGCTGGTTCCTCGACCACGGCCGAAGTCGGCAGGCCCGAAAAGGTCCCCCCGATGGAGCTCGAACCCCATTACCTCGACTGGCCCTTCTTCGGCCGCGTCCCCCAGCGCACCCACTACCTGCCGGCCGACCTGGGCTCGATCGACCGCCCGCTCGACCCACCGTTGAAGCAGGCCTGGTCGGTCGACACCCACGGCCTGATCGAGTTCCCGCCCGCGATCGCCGGCGGGGTCGCCTACGCGATCAACAAGTTCGGCAACGGCAAGGCGATCCAGCTCGGCACCCACAAGGTGATCGCTGAACTGAAACTCGACCCGAGGAACCACGGCCACCAGATGATCGTCACCGGCCCCGCCTACTACCGCGGGCTGGTCTATGGCGCCTTCCTCGATGGCACCCTCGCGGCGGGCGACGCGAAGACCGGGAAGACGGTCTGGAAGCGCCACCTGCGCGCCCACCTCGAATCCTCGCCGCTGCCGGTGGACGGCAACCTCTATATCGGCACCGACACCCACCGGGTGCTGGCGCTCGACGCCGGCGACGGCCACACGGTCTGGTCCTTCGAGGCGCCGGGAGCGGTGAAAGCGAGCCCCAGCTACGACGCCGGGAACGTCTTCGTCGGTGACTACGAGAGCTCGATGTACGCGCTCGTCGCGAACACCGGCAAGCCGGTCTGGCGCACCAACACGAGCAAGGTCGCGCCCTTCGGCTCGGGCGGTTTCTTCTCCTCGCCCGCGATCGCCTTCGGCGACGTCTACGCGGCCCGCGATGACGGCACCGTTTACGCCTTCGACGAGGCGACCGGCAAGGTCAGGTGGGCCTTCCAGACCGGCGGCCCCGTCTACGGCTCGCCCGCCGTCGCCCAGGTCCCGGGCACGCCGCCGACCGTCTACATCGGCTCCGAAGACGGCCGCTTCTACGCCCTGAACGCGCGCACCGGCAAGGTCGAGTGGACCTACGGCGTCGGCGGCGCCGTACCGGGGACGGCGACCGTGATCGGCCACACCGTCTACGTCTCCAGCTTCCAAACGAAAAAGACCGTCGGCCTCGACGTCCGCACCCACAAGGTGGACTTCACCCTCGACCAGGCGGGCTACACCCCGGTGATCTCCGACGGCCGCCGCCTGATCGCGGTCGGCTACTTCACGGTGATCGGACTCGAACCGACGACGCCGTAGGTGGGGGCCGAGCTGTCGCCCGCGCGAGGGACGGGGCCGGACCGATCGGAGCTCGTACGTCCCGGGCGTCCCGGAGGCGACCCGGGCAGGCTGTGGCCGCCTCCGGGACGCCCGGGACGGAGGTTTGCGTGGGGTTCGGCCACAGGGACGGCCCGTCGACGTGGGAGAGGGCGTCCGTCACGGAGATGCCACGTCCTCGGACGGTCAGGAGACTCCGTGGTTCCTTATCCACCTATGGCGGGGATTTCGAACCACGGA
>JAFDWF010000146.1 GCA_018268575.1 Actinomycetota bacterium
GGTCGAGTTCATGGCCGTCAACACCGATCTTCAGTCGCTGCAGCTCTGTGTCGCCGACGTCACCGTGCACATCGGCGACGAACAGACGCGCGGGCTCGGCGCCGGCGCCGACGCCGGCGTCGGCCACCGCTCGGCCTTCGAGGAGCAGGACAAGATCAAGCGCCTGCTGAAGGGTTCCGACATGGTCTTCGTCGCCGCCGGCGCGGGCGGCGGCACTGGCACCGGCGCCGCCCCGGTGGTCGCCCGCCTCGCCCGCGAGGTCGGCGCGCTCACCGTCGGCATCGTCACCAAGCCGTTCAGCTTCGAGGGCAACAAGCGCGGCTCGCAGGCCGCCAAGGGGATCGAGGAACTGGACGCGGAGGTCGACACCCTGATCGTCGTCCCCAACGACCGGCTGCTCGAGGTGCTCGACCAGCAGACCTCGATGGTCGAGGCCTTCCAGGTCGCCGACGACGTGCTGCGCCAGGGCGTGCAGGGGATCTCCGACCTGGTCACGCTGCCCGCCGTCATCAACCTCGACTTCGCCGACGTGCGGACGATCATGTCCGAAGCGGGCCGGGCGCTGCTCGGGATCGGCATGGCGCACGGCGAAGGCCGGGCGATCCTGGCCGCCGAAAAAGCGATCTCCTCGCCGCTGCTGGAGACCTCGATGGACGGGGCGCGCTCGATCCTGCTCTCGATCACCGGCGGCGCCGACCTCTCGCTGGTCGAGGTCTCCGAGGCCGCCAAGGTGGTCGGCGAGGCCGCCCACCCCGACGCCAACATCATCTTCGGCGCCAACGTCGACGAGGAGCTCTCCGACCAGATCTGGGTCACCGTCGTCGCCACCCGCTTCGACGGCCGCGGCGCCCCGCGCCGCCAGTCCGCCCAGGTCGATGCCGAACCGACGATCCGCCGCACCAAGGGCATGGGCCGCGGCCGGCCGCCGGAGACCGGGCGCGGCAACGGCGACACGCTGGGGATCGACGTCCCCGAGTTCCTGCCCGGCTGAGTCGCGCTGAGCGATGCCCGGCGTCGTCGCGGCGGGGCATCCGGAGAGCGCCGCGGCGGGTGCGGCGGCGCTGCGGGCCGGGGGCAACGCGGTCGACGCGGCGGTCGGGGCGGTGCTGGCTTCCTTTGCGGTGGAGAGCCCGCTGACCGGATTCGGCGCGGGCGGCTACATGACCGTCCACGATCGCGGTGAGACGACCCTGCTCGACTTCTTCGTCGCCGCACCGGGGCTCGACGGCACGCCGCGGACGGCGGAGCTCGATGCGATCGACGTCGTCTTCGACGCCGAGACCGTGCAGCGGTTCCACGTCGGCCCGGTCTCCTGTGGCGTGCCGGGGACGCCCGCCGGGCTGGTCGAGGCATTGCGGCGCTTCGGCTCGATGCCGCTCGGCGAGCTGGCGGCGCCCGCGATCCGGCTCGCCCGC
Source organism: Actinomycetota bacterium (assembly GCA_018268575.1). Classification (GTDB taxonomy): domain Bacteria; phylum Actinomycetota; class Thermoleophilia; order Solirubrobacterales; family 70-9; genus VAYN01. The sequence goes on from JAFDWF010000146.1 coordinate 1,416, forward strand.
GAGGGTGCCCCGGTCAACCATCAGCAGGCCTACATCCTGAAGATCCTGACGCCGATCCACGAGCGGCTGCCGGGGACGCGCGAGCTCTACGCGCCGGAGGGGCGGACCCTGCGCGAGGGGGAGACGTTCCGCTTCGAGGAGCTGGCCGTCGCCTTCGAACGCTTCGCTGCCGAGGGCGCCGTGCCGTTCTACCGCGGCGAGGTGGCGGCGGCGCTGTCCGATTTCGTAGTCGAGAACGGCGGCACGCTCGGGCGCGGCGACCTCGCCGACTACGCGGCGATCGAGCGCACACCGGTGCGGGCCCGGTTCCGCGGCACCGAGGTCCACACCAACCCGCGTCCCTCGGCGGGCGGCACGTTGATCGCCTACTCGCTGGAGGTGCTCGAGCGGCTCGGTCCGGCCAGCGGTCCCGAGCAGCTGATCGAGGCGATCGACGCCGCCAACCAGCACCGCGCCGACCTGCTCGGCTCGACCACCCACATCTCGGCCGTCGACGCAAACGGATTGTGCGCGGCGGTGACCTGCTCGAACGGCTCGGGCTCGGGCGTCCTGGTGCCGGGGACCGGGGTGATCCTCAACAACATGCTGGGTGAGGAGGACCTCAATCCGGGTGGCTTCCACAAGATCCCGCCGGGGCAGCGCGTGCCCTCGATGATGGCGCCGACGGTGGTCCTCCGCGACGGCGAGGTCGCGCTCGCGCTCGGCAGCGCGGGCTCCAACCGGATCCGCTCGGCGATCCTGCAGACGGTGGTGCGGGTGGTCGAGCAGGGGATGGGCCCGGCCGAGGCGATCGCCGCCCCCCGCCTCCATTTCGAGGGCGGCGTGGTCCAGGCCGAGCCGGGGATCGACGAGGCGGCGCTGGCGCGACTCGAGGCGCGCGGCCTCACCGTCGCCCGCCGTCCCGAGCTCAACCTCTTCTTCGGCGGCGTCCAAGCGGTCGCCCGCGATCCCCGCACCGGAGCACTGAGCGGCGGCGGCGATCCGCGTCGCGGCGGCGCCGTCGCCTACGCCTAGCGTTCGGGGAGCGCGCTGGGGGATGGGGAGGGACGGGGGCGGGGCCGGCTGGCGCCCGGGTAAGGGACCCGGCCTTTTCGGAGGCGACCCTGGCAGGCTGTGGCCGCCTCCGAAAAGGCCGGGTCATGGGGGGAGCGGCGGACACGCCGGTCCTCCCTCCGCTGTTCCTTATGGCCTCCACGGGGCCATAAGGAACAGCGGAGGGAGGGTGCTGCGGGGTTCGTCACGAAGACGCCGGGAACCGCGCGGGAGACGTGAGGGAGACGTCACGGGTCCCACGCTTCTTCCACGGTCACGAAGACGTGACCGTGGTCTTGACCCCACCATGGTGTGGTGGATCCACGCAGCGCGGGACGGGGACCTGAGACCTCCCCGTGAAGGCATACGCCTTCCCTGCGATCGTGGGGGCTTCGTCACGGAGCGACCATGATCCGGCGGGGATCCCGCCGGATCATGCATCTTCCATACGGGACCCGCGCGGATCGCACGGTCCTCGTGCCGACTTTCGTCGGCCTCGTCACGGAGACGTGCGATCCACCGTCGGTCCACAAAGGTCAAGGGCTCCCTCGTAAACCTGGGCACACCGGGGTGTGCCCAGGTTTACGAGGGAGGCTCTGAGCGATGAGGAACCGTGACTTCCGTACCGAAGCGTCACCTTCCGGCCGTCTCCGTCTCCGTCACCGGTCGCCTCCCTCGACGATCCCCGTCGCCCGCCGGACCCTCCGCCGTCTCCCCATGACCCGGCCTTTTCGGAGGCGGCCACAGCCTGCCCGGGTCGCCTCCGAAAAGGCCGGGACGCCTGGGCTCCGATTCCTCCGGCCCGAACCCATGCGGCCCGGGCGCCAGCTCGACCAGCACCCCACCACGCACCATCGTGGAGCCACTCATCTGGGTCGACCGCGGTCAGGCAGAATGTCGAGGCGATGCCGGGCGGGACGGACATCGACTTCGTCGCAGAGGGCTTCCTCGACGACCTCGAAGGGGAGGCGCGGCGGGCCCGGTTGGGGCTGCTCGAACAGCTTGCCGGCGAAGGTGTGACGGTGGCAGAGCTGCGCGAGGCGGTCGCCGCCGGGCACTTGGCGCTGCTGCCGGTGGAGCGGGCCATAGCCGGCGACGGGCCGCGCTACTCGGCCCGCGAAGTGGCGGCGCTGAGCGGCGTCGACCTCGACCTGTTGCAGCGGCTGCGCGCCGCGCTCGGGGCGCCGTATGGAGATCCGGAGGAGAAGGCGGCGACGGAGGCCGACCTGGAGGCGGCGCAGCGCACGCGGTTGGTGCTCGAGGCCGGGTTCCCACCGGAGGACCTGCTGCGCAACGCGCGGGCGATCGGGATGTCGATGACCCGGGTCGCCGAGGCGAACCGCGAGCTGGTCGTCCGCAGCCTCAGCGGGACCGAGGAAAACGAGCACGAGCTCGCCAACCGGTTGGCGCAGACCGCCACCGCGATGTTGCCGGTCGGCATCGACTTCCTCGTCTACGCCTTCCGCGCCAACCTGCTGGACCAGGTCAAACGCGACGTGCTCGCCGCCGCCGACCTCGAAGCCGGTGAGGTCGGCGGCGCCGTGGAGCGCTCGATCTGCTTCGCCGACCTGGTCGAGTTCACCAGCCTCGGGGAGGAGATCGCGCCGGAGGAGCTGGGCGAGGTGGCGGAGCGCTTCGAACAGCTGGCGACCGAGGTGGTCGTCGCCCCCGTGCGCCTGGTGAAGACGATCGGCGACGCGGTGATGCTGGTCTCCCAGGAGGCCGAGCCGTTGGGGGAGGCAGCGCTCGACCTGGTCGCCGCGGCGGCCGCCGAAGGCGACCAGTTCCCGGTATTGCGCGCCGGGATCGCGACCGGGCCGGCGTTGCCGCAGGCGGGCGACTTCTACGGTCGCTCGGTCAACCTGGCGAGCCGGATCACCGGCATCGCCCGCCCCGGCAGCGTTCTCGTCGACGCCCCGACCCGCGAGGCGGCGGGCGAGGAGCGGTTCGCGTACTCGTTTGCCGGCGAGCGCCGGCTGAAGGGCGTTGACGCCCGCACCAAGCTCTTCCGGCTGCGCCGCAAGGGCGAACGCCGCGAACCGCCGGGACAGCCGGGCGGCTGAGCCTCGGTCCACGGCCGCGAGGTCGACATCTGGGCCGGCTCCGCGCCGTGATGTACGGCGCCGGAGATCCGCCGGCTAGGCCGGCTTGCGCGCGCTGACCAGCAGGTTGTAGAAGAGCTCGGCCGGGAGGCGGGGCTCGAGCAGGGCCGTGTCGACCTTCTGCAGGGCAATGTAGCTGCGAAAGGCGAAGCGGCGCCAGCGCAGCGGCACGGTGTCGGGCTCGGCGCTCGACTCGACCGTGCGCAGGCCCCAGCCCCAGGCGTTGGCAAGGAGCTCCTCGCCGCCGACCCGGCGCTCCTCGAAGCCGGCCCGCTCGAGCAGCCGGCGCAGGTCGGCGGGGGCGAAGGCGTGGACGTCCACCTCGCCCTCCAGCGAGTGGTCGTGGGACTGGTCGACTTCGGCGACGGCCCGCGCCCGCGCCCCGGTCAGCCGGCGCCAGGCCGGGGCGAGGAGCATCCCGGTCCGCTTCGGCAGCGCCGCCAGGCGATCGCCGTAGCGGGAGGGCTCGCCGGCGAAGACGACCCGACCACCGGGCCGCAGCACCCGCTTGAACTCGGCGAAGGCACGGTCGAGGTCGGGGATGTGGTGGAGGACGGCGTGCCCGAGCACCAGGTCGAAGCTCTCGTCCTCGAAGGGCAACGTCTCGGCATCGGTGACGACGGTGGCGACGTCGTCCAGCCCGAGCGCCTCGGCGGTGGCCGCCAGCTGGCTCAGCATCCCGGGCGAGATGTCAGTGGCGGTCAGCTTCCCGATCAGCCCCAGCTGCACCAGGTTGAGCGAGAAGTAGCCGGTCCCGGAGCCGATCTCGAGCGCCTCGCCGAAGGGCTGCTCGGCGGGCCCGCCGAGCGCCTTGACCAGCTTCGCGCGCACCTGGTCCTGGCCGATGTCGCCGAAATCGATCCCCCACTTGGCGTCGTACTCCGCCGCAGCCGCGTCGTGGTAGCGCGTGTTGACGTCCTTGATGTGCTTCGGCGTCGCCGTCGGTGAAGCTGGCATCGGCGCGGGACTCTAAGTGACCGCTGCAATACGGTGCGGCCAGTGGCCGAGCAGATCCTGCAGGCAAACCAGCCCGACGGGGTGCCGCCGCTGCCCCTGACCGGGGAGCGGACGCTGCCCGACGTGCCCGCCGAGAACTACTGGTACCGGCGCCATCTGGCGGTCTACGAGTGGATCGCGGCGCGGACGGCGGGCCTGCGCGTGGTCGACATGGCGTGCGGGGAGGGATATGGATCCGACCTGCTCGCCCGCGCGGGGGCCGCGAGCGTGGTCGGCGTCGACGCCAACCCCGAGGCGCACGAGCACGCCCGCCTGCGCTATCGGCGACCGAACCTGCGCTACGCGCGCGATCTGGTCGAAACGTTCGCCGAGCCTTGCGACGCAGTGGTCTTTCTGCAGACGATCGAGCACGTGCAGGACCCGGGCGCGGTGCTCGAGCACTTCAAGTCGATGATCGGGCCGGGCGGGGTCGCCTACGTCTCGACCCCGAACCTCTTGACGCTGGCGCCGGAGGGGGCGGCGAAGTCCGACAACCCCTGGCACCTCAAGGAGTACCGGGCGGCCGAGTTCCGGGCGCTCTGTGAGGCGCACTTCGGCCAGGTCGAGCTGCTCGGCCTCACTCACGCGGGCAAGCTGCGCGTGCACGGTTGGGCGCTGAGGCTGGGCTGGGACGCGGTCCACCCGCGGCTAGGGCTGACCAAGCCCTTCTACGATCGCTTTACCCCGGCGATCGCCGCCTCCGACTTCCGCCTCGGGCCGGGCGACCTCGACCGCGCGCTCGACTTCCTTGCCGTCTGCCGTCCCTGACGCCGCGGGGACCGTGGGCGATCTGGCGATCGTCCTCCACTCGCACATGCCCTACGTCGAGGGCTTCGGGACCTACCCCTTCGGCGAGGAGTGGCTCTTCGACGCGGTCGTGCGCTCCTACCTGCCGGTGCTGGAGGTGGCGCGCGACCTGACGATGACGGTGACGCCGGTGCTCGCCGACCAGCTCGAGGACGCGGGCGCGGCGGAGCGGTTGCGGCGCTTCCTGGTCGAGTGGCGGATTGGGGCCGCGGAAGCGGATCTGGACGACATCGCACCGGATGAGCGGCCCGCCTGTGCGGCCGAGCGCGACCGCTACCGCCGCGCGCTGGAGCTGCTCGACGCGGCGGGGGGCGATCCGCTGGCGCCGTTCCAGCGGGCGGCGGCGGAAGGTCGGGTGGCGCTCGCGGCGTCCTCGGCCACCCACGCGCTCTTGCCGCTGCTGGCGACGCGCGCCGGGCTGCGGCTGCAACTCGATGCCGGAATCCGCTCGCACCGCCGGCGCTTTGGCTGGGACGGCGGCCTCTGGCTGCCCGAGTGCGCCTACGACCCGGGGCTCGAGTGGGGGCTCGCCGAGGCCGGGGTCGAGTGGTTCTGCGTCGACCAGAGCGCCCACGAGGAGCCGCTCGCGGCGCTCCGCCCGATGGCGACCGAGGCGGGCCCGGTGGCGTTGCCGATCGACTGGGAGGCGATCGCCTGGCTCTGGGACCTGAGCGGCTACCCCTCCGACCCCGCCTATGCCCAGTTCGACGGCAAATCGCTGCGCGGGATGCGGCTCTGGAAGATCGGTGGCGGGGCTTATGACCCGGAGGCCGGGGCGGCGGCGGCGCGCCGGCAGGCGGGCGAGTTCCTTGCCGCGATCGCGGCGCGACTGCGCGATTACGAGGCCGAGAGGGGGAGGCGCGGCCTCGTCGTCTTCGCGATCGACACCGAGCTGCTCGGCCACTGGTGGTCGGAGGGGCCGCTCTGGCTGGCGGCGGTGCTGGAGGGCGCCGCCGCGGCGGGGGTGCGGCTGGTCACCGTCCCCAAGGCGCTGGAAGACCACGAGCCGGAGCGGCGGCCGCTGCGTCGCGCCAGCTGGGGCGAGGACAAGGACCTCTCGACCTGGGACTCGCCGCCGGTCGCCGATCTCGCCTGGGCGGCGCGGCGGCTGGAGCTGAAGTTGCTTCGGGCGGTGCGCGGCGGGCTCGGTGGCGCCGGTGCCGAGCGGGCCGCGCGCGAGCTGCTCGCAGCTCAGGCGAGCGATTGGGCCTTCCTCGACCGCCGCGGCCAGGCGGGCGATTACGCCTGGCAGCGGGCCACCGATCACTCGCAGGCGCTCTACGAGGCCATAAGATGCAACCGTGACACCGATCGGCGCATGCGTTCGCTTGCCCCGGACCTGACCCTGACGCCACTCCTGGAACCCTGAGCAGCCGACCGTGAATCGCGCCCGCCGACCGTGACCCGCGTCCTGATTCTCTCCTGGGAGTACCCGCCGCTGATCGAGGGCGGCCTCGCGCGGCACGTGCGCAAGCTGTCGGAGGCGCTGGTCGAGCTCGGGGTCGAGGTCCACGTGCTGACCCGTGGCGGCGAGGAGTCGCCAGCCACCGAATGCGCCGGTGGCGTCACGATCCACCGCATCCGCGAGCCGACCCGACCGACCGACCTGGGCGAGTTCGTCGCCTGGGTCGAGCGGATGAACTCCGACATGCTGGCCGCAGGGGTGGAGCTCGGCGACCGGCTCGAGTTCGACCTCGTCCACGGCCACGACTGGCTGGTCGCCAACGCCTGCGATCACCTCGCGCGCCGAATGTCCGCGCCGTTGGTGACGACGATCCACGCGACTGAGTACGGCCGCCACCAGGGTTGGGTCACCGACCACCCGCAGTCCTACATCCACGGGGTCGAGCGCTGGATCACCAACCGCTCGCACCGCGTCATCACCTGCTCCGCCTACATGCGCGAACAGGTCGCCGACATCTTCGGCGTCGCCGAGGGGCGGATCACAGTGATCCCAAACGGGATCGACCCGCTCGACCTGCCCCAGCCCGACCCGGCCGAGCTGGCGCGCCTGCGCGGCGAGTTCGCGGCCCCAGGGGAGCGGCTGGTCCTGCTGATCGGCCGGCTGGTCTACGAGAAGGGCTTCCAGCTGGCGCTGGAGGCGATGCCGAAGGTGATCGCGGCGGCACCGGGGACGCGCTTCCTGGTCGCCGGCTCGGGCACCCACGAGGAGGAGCTGAAGCGCCAGGCGGAGGAACTTGGGCTGATGGAGCACGGCACCTTCCTCGGCTGGATCGGCGACGACGTCCTGCACACCCTCTACGGGATCGCCGACCTCACCGTGGTGCCCTCGATCTACGAGCCCTTCGGGCTGGTGGCGCTGGAGGCGATGGCCTCCGGCTGCCCCTGCATCGTCGCCGACACCGGCGGCCTGCGTGAGGTAGTCCCGCACGAGGAAGCGGGCCTGCGCTTCGCCGCCCGCGACCCCGAGGCGCTCGCCGAGGTCGCGATCCGCGTCCTCTCCGACCCCGAGCTGGAGGCGCGCCTGATCGCCGAAGCAAAGGAGCACGTGCGCCGCTTCGACTGGGCCGACGTCGCCGCCCAGACCGCCGCGGTCTACGCGGAGCAGGTCGGCGCCAAGCTCGGCCCGGCTTAGGCGGGGCGGGCTACCGGGGTCCGCCGGCTGGCGCCCGGGGCGGGGTTCGGGACGGAAGTGGCTCGGGCCTGAGGTGTTGGAGCCCAGGCCTCCCGGGCGTCTCGGAGGCGACCCGGGCAGGCTGTGGCCGCCTCCGAGACGCCCGGGACGGGAGGGTTCGGGGGAGACTGGCGCAGGGACGGATGCGTTACGGGGGAGATCCGGGGAGTCCGGCA
>JAFDWF010000147.1 GCA_018268575.1 Actinomycetota bacterium
GCCGTCTCCCCATGTCCCGGCCTTTTCGGAGGCGGCCACAGCCTGCCCGGGTCGCCTCCGAAAAGGCCGGGACGCCTGGGCCCCGATCGGTCCGGCCCGGACCCATGCGGCCCGGGCGCCAGCTCGACCACCCATGCCACCTCGCATCCAGCAGGGCTAGGCCCGCCGGTCGGCCAGTGCCGTCGCGGCGCCCGACGCGACTGCGGTCACGGCGAGCACCGGGGGGCCAGGGGCCGATCTTCTTCGCCAGCGGGTGGGAGATCCCGAACGCGCCCGCGTAGGTGAGGCCGAGGCCCGCCGCCACGCCGGGACCGCCCGCTCGCACCCACCGGCGGGCGCTCCAGGCCCCGCAGCCGGCGCAGCCGCCGATCAGGCCAGCGCGACGACGGGTGCGGTGGGTGGGGTCGGCACACGGCAATCCTCTTGGGCCGCCGATCGGGCGCCGACGCGGTGGCGCGATCCGGCCTCGCGCTAGCCTGACCCCGATGCCCGCGCCGAGTCGCGATGAAGCCTGGGAGCTGTTCTGCGAGTGGACCGAGTCGGAGTCGCTGCGGCGGCACGTGCTCGGGGTCGAAGCGGCGATGGTCGCCTACGCCGAGCGCTACGGCGAGGACGCCGAGCTGTGGGCGGCGACCGGGATCCTCCACGACCTCGACTACGAGAGGCACCCGGACCTCGAGACCGGCCACCCGCGCGTGGCGCTGGCGCTGTTCGAGCAGCGCGGCTATCCGCCGGAGCTGATCGACGCGGTCGCCGGGCACGCGCCCTACCTCGGGGTGCCGCGGGAGACGCGGATGTCGCGGACGCTCTTCGCGGTCGACGAGCTGACCGGCTTCATCGCTGCGGTGGCACTGGTGCGGCCGAGCGGGATCGCCGGCATGAGCCCGAAGTCGGTGAAGAAGAAGATGAAGCAGCCGAGCTTCGCCGCCGCGGTCAGCCGCGACGACATGCGGCTCGGGCCCGAGGAGCTGGGCGAGGATTTCGACCAGCACCTCGCCTTCGTGATCGCGGCGCTCGAACCGCGCGCCGCGGAGCTCGGGCTGACCGGCACGGCGGCGCCGGAGGGCGAGGCCGCAGCCGGGAACGTCGCGGGCGAGGCATAGGATCCCGCGATGGCCCTCTTCAACGTCTCCGTGCGCGCCCACCTCAGCGAGACCACCATCGACGAGCTGATCGCCTCCGGCGTCTACTTCATGCAGGGCGCGGTCGACGAGGAAGGGTCGAGCCAGCGCCGCCATCACCTGCGCGTACAAGCCGACGACTGCGACGACGCGGTGGCGCAGGCGCGGCAGAAAGTCGAAGACGCGGGCGGCGACGGCACCCTCGTCGAGTGCGGCGGACCGGTCTCCGGCTAAGCGTTCCGGTGAGCGCCCGCTGAGGCGCGGATGAGCCTCGCGCGGTCCCTCTCGTGCAGGCTCGCGCCCGCGAGCGCATCGGCTTTCGCCGACGTGGGTTAATAGGGAGGTGCCATGGCGGAGACCCGATCGACGTGCCCTGATCGCCACCGCGACGGTGGTCGCGGCGCTGCTGCCGATCTCGCTGATCGCGGCGGTGTCGGCTTTTGCCGGGGACGCCGAGCGGCCGGGCAACCCGGCCGGGCCCGCGATCGTCGGCTTCTCCCCTCAGCAGGGGCCGATCGGCGGCGGCACCGTCGTCCAGATCAGCGGCGGCGGCTTCGAAGGCGCCACCGGCGTCTCCTTCGGCACCCACCCGGCGGCGTCGTTCGAGATCAAGTCGCCGACCGTGATCACGGCGGTGGCGCCGGCGGTCGAGCGCGGGCTGAACACGCGGCTCCACGTCGAAGCGGGGAGCGGCACCGCGACCAGCAACCGTGACTTCACCTTCATCGGCTGCCACGTGCCGCGGGTGCAGGACGACCGCGTGGCGCGGGCGCGCAAGGTGCTCGTCGCGGCGGGCTGCCGAGTGGGTCGGGTGACGCGGGTGCGCACCGCGACGAAGCCGCTGCGGGTGATCGCCGAGCGCCCCCATCCGGGCCAGTGGCTCGAACCGAACGCCCGGATCAACCTGCGCGTGCGCTGAGCCGCGCGGGCGAGGCGCCTCGCCGATGGCCGGCCTTTCCCCGATCGGGCCATTTTTACCGACCCTTCACTTCAGCCCAAGGATTGGGCGCCACCCTCCTCCTGACACCCACGAGAGGAGGCAGACGATGGCGCAGATTCTGGTCGTGACGACTCCGTCCGAGGCCGACGGCGAGGTTGTCTACAGCGAGAGCGTGGGCTCGATCCACCTCGAAGGACACGCGGGGACCCAGCTGGTCGAGCGGCTGCGCTGGGCGGTTCGCGATGCCCAGGTGGCCGAGCACCGCGCGCTGCTGCACCCCGCGACGGCATCCGACGAACGCCCCGCCGCGGCGTAGCGGCGGGATCCACATAGCCGGGCGCGCCTCGGAGCGCCGCCCCGCGATTCCACCAATCCGAGCGCCGAATATTCGCGTCACGTATAGTGACGCGAAATGACGGATTCGACCGAGACCCGTGCCTACCGGCAGACGCGCCGCGCGGACGCCACCGAGCGCACGCGCGCGACGATCCTCGTCGCCGCCCAGGCGGTCTTCCGCGAGGACCCGCAGCTCGACCCCTCGCTGGAGGCGGTCGCGGCGCGCGCCGGGGTCAGCACCCGCACGGTGATACGCCAGTTCGGCTCCAAGGAGGGGCTGCTGGAGGCGGCGATCACGGCGGGCGTCGAGGAGGCGGCGGTGACCCGGCACGCCGAGCCCGGCGACGTCGAGGGCGCGGTACGACGGATCGTCGACCACTACGAGGAGATGGGCGACGAAGTGATCCGCTGGCTGGTGCTGGCGGAGCGCCTGCCGGTGGTCCGCCGGGTCACCGAGCGCGGCGCCGAGTCCCACATCGAGTGGACCGAGGAGGTCTTCGCCCCCGACCTCGAGCGGCTGGCGCGAGGTGAGCGGCGGGCCCGCTGCGCCGCCCTCGCGACCGCCACCGACGTCTACGTCTGGCACCTGCTGCGCCGCCGCGAAGGGCTCGGGCGGGAGGCGACGGCGGCGGCGATGCTCGGGTTCGTCGAGGCGGCGCGCGCCGGCACGGCGCACACCGAGGCCACCGCCGGGAGCACCCGATGAAGGTCCTCGCCTACACCTCGCCCGCCCGCGGGCACCTCAACCCGATGATGGAACCGCTGTTGGAGCTGCGCCGGCGTGGCGCCGAGGTCCACCTGCGGACGCTGGCGCCGGCGATCGAGTCGGTACGCGCCGCGGGGCTCGAGGTCGAGCCGCTGGCGCCCGCGATCGAGGACCTCCCCCACCGCGACCACCTCGCCCGCAACCCGATCGCCGCGGGCGCCGCCTCCTTCGCCACCTTCACCCGGCGCGCCCCCCACGAGGTCCCTGACTTCGAAGCGGCCCTCGAGGCGATCCGACCCGACCTCGCCCTGGTCGACTGCACCACCTTCGGCGCCAAGGCGGTGGCCGAGAAGCGCGGCCTCGCCTGGGCCGAGTGCCGCCCCTACCTGCTCGAAGAGAGCGGCGACGGGGTGCCGCCGTTCGGGCTCGGGCTGCGACCGCGGGGTGGGCCGCTGGGAGCGCTCCGGGACCGCTCGCTGCAGGTCATGGTCAGGTGGTTCGACGGCCGCTCGCGGATGCCCCCGGTGAACGCCGGGCGCGCCGCGGCCGGGCTGGCGCCGCTCGCCGACGTCGCCGAATCGCGCCACCGGGCGCCGCTGACGCTCTACTTCACCGGCACCCCGTTCGACTACGAGCGGCCGGGGCTGCCGGAGAGCGTGTGCATGGTCGGGCCGGGGCTCTGGGACCCGCCCGGGTCAGAGCCGGTCGAGCTGCCCGCGGGCGACCGCCCGCTGGTCGTCGTCGCCTGCTCCTCGGAGTTCCAGGACGACGGCGCGATCGCCGCCGCCGCGCTCGCCGGGCTGCGCGACCGGTACCGCCTCGTGGTGACGACCGCGGGCGTCGATCCGGCCTCGCTCGGCGACCCCGGCGACGCCATGGTCGAGCGCTTCCTCCCCCACGCCGAGATCCTCCCCGCCGCCGACGTGGTCATCTGCCACGGCGGCATGGGGGTGACCCAGAAGGCGCTCTCGCTCGGGGTGCCGGTCTGCGTCGTGCCTTGGGGACGGGACCAGCTCGATACCGCCGCCCACGTGGTCGAGGCGGAAGCGGGGACGCGGCTTGGCCGCCGACGCCTCTCCCCCGCCCGGCTCGCCGCCGCGGTCGAGAAGGCGCGGGCGTGCCGGCCGGGCGCGGCGCGGGTCAGGGCCGGGTACGAGGCGACCGGCGGCGCACCAGCCGCGGCCGACGCGCTCGAAGCGCTGGTCGCCCAGCCCGCCCCCCGGTAGCGCCACGAAGCGAGTTCGCAGTTTCCTACAACAGTTGTAGGAAACTGCGAACTCACCGCGGAGGCGGGCCGGGGGACGGGTCAGGGGCGCTCGAGGAGGCCGGCGTCGTAGTCGGCGATCGCCGTCTCGCGCAAGCGGAAGTGCATCTTCTTGCCGGTCGCGGTCATCGGCAGGGACTCGACCAGGCGATAGGCGCGGGGGCGCTTGTAGTCGGCCAGCATCGGGTGCTCGCGGCAGTGGGCGTCGAGGGCGGCGACCGTGAAGCCCGGCCCGTCGCCGTCCGGGTCGCCCGCGCCCGCATCGCCACCCGCCGCTCCGTCGCCACTCGCCGCACCGCCCCCGCCCGCGGGCACGACGTAGGCGACGATCAGCTCGCCCCAGCGCTCGTCGGGCAGTCCAACCACGCAAGAGTCGGCGACGTCGGGGTGCTCGTTCAGCACCTCCTCGACCTGCACCGGGTGGACGTTCTCGCCGCCTGAGATCAGCATGTCGTCGCCGCGGCCGACGATCGTCACGAATCCCTCCCCGTCCCAGGTGGCGAGGTCGCCGGTGTGGAACCAGCCGTCGCGGAAGCGGGCCGCCTGCTCCTCGGGCTGGTTGACGTAGGCATAGCCCGCCTTCGGCGTGCGGACGACGACCTCGCCGACCTCCTCGCCGTCGCGCGCCACCGGGTCCGCCGGATCGGCACCGTCGCCGGCCGAGCGCGCCACGACCACGTCGTCGTCGGTGCACGCCCGCCCGGCGGAGCCCGCGTGCGCGGGCAGGTCGGCGGGCCGCAGGAAGGTGTTCCAGAACGACTCGGTGGTGCCGTAGCCGTTGAAGATCCGCGGCGTCAGCACCTCTTGGTAGAGCAGGCAGGCCTCGCGCTCGAGCGGCGCGCCCATCGTCACGATCCCGCGCAGGCTGGCGAGGTCGCGCGGGGAGCGGCGCTGCTCCTCGGCCAGCATCGCCAGGTTGGTCGGCGCGCCGACCAGGAAGGTGAGGCCGCGGGCGGCGACCAGGTCGAGGACCGCCGCCGGGTCGAAGGCGCGCAGCGAGACCGCCGCGGCGCCGACGTAGAAGACCGGGTTCGGCCCGCCCGAGTAGAGGCCGCCGCGGTGGAACCAGGGGGTCATGTTGAGGGTGCGGTCGTCGGGCGCGAGCGGGAAGTGCATGATCACGTCGTGGGCGCTCATCACCTCCACCAGGTCGTTCAGCGACACTCCCTTCGGCAGGCCGGTGGTGCCCGAGGTGTAGAGGCGGGTGGTCTCGCCGTAGACGTCGCGGTCGGGAAGCGGCGGCGGGGTCGCGTCGGCGAGGAGGAGCGCTTCGAAGTCCTCGCCGACGACGGCGGTCCAGTAGGGGCTGTGGGAGGCGAGGGCGAGCGCCTCGCGCGCCGCCGGGCCCAGCTCGGCGTCGAAGATGAACGCCGCCGGCCGCGAGTCGTCGAGGACGTGGGCGGTTTCGCCGGCCGAGAGGCGGAAGTTGATCGGCGTCGCGATCGCCCCGAGGCGCAGCGCCGCCAGCCAGGTCAGCGCGAACTCGGGCCCGTTGAAGAGCTGGAAGACGACCGCCTGGCCGGGGCGCACGCCGCGCGCCGCAAGCGCCCCGGCGAGGCGGCAGGCGTCGCGCCAGAGCTCGGCGTAGGTCCAACTGCGCTCGCCCTCGGCCTCGGCCAGCGCAAGCTCACCGGCAAAGCGGCTCGCGTTGCGGGCGACCCCGGCTAGGTAGCCGAGATCGCGCTCGAAGACGCGGCGAAACGGGGCTGGGTCGTACTCGTACAAAGGGCCGGTTCTCCTCGCGGCGAACTCTATTTGGCGGTGCCTTGTGCCCCGCTTCCGCCGATCCATAGATGGAGAAGACTTGACCACTCGCCGCCTGCCCCCGTTCTTGGCCCTCGTCGCCGCGCTCATCGCGCTCCCCGCGGTCGCGCTCGCCGCCGGCGGCAGCGCCACCGGCGCTCCCTTCGTCCCCGCCGCCAAGCCGACCGGGACGATCGAAGGCACGGTGCCGCTGCGCGGCATGAACGTCGCCCTGATGGCGGCGACGCCCGGGGCCAAGGCGCCGGTCAAGCTCGGCAGCGCCCGCAGCGGCGCCGGTGGCGCCTTCGCCATCCGCTACCGCGGCAACGAGGCGACGGCGGTCAAGTACCTGCTCGCGACCCGGCCCGGCGGCGCGGCCGAAGCGGGCTTCCCGGTCCCCGGCCAGAGCTACCGGCTCGCCGCGGCGCTCGGCGCGGGCGGGGTCCCGCGGGTCGCCAGGGTGACCGAGCGGACCACCGTCGCGATGGGCTTTGCGATGGCGCAGTTCATCGGCAGCGGCGACCGCGTCGCCGGGATGGGCCCGGGGCTCAGGAACGCAGCCGCGATGAGCGGCGACCTGGTCGACCTGAGGGGCGGCCTCAGCAGGATCCTGCTCGAGTTCCCGAACGGCCGCTCGACCTCCACCGAGGCGACCTTCAACTCGCTCGGCAACCTGCTGGCGATCTGCCGCCGGCAGGGCGCCGCCTGCGCGCGACTGCTCTCGCTGGCAGGGACGCCCGGCGGCGGCCCGGCCGCCGACACGCTGGCGGCGGTGGTGAACATCGCCCGCTATCCGTGGCACGACGTCCGCGGGCTCTACGGGCTCTCGCTGTCGCCCGCGGCGCGCGATCACTGGCGGCCCTCGCTCCGTCGCGGCGAAGGGCCCGACGCCTGGACGCTCGCCCTGCGCTTCGAAGGCGATCCGAAGACCCTCGACGGCCCCGGCAACTTCGCCATCGACCGCGGGGGCAACCTCTGGGTCGCCAACAACTACGCCTACAGCCGCCAGGTGCGCCAGCCCGCCTGCGGCAGCGAAGTGCTGTCGCGCTTCACCCCGACCGGGCAGACCTACCCCGGCTCCCCGTACAAGGGCGGCGGCCTCAGCGGCGTCGGCTTCGGCATCACCTTCACCCCGCAAGGACAGCTCTGGGTCGGCAACTTCGGCTTCGAAGGGAAGGGCTGCACGAAGGCGGCGGATCACTACTCCGCCTCCGCCTTCACCCGGCAAGGCAAGGCGCTCTCACCGGAAAGCGGCTGGAAGGTCGGCGGGATCAGCTGGCCGCAGGGGACCGTCTCCGACCGCCAGGGCAACGTCTGGCTGGCCAACTGCGGCAACGACAGCGTCACCAGGATCGGCGCGATCGACGCCGCCTCGATCCTCGCGGGGACGACGCCGACCGGGGTCAACTTCCCCGGTTCGCAGATCACCGCCGGCAGCCCGGTCGCCTTCTCACGGCCCTTCGGCGCCGCGGTGAACGGCGAAGGCGACGTCTTCGTCACCGCCAACGGCAGCAGCTCGGTGGCCAAGCTGAGCCCGAGCGGGCAGGTGCTGAGCCTGGTCAGCGGCGGCGGCCTGCACCTGCCGCTGGGGATCGCCGGCGACAGCAACGGCTACATGTGGGTGTCGAACTCGAAGTGGGCGGTGGCGCCCTGCACCAACGCGATCCCGGCCAAACAGGCCGAGGCGGAAGCGGGCGAAGGCGGCGGCGACGTGACCCTGATCGAACCGGACGGCAAGATCGCCCCCGGGCAGCCGATCAAGAGCGGCGTCGTCAACCCCTGGGGCATCGCCGTCGACGGTGAAGACCACGTCTGGGTGGCGAACTTCAGCGGCCAAAGGCTGACCGAGCTCTGCGGCACCGAGCCGCAGAGCTGCCCACCGGGCAAGCGCCGGACCGGCGCCCCGATCTCACCGCGGAAGACCGGCTACGGCTTCGACGGCCTGGTCCGCAACACCGGCGTCGCGATCGACCCGTCCGGCAACGTCTGGCTGGCGAACAACTGGAAGCAGATCCCGATCCAGACCAATCCGGGCGCTTACCAGATCGTCGCCTACCTGGGCCTTGCCGCGCCGGTGAAAGGCCCGCAGATCGGCCCGCCGGAAGCGCCGTGAGCGCCAGATTCGCCGTCACCCGCCAAACGGCAAGCTGAAGCCTTAGTAACTCAGCATCGCTCTCAGCCCGGGACCGGACGCGCCAACCTCGCCTCGACCTCCGCCAGCCTCGCCTGCAGCCGCTGCCGCTCGGCCACCACCTCCGGGTCGCCGTAGCGCGGGTGATCGGGATGGGCGAGGTTCTCGAGCTCGTCGGGATCCTCGACCAGGTCATACATCTCGTACTCGGCCGGGAAGCTGCCCTCGGCGTGGAAGTAGCGCGCGTACTTGAAGCGCGGCTCGCGGATGCAGCGGATCCGGCCGGCCGCGGGGACGACCTCGCGCACCCGGCCGGTGCCGGCGTGCATGTCGTCGAAGGTGAAGAGCACCTCGTCCTGCACCGGTCCGGAGCCGGGATCGCGCAGCAGCGGCGAGAGGTCGGTCCCCCGCAGCCCCGGCGGCGGCGTCACTCCGGTGAGGCCGGCGATCGTCGGCACCAGGTCGACCAGCGAGGCAGGGTGCGAGCACGATGCGGGCTCGGGGAAGAGGCGCGGGTTAGAGAAGATCAGCGGCACCCGCATCGTCTCCTCGTAGACGTTGAAGGCCTTCTGCCGCAGCCCGCCGTGGGACATCGCGAGCTCGCCGTGGTCGGAGAGGCGGACGATCACGGTTTCCTCGCCGAGCGGCGTCGGCGTGCCGTCGGCGGCGTAGAAGAAGTCGACGATCGGGGCGATCTGGCGGTCGATCCTGGCCGTCAGGTTGGCGTAGAAGTTGACGTACTGACGGCGCTGCTCGGCCGTCTCCAGCGCCCCGACGGCCATCTCGATCGCCGGCTGCATCGCCCGCTGGGCGGTCGGCTTGAGGTTGGCGCCGAGGTCCTCGTCGACGCTCGCCGGCAGCCCGACCGGCCCCTCGAGGTCCTGCGGCTGGTAGTCCTCCGTCCACTCGCGGGGGAAGCTGAGCACGTCGTGCGGATTGACCAGGGAGAGCACCAGGCAGAACGGGAGCTCCTCGTCGGACGCCGCCCGACCCGCGAGGTACTCGGTCGCCTGCTCGATGTAGCGGGCGTCGTGATCGGCCCGGCCGCCGCCGAGGTTGCCGATCTTCGTGTCGCCGCCGGCGTCCGGCGGGACCCAGCCCTCAAAGCCGTAGGAGGCCAGCTCCTCGGCGGTCAGCCTGCCGTCGCCGGCGGGGCCCTTGCTGAGGTGCCACTTGCCCCGCCACTGGACGTCGTAGCCGCCGTCGCGCAGCATCGTCCCCAGGTTCGGCAGGCCCGGGTCGAGGATCCGCTCGGTGGCCGAGAACGGCCCGTCTTCGGTCAGCGTGTCGATCACCCCGGTCTGGGCGGGCATCAGCCCGGTCAGGAAGCTGGCCCGGCTGGGGCTGCACATCGCCGTGTTGCAGGTGGCGCCCTCGAAGTTGATGCCGTGCCGCAGCAGCCTCGCCCGGGAGGGCATCTGCTCCTCCGCGTAGCCCGCCGGCCAGTGCAGCGGCGGGCGCTCCTGGTCGGTGATGATCAGGAGCAGGTTCGGCCTCTCGGTCACAGCAGTCTTTCCTTTGCCTGCTGGAACTCCGCGTCGCTGAGCGCGCCTTTTTCACGCAGCTCGTTCAGCTTGTGCAGTTCGTCGGCGGGCGTCGCGTGGGCCTGCTCCTGGACGTATTCGTCGAAGTGCTTTTTCGCCTCGGCCTGGGCCTTGAGCGAGCGGTCGCGCATGCCCGAGCCGCGGACGATCAGGTAGACGAGCGCGGTGAGGAAGGGGATGAAGACGAGGAGCAGGATCCAGGCCGCCTTCCCCCAGCCGGAGACCTCGTGGTCGCGGAAGAGGTCGGCGATGATCGCGATCAGGATCCAGATCCAGATCACGAAGAAGGCGATCTCGAGGACGAGGAGCAGGAGGTCCCCGAAGCTGATGTCGGCGAGCGGCAAGGTGGCGGTCCTTCCTTGGTTTGGGATTCCTTCGCGGCGCAGCCTAAGTGCAAACTGATGAAGTTGTCAACTTTGATTCCTACGTCATCTCTATCCTCATCCAGAGATGCCAGAGAGTCCGGCCACACCGACGCGACGCCAGCGGCGGCGGGAAGAAACCCGCGCCGGCCTGATCGCCGCCGCGCAGAAGCTGTTTGCCCGACAGAGCATCGAGGCAACCGCGATCGCGGAGATCACCGAGGCGGCCGACGTCGGCTTCGGCTCCTTCTACAACTACTTCGACTCCAAGGAGGAGATCGCTGAAGCGGTGCTCGCCGAGGCCCTAGACGAGCAGAAGGCGGCCCTCTTCGAGCTGATCGGGCCGACCACGGACCCGGCCGAATCGGTCGCCCTCGCCCACTCCTTCCTGATCGAGCAGGTACGCCGCAACCCGACCTTCGGCTGGCTGCTGGTCCGCCTCGATGCCTCCCACCGACTGATGATCCGGGCGCTCGGCGAGCGCGCCCGCCAGGACATCCGCGACGGCGTGAAGGCGGGGCGGTTCGTCACCGCCGACCCGGAGGCCTCCTTCTTCGGCA
The DNA here is from genome assembly GCA_018268575.1 of Actinomycetota bacterium. Lineage (GTDB taxonomy): Bacteria > Actinomycetota > Thermoleophilia > Solirubrobacterales > 70-9 > VAYN01. Next base: position 10,708 of record JAFDWF010000147.1, read on the forward strand.
CCGGCGGGGCGCTGCTGCTGGTGATGCGGGCCGTCCTCGACGGCGAGCTCGGCGCCGACGCCGGCATCCGTCACTGCGAGGGAGTGCTGCGGATGCTCGGGCTCCCCGATGACGACGCCGTCGACATCGCCCGGCGGGCAGGCGAGGCGACCGCGCCGGGTTAGAGGGTCTCGGCGACGCGGACGGTTTGACCGGCGGCGTGAGCGGCCGTAAGCTCGCGTCGTGCTTCGCTGCCGCCGCACCGTCGCCCTCGCCCTCGCCCTGGTGCTGGCTGCGCTCGCCTATGGCGGGGCTGCGATTGCCGCGGCCCCGAAGAAGGTCTACGTCGAGCAGGACATCGTCGGCCAAGAACTGGCCTACCGGCCGCACGCGATCGGTCTGTCGGCCGACGGCACCTTCGCGCTGACCGGAATCAAGTACGAAAGCTACGGCGGCGCGGTCGCCACCGCCTCCGCTCGCGCCTACGTCCGCGGCTGCACCCCGAACTGTGCCGAAGGCAAGGTCTACCGACCTGCGGCGAGCCTCCGTCTCGAAGCCCAGATCCAGTGCCGCGGTAAGACCATCTACTCGAAGCTTCGTTACAAGCTCGACGGCCCGCTGCCCGCCGGCTTCCGCCGCCAGGCCATCGAGCCCCTGCGCCCGGTCGGGCCGAAGGGCTGCTGAGCCCGGCCGAAGTCGGGGGCGAAAGCGACGGGGCGACCCCGCGATCGTCACCCGCGGATCGAGATCCGGGTACGAGCAGGGCGCGGCTTCCGTCAGGGGACGGGGGTCAGGCCATGACGGCGCATGACCTCGCCGATCGCGGCGAGATCGGGTGGGCCGCCGGCCGCGGCGTCGACGATCGCCGCCACCTCGCGGAAGTAGTCGCCGCCGAGGATGCCCGGGGTGACGATCGCCAGGGCGGTCGCGTCGACCTTCCCCTCGTTGGCGAAGGAATGGGCGGCGCCGCGCGGGATGCAGACTGACTCGCCCGGCCCGATCGCCGCCGCCTTCCCCTCGATCGTGAAGGTGACCGTGCCCGCGAGTCCGTAGATCGTCTCCTCGTAGGCGTCGTGGCTGTGGGCGAGCGGCAGCTCCGCGCCGACCGGGACGTCGAACTCGTGGATCGCGACCGAGCCCCCGGACTCCTCCGGCTCGACGCGCGGCCGGACCGCCAGCTCGCCGATGATGATCTCCTCGTGCGTGATCGTCGACATCTCTCCTCCGAACCTAGATGGTAAAGTGACTTGACCTTAGGGAACGACACCCAATCCGTCAAGTCGCTTTATGAAATCTACGCCGCTCAACCCCGCACCATTCAGCCAAGAGCCCTTCGGGCCGCCGCTGATCGGCGCGCTTCTGCGCATCCCCTGGGAAGCCGTGCAACGGCACATGCTCGAGCGCCTGCAGGAGAGCGGCTTCGACGACCTCGACGCAGCCCACCTCAGCATCGTCCGGTACCCCGGCCCCCAAGGCGCCCGGCCGACCGACCTCGCCGCGCAGCTCGGGATCAGCAAACAGGCGCTCAACCACCTGCTCGGCGGGCTCGAACGGCTCGGCTACCTCAAACGCGAGCCAGACCCCGCCGACCAGCGCTCCAAGCGAATCGTCCTCACGTCCCGCGGCGTCGCGGCGGCCGGCGTGATCCGCGAGGCGGTCGGCGAGATGGAGGCCGCCTGGGCGCAGCAGCTCGGCGCATCGCGCTTCGCCCAGCTCCGGGAGCTTCTCCTCGAACTCCAGCAACCCCACACTTAACCGGCGCGGGGATCGGATCTGAGATCCTGCGCGGGTGCTGGTGGGGCGCGACGGTGAGCTGGGTCGGATCGAGGCGGAGATGGCGACGCCGGGGCGGGTCGGCGCCGTCTACGTCCACGGACCCGCCGGAATCGGCAAGACGGCGCTCCTGCACGAGGCGACCGACCGCGCCGTGGCGAGGTCTGGCGGCTACCAGCTCGTCTGGATCGACGGTCGCGACATCGCGCCGGCCCCCGACCAGCTCGAGGACGCGCTCGGCGCGCCGCCTCAGCGGGGCCGGCCGCTGGTCGTCCTCGACAGCTTCGAGCACGTCGAGGCGCTCGGCGGCTACCTGCGTCGCGTCCTCCTGCCGGCGCTGCCGCCCGGCGCTGCGGTCCTGATCGGCTCGCGCCGGGCGCCCGGGCCCGAGTGGGCGCCGCGCGCCGAGGCCGGCTTCCTCGCGCTGGCGCTGGCGCCGCTCCGTCCCGAGGCGTCGACCGAGGTCCTCCGCCGCCATGGCCTCGATGCCGCGGCGGTCGAGCGGGCGCGCGACTGGGCTCACGGCAACCCGCTGGCGCTGGAGCTCGCCGCCGCCTCAGCCCAGGGCGATCCGGGGTCGGCGGGCGGTGGGCGGCTCGACGAAGACCTCGTCGCGCGCCTGGTCGCCGAGCGCCTCCAGGGCCCCCACCTGGCGACGCTCGGGACCGCCGCGATCGCCCGGGTGACGACGCCCGACCTGCTCGCCGACTCGCTGCTCGGCGCCGACCCGGAGGCCGAGTGGGAGTGGCTGCGAGGGCGCGACTTCGTCGAGCCGCGCGGCCTCGGGGTCTCCCCTCACGAGCTGGTCCGCGAGGCGATCCGCGCCTGCATGCGGCGCGACCACCCGCTGGTCGAACGCGCGCTGCGCCGCCGCGTCGCCGACCACCTGTACGCGATCGGCATCGGTCCGGCGGGGCCGTTGGCGGTGACCGACCTGGCCGAACTCGCCGACAGCCCGGCGCTCCACTGGGGCTTCTCCTGGCGGGCCTCAGCGCGCCTGCGCGTCGACGGCCTCCGCGTCGGGGACCTCGAGGCGGCCGACCGTCGCCTCGCCGGGCGCCGCCACGCCGCCGTTTGGGAGGGCTCGCGGGCGCTGCTCGAGGCGGCGCCCGAGCACGGCACCGTCGCCCGCGACCGCGACGAGCGCCTCTGCGGCGTGACCGTCTCGCTCACCCCGGGGACGGCGCCGGTGGCGGCCGACGAGGACCCGATCCTCGGCCCGCGCCTCGCTCACGCGCGCCGCCTCGAGCGTCCCGACACGGTGATCTGGCGCGACATGATCGGCGTCGCCGAGGATCGCGACCCGGACCTCTTCGGCCTGCTCGGGATGGCCGGGCTGCTCGCCGCGACCTCGGGCAGCCCGCGCTACGGCTACCTGCCGATCAACCCGGCCCTGCCCGGCGCCCGCGACTTCGCCGCCGCCGGCGGCGCCGTCCACATCGCCGGGCTCGACGCCCGCGTCGGCGGGGAGACGATCGAGTGCCACGTGGTCGACTGGGGGCCGGGCGGCGTCCTCGCCGCGCTCCACGCCCACGTCTACCGCGAGCTCGGCCTGCCGGAGCCGTCGCGCCCGGCGACCGCCCGCGCCGTCTCTGTGGCGACGGTGCGCGAGGCGTTTCGCAACCTCGGCGTCCCGGCCGACCTGGCGAGGAGCCCGCTGGCCCACGGGGAGGGCGTCGCCGAGCGCTCCGACTCGGCCCGCGACGCCCTCGTCGAGGCGGTCGATCGCGCCTTTGGCGAGACCCCCGGCGACGCGCTTACCCAGACCGTGCTGCGCCGCGGCTACCTCGAACGCCACGCGACCCACGAAGCGGTCGCCGAAGCCCTCCACCTCAGCCGCGCCGCCTACTTCCGTCGGCTGCGGCGCGGCTGCGAGCGGGTCGCCGCCTACCTCTCGGCGCCCGGCTGAACGAGCGGGCGCCGGAGGCGGGGGTCAGGCGGCGGGCTAACCGGCGGCACCCCAGACGAGCAGGGACTGGGGATCGTCGGGGTCGATCTTGACCGCGACGGTCGCCCCCTCCACGACGCCCTTCAGCGTCTGCTCGTGCATCGACTGGCTGGTCACCACCTTGTAGTCGGCGCCGTCGGCCGGGTGGACGGTGAGCTGGAAGTCGATCTGATGGCCGCCGCCGAGCTGCGAGCCGACCTCCTGCATCGAGTCGACGGTGGCGGTCGCGTCGACGCCCGCGGCGTTGATCTTCTGGATCTTGTCGCGCTCCTTCATCTGTCCACCAGGGTTGACCGCCTGCTTGGCGGTGCCCTTGACCTTGTCCAGGAATCCCATCGTCCCTCCTTGCCTTGGCGTGCGAACTACTTGCCCGCTTCTTCGATCTGCTTGTTGACTTCTTCCATCACTTCCTTGGACTTTTCCTTGCCTTCTTCGATGCCCTTCTTCGCCTGGGTCTTGGCTTCTTCGATCGCTTCTTCAGCCTGCTTGGAGGCTTCCTTCGCCTGCTTGGAGGTGGCGCCGGCTTCCTGGTTGGCCTTCTTCAGTTCTTCCTGCGCCTTCTTGGTGGTTTCGTTGACGATCTTTTCGGCCGTTTCATTGCCCTTTTCGATCTGCTTTTCCACCGTGCTCTGGACTTCCTTGCTGTTGCTTCCGCAACCGACGAGCACCCCACCCGCGAGCGATGCCGCCACCACAAGCGCGAGCGCCGTCACCTTCGGGCGGGACTGACTGAGCCAACGATTCATCTGTTCTGGTTCTCCCCTGCTGGGTCGACGTGGACCGACTGCTGTCGGCATGCGCGCGCGAAGGTAGCCCAGCGGAGGTCGCCGCGGGTGAAAACGCGACCAAGACGCGACTGCCGGGTAGACGGCCGACCTAGATGAGTAGTTCCACGAGGGGTGCGAGGGTGGTTGAGCTGGCGCCTGGGTAGGTGCGGGCCGCGGGCCGGAAGTGGTCCGGGCCGGAGGAATCGGAGTTCGGACGTCCCGGGCGTCTCGGAGGCGACCCGGGCAGGCTGTGGCCGCCTCCGAGACGCCCGGGACGGGAGGTTTCGGGGGGAGCTTTGCGCA
>JAFDWF010000148.1 GCA_018268575.1 Actinomycetota bacterium
GTCGAGGTGCTCGGCGTAGTAGCGCAGCGCCTGGGTCACCTGGATGCAGAGCTCGCGGGTCGGGGTGAGGACGACCGCCTGCACCTCGTCGTTGGCCGGGTCGAGGTACTGCAGCAGCGGCAGGCCGAAGGCCGCCGTCTTGCCGGTGCCGGTCTGCGCCTGGCCGATCACGTCGTGGCCGGCGAGCAGCTCCGGGATCGCCTCCTCCTGGATCGGCGAGGGCTCGACGTAGCCGAGCTCGTCGAGGGCCTGCTGGATCGCAGGCGAGAGTCCTAGGTCCTTGAAGTCATTCATGAAGAGGGATCTAACAGCAGCTTGCCGGTGGTGGCGCGGGATTCGAGCGCCTCGTGGGCCCGCGCCGCTTCCGACAGAGGGTAGACGCCGCCGATCGTCACCTGCAGCGCGCCCGTCGCCAGCGCCCCCAGCAGCTCGCCGATCAGGGGCACCGCGAGGTCGCGTCGGGCCAGCACGTGGACCAGCCACATGCCGATCACGGCCTTCGATCCGTGCAGCAACGCGCCGGTGTCGACGTCGCGCTGGTCGCGCGAGGCGTTGCCGAAGATGACGAGGCGGCCGAGCGGGGCGAGCGCCGCCAGCTCGGCCTCGAAGGCGTCGCCGCCACTCATGTGGAGGACGGCGTCGACCTTGTGGCCGCCGTTGGCGGCGAGGATCTCCGCGCGCAGGTCGTCGGCCCCGGAGTCGACGGTCGCGTCGGCGCCGAGCCCTTCGACGAGCTCCCGCTTCGCGGCGCTCGAGGCCATCCCGATCACCTTCGCCCCCTGGGCCTTGGCGATCTGCACCGCGAGCGTGCCGGTGCCGCCCGCGGCGGCCTCGACCAGGATCGTCTCCCCCGCCTCGATCCGGGCGCTGCGCTTGACCAGCGTCATCGCCGTGAGGCCCTGCAGCAGCGCGCCCGCCGCCTGCTCGTCGTCGACCCCGTCGGGAATCGGGATCAGGTTCGACTCCGGGACCAGCACCTTCTCCGCGTAGCCGCCGGTGCCGACCAGGGCGACGACGCGACCGCCGTCGGCGGTGCGGCCGGCGATCTCGGCGCCAGGCACCAGCGGCAGCTGCTGCGGGGCGAGGTAATCGTCGTGGGTCGCGTGGGTGTCGGCGAAGTTGACCCCGGAGCGGGTCACCTCGACCAGCACCTCTCCCTCGCCGGGCGTCGGGTCGTCGAGATCGACGTACTGGAACGCTTCGGCGCCGCCGAACTCCTGCAACTGGATCGCTTTCATCGCGACGAGTCTCGCAGGGGAGCCGCTAGGGTGCGATCCCCTATGGCCCTGACCGTGGTCGGATCGATCGCCTTCGACGCCGTGAAGACTCCGTTCGGGGAGCGCGAGCGCATGCTCGGCGGCGCCGCCGTCCACTTCTCGCTGGCGGCCAGCTTCTTCACCGAGGTGCGGCCGGTCGGTCCGGTCGGCGACGACTTCGGCACAGAGCAGTTCGAGCTGCTCGAATCACGCGGGATCCGCTGCGAGGACATCGAGCGGGTGGCAGGCGGCCAGAGCTTCTTCTGGCGCGGCCACTACGACTTCGACCTCAACGTCGCCCACACCGACGACACCCAGCTCGGCGTCTTCGGCGAGTTCGAGCCGAAGCTCTCGCCCGCCGCCCAGGCCGCCGACACGCTCTTCCTCGCCAACATCCAGCCCGACCTGCAGCGGCAGGTGCGCGCCCAGTGCGGCGGCGCCGGGTTCAGCGGGCTCGACTCGATGAACTTCTGGATCGAGACGGCCAAGGACTCGCTCCTCGCGGCGATCAGCGAAATCGATTGCCTGGTAGTCAACGACGCCGAGATCCGCATGCTGACCGGGGAGTCGAACCTCGCCCGGGCGGCGCGCGCGGTGATGGCGATGGGACCGCGGGCGGTCGTCGCCAAGCGTGGCGAGTACGGCGCCGCCCTCTTCACCGGCGACCAGGGGACCGAGGGCGACGGTGGCGAGCACAGCTTCTTCGCCCTGCCCGGCTTCCCGCTCGAGGACGTGCGCGACCCGACCGGCGCCGGCGACAGCTTCGCGGGCGGCTTCTTCGGCTACCTCGACGGCTCGGGCGGCGATCTCGACGAGGCGAACCTGCGGCGGGCGATGGGGTACGGCACCGTGCTCGCCTCCTTCAACGTCGAGGAGTTCGGCACCGAGCGGGTCGCCCGGCTCGACCGCGGCGAGATCGACGAGCGCTTCGAGGCGCTGCGCCGGATGACCCAGTTCGAGGGCGTCCCGGCCCCCCGCGACTAGGGCTTCGCCCGGCTCGTCGCGCATTCTCAGGGGCCGCTCGGGGTACCAGTCCCGGCAACGGGTCGGCGACGTCGAACTGGAATACTAGGTTCTCCACGATGCAGGAACAGGAGGGTGATGGCCACCGAGCAGCAGACCACTGACGCCAGTGCCGAGGGCGGTGTCGCGGGCGGGACAGAGACCCTGACCGTCACCGACAACCGGACCGGCAAAACCTACGAGTTGCCGGTGAGCGACGGCACCGTGCGGGCCATGGATCTGCGCCAGATCAAAGTCGCCGAGGACGACTTCGGCCTGATGTCGTTCGACCCCGCCTTCACCAACACTGCCTCCTGCCGCTCGGCGATCACCTTCATCGACGGCGAGAAGGGCATCCTCGAACACCGCGGCTACTCGATCGCCGAACTGTGCGAAAAATCCACCTTCCTCGAGGTCGCCTACCTACTGATCTGGGGCGAGCTGCCGACCGAGGCGCAGCTCCAGCGCTGGGTCTTCGACATCACCCACCACACCTTCGTCCACGAGGACCTGAAGCACCTCTTCGAGGGCTTCCGCTACGACGCGCACCCGATGGGGATGCTGCTGTCGGGCGTCGGCGCGCTCTCCACCTTCTACCCCGACGCGAAGCAGATCAAGGACGAGGAAGAGCGCTACATGGCCGCCGTCCGCCTGATCGCCAAGGTGCCAACCCTCGCCGCCTTCTCCTACCGGCACAACATGGGGCTGCCCTACGTCTACCCGGACAATGACCTCGGCTTCGCCGAGAACTTCCTCTCGATGGTCTTCCGCAAGACCGAAGCCAAACACGTGCCGAAGCCGGAGCTCGCCAAAGCGCTCGACGTCCTCTTCATCCTCCACGCCGACCACGAACAGAACTGCTCGACCAACGCGGTGCGCGGCGTCGGCTCCTCCGACGTCGACCCGTACTCGGCGGTGGCGGCCGGGGTGGCGGCGCTCTACGGGCCGCTGCACGGCGGCGCCAACGAGGCGGTGCTGCGGATGCTGCGGCGGATCGACCGGATCGAGAACATCCCCGACTTCCTCCAGCGGGTCAAGGACCAGGAAGAGAAACTGATGGGCTTCGGCCACCGGGTCTACAAGAACTACGACCCACGGGCGCGGATCATCCAGGAGCACATGCCCGCCGTCTTCGAGGCGACCGAGTACAACCCGCTGGTCGAGATCGCGCGCGAGCTGGAGAAGCAGGCGCTCGCCGACGAGTACTTCACCTCGCGCAAGCTCTACCCGAACGTCGACTTCTACTCGGGGATCATCTACGAGGCGCTGGGGATCCCGACCGACATGTTCACGCTGCTCTTCGCGATCCCACGGACGGCCGGCTGGGTCGCCCAGTGGATGGAGATGCAGGAAGACCCGGACAAGAAAATCGCCCGCCCGCGGCAGATCTACACCGGTGAGCGCGAGCGCTCCTACGTCACCGTCAACGACCGGCAGGGGGCGGAGAAAATCGTCGGCCCGCCCGCCCGCCGGCCCAAACGTCCGCGCCGGGGGGCCTGAGCGCGCCGCGACGGCCCCGCCCCGGTGCTCGCTTCCCGAAGGGTACGAGCGTCGGTGCGTTTGTAGGCTGGGGACGTGGCCCGTCCGAGGTGGAAGTTAACCGTCCGCGCAGGCGCCAAAGTCGACCATGACGGCTTCGACGATCTCGGCGCGGCGGTCGCGACGATGCGCGAGCGAGCGCTCCAGATCCGCGCCGAGGGCCCACCGAAGACCGCCAACTTGCTGCGCACGTTCAAACCGGCGGATCAGGTGACGGCGCGGTTGGAGCTGAGCGGGCGCGGCCTGCTGCACAAGCCGGTCGCCGGGGTCGACGTGCGCGGCGACGGCACCTTCGTCCCCTACCGGGGCGGGCTGCGGCGGGAGGAGCTCGACCCGAGCGGCCACGACACGCCTTTCGACCTGGTACGCGAGACTTTGGAGGGAACCGATCGATGACCGACCACATGAACAGCCCCGGCGTGCCCAAGGGAAGCTACGCCGCCGGCGAGCGGGTGAAGATGCCCGCCGGCGCCGAGCCGCCCTACACCGTCTACATCAACGGGGTCGTCCAGACCGAGGGCGAGGACTTCGACATCGAGGACCGCGAACTGGTGTTCACGCGGCCGATCGTGAAGGAGGAAATGGGCACCAGCCGCTGGCTGGCGATGTACCTCGGACTGTGGGGGACCTACCGCAAGGACGAGAAGGTCGACCTTCAGTTCCAGCGCGGCGGCAAGATCGAAGTGGTGCCCGACCTGCCGGTGACGCCCTACCCGGGCACCGAGGGCAAGGGCAAGAAGAAGGGCGAGGAGTGAACATCGGCTTCCTCATGCTCACCGACTACTCCGAGGCGGTGAACGGGAAGCTCTACCTGACCGGGGGCGGCTGGAACGTCCTCCGCCTGCCCGAGATGCCGCACGAGTGGTCCTTCCACATCGGCCTCGGCATCGACGTCGCCTGGCACGAGACCAACAGCCCGCACGAGCTGGTGGTGACGATCCAGGACCCCGACGGGGTCGAGCTCGGCGACGGCCTGACCGCCAACTTCGAGACCGGCCGGCCGCCCGGCATGCCCCAGGGCCAAGAGCAGCGCCTGGTGATGTCGATCGCCGCCACCGCCACCTTCACCACCGCTGGCCCCCACGCCGCGGTGGTCGAGGTCAACGGCGAGGAGCTGGGCCGGGCCCGCTTCTACCTGATGGAGGGCGTGCCCGAGGGGGGCGAGCTGGGGTAGGTGGGTGGCCGGGGCCCTGGGGTGCTCCGGCGGGACGCGTAAGGGACCCGGCCTTTTCGGAGGCGACCCTGGCAGGCTGTGGCCGCCTCCGAGAAGGCCGGGTCATGGGGGGACGGCGGAAGGCCCTACGCTCCGCTGTTCCTTATGCCGGGA
>JAFDWF010000149.1 GCA_018268575.1 Actinomycetota bacterium
CTCAAGGAGGTCAATGACCGCCTCGGCCACCAGCAGGGCGACAACCTGATCCGCCGCATCGCGGCGACGCTGCGCGAACGTGTCCGCGCCACCGACATCGTCGCCCGCCTCTCCAGTGACGAGTTCGCCGTGCTGATGCCGCAGTCCGACGTCGAGGGCGCCCTGCAGCTGGCCGAGGACCTACGCGCCCAGGTCGCCGACGGCTTCGCCGGCGACCCCGAGTTGGCAGGCGCCACGATCAGCGTCGGCATCACCATGTTCGGCGCCGAATCCGACGGCGGCGCCGAGGCGGTGCTGGCCGCCGCCGACGAGGCGATGTACCAGGCGAAGGCGGCGGGTCGCAACCGGGTCTCGCTGTTCGAGGCGCCGGTCGAGGCGGGTCCGGGCGAAGCCCGCCGACTCACCACCAGCGCCAAGATCCGCAACGCCCTGACCCAGAACCGGCTCAGCCTGGCGACGCAGCCGATCCAGAGCCTCACCAGCGGCGCCGTCGAACGCTTCGAGCTGCTGCTGCGGATGCGCGGCGAGTCAGGGGAGCTGCTGCCCGCCTCGGCCTTCATCGGCGTCGCCGAGCGCTCCGGGATGGTGCAGGAGCTCGACCGCTGGGTGGTCGGCCAGGCGCTCGACCTGATCGGCGAGCGCGAGCGCGCCGGCGCGCCGGTCTCCCTCCACGTCAACCTCTCCGGCGCCTCCTTGACCGACATCTCGGTGCTCGAGTACATCGAGCGGCGGCTCGACGAGGGCGATGCCGACCCCTCCCGCTGCACTTTCGAGATCACCCAGACGGCCCGGGTCGAGGACCTGGAGACGGCGGCGGGCTTCGCCGACCGGCTGATCGAGTTCGGCTGCGAACTGGCGATCGACGACTACGGCGCCGGCTTCGGCCCCTTCGAGTACCTGAAGCGCTTCCCCTTCGACGTGATCAAGATCGACGGCACCTTCGTCCGCGACCTCGTCCGCAACGACGCCGACCGGCTCACTGTGGAGGCGATCGTCGGCATCGCCAAGGGCCTCGGCAAGCGCACGATCGCCGAGTTCGTCGAGGACGAGGACACCGCTCGCCTGCTGCGCGAGCTCGGCGTCGACATGGCGCAGGGGTACCACCTCGGCCCACCGGTCGGGGTCGAGGAAGCCCTGCTCGAGACGACCTAGGCGAGTTCCGCGCGCAGCTGGGCGCGCTTGACCTTGCCGCTGGTCGTCTTCGGCAGCTCGTCGACGAACTCGACGACACGGGGGGCCTTGTAGGGGGCGGTCTGCTCTTTGCAGTGCTCGCGCAGCTCGGCGGCCAGCTCCTCGCTCGGCTCGCGGTCGCGGAGGACGACGATCGCCCGCACGACGCTGCCGCGCTCCGGGTCGGGCGCCGCGACCGCCGCCGCGTCGGCCACCGCCGGGTGGGAGAGCAGTGCCGCCTCGACCTCGGTCGGCCCGATCCGGTAGCCGGAGGAGCTGATGATGTCGTCGCCCCGGCCGGCGAAGAAGAGGAAGCCGTCCTCGTCCTCGTCCACCAGGTCACCGGTCTGCCACCACTCGCCCTCGAAACGCTCGCCGTCGAGGTAGCGGGAGAAGAAGGTGGGGGAGGATCGGCGGCGCAGCTGCAGCTCGCCGTCGACGATGCGGACCTCGACGCCCGGCAAGGGCTTGCCCATCGAGCCGCGGCGGACCGGCTCGCCGATCAGGTTGGCGGTCACCTGGCCGGTCTCGGTCTGGCCGTAGCCGTCGGAGGGCTCGAGCCCGGTCGCCTCGAGGAAGGCGGCGATCGTCTCCGGGTCGAGCGGCTCGCCCGCGGAGACCATCCGGCGCAGCGCGGGGAGGGGGCGCAGGGCGGTGCGGCGGGCCAGCATCCGGTACTCGGTCGGCGCCTGGCAGAGCACGTTGACGCCCAGCGCCTCGGCGAGGTTGAGCCGCTCGGCCGGGTCGAAGCGGCCGTCCTGGATCACCGCTGCGGCGCCGGTCAGCCAGGGGGCGAGGAAGACGTTGCGGGCCGACTTCGACCAGCCGGTCGCGGTCGTGCACCAGGCGAGGTCGCCGGGGCGCGAGCCGAACCAGTTCTCGGCCTGGATCCGTTGGCCGAACAGGTACCGGTAGGCGTGCACGATCCCACGCGGGTCGCCGGTCGTGCCCGAGGTGAAGACGATCAGCGCCGGATCCTCGGCGTCGAGGTCGGCCACCGAGGCGGGGGTCTCCTGCGGGCGGTCCTCGTCGAGAACCTCGGCGACCTCGGCCATCGTCATCGTCGGCACCCCGCCGGGGAGCTCGCCGAGCAGCCGTTCCTCGCCGACGCAGAGCGCCGGATTCGCGGCGGCGACCCGCAGCTCCAGGTCCTTGCGCCGCAGTTGCGTGTTGCAGGGCAGCGCCACCGCCCCCATCCGCCAGCAGGCAAGCAGGCTCAGTACCCACTCGATCCGGTTGCCGACCAGCGTCATCACCACGTCGCCGCGCTTCACCCCGCGTGCCGCGAAGGCGCCCGAGAGCCCCGCCGAGGTGGCGATCATTTCGCCGTAATGCCAGTCCCGTCGCGCCCCTTCCGGGTCGATCGCGACGATCCCCAGCTCCGAAGCCGGAGCCCGCTCCATCAGGTCATCGATGATGTTCACGATCCGGCAGTCTGCCGGATCGGCCACTGCCTAGCGCGCTTGAGCGCCTCGACCCGATTTGTAGGTCGATCTGCTGCGCGCTCGGGCGGGGGTTCGGGCCTGAGGTGGTTCGGGCCGGACCGATCGGAGCTCCGGCCTCCCGGGCGTCTCGGAGGCGACCCGGGCAGGCTGTGGCCGCCTCCGAGACGCCCGGGACGGGTGGTTTCGGGGGGAAGCTGGCGCAGGGACGGGTGCGTGGCGGGGAGATCCGGGGAGTCCGGCCTCTCCGTGATGGGACCGAGGAACGCGACGTCTCCGTGACGAGGCCGAAGAAAGTCGGCACGAAGACCGTGCGATCTGCGCGGGTCATGCCGGGAAGATGCATGGATACGGGAGATCCCCGAGGATCCCCGCCCAGTCCGTGACGAAGGGTCCATGATCGCAGGGAAGGCGTGAGCCTTCCTGCGAGGGTTCTGGCCCCGTATCTCGCGCTGAGTGAATCTGGGCCCCTATAGGGGCCCAGAACCGTGGTCACGTGTTTGTAACGTTGGAGGAAGCGTGGAACCGGTGACGTCTCCCTCACGTCTCCCGCGCGGTTCCCGGCGTCTTCCTCACGTCTCCCCGACGTTCCCGGCGCCTTCGTGACGGGCACTGTCCCCCGGCGCGATCCTCGCCCCTCGCCCGGACCCTCTGCCGTTCCTCTCAAATCTCGGCCTTTTCGGAGGCGGCCACAGCCTGCCAGGGTCGCCTCCGAAAAGGCCGCGTCCCTTCCCGGGCGCCAGCCGGGGACGCCCCCGTCCCTTCAGCCGCCTACCGCAGTTCGCTCGAACCCTTCCCCAGCAGCTGCCTGGCGACGATCAGGAGCTGGATCTGTTGGGTGCCCTCGAAGATGTCGAGGATCTTGGCGTCGCGGGCCCACTTCTCCAGCAGCTCGCCCTCGCCGAGGCCGACGGCGCCGCAGAGCTCGACGCAGCCGAGGGTGACGTCGACGCAGGTGCGGCCCGCCTTTGCCTTCGCCATCGAGGCCTGCAGGGAGTTGGGCTTCGAGTTGTCGGCCATCCAGGCCGCCTGCAGGGTGAGGAGCCAGGCGGCCTCGTAGTCGGACTCCATCTCGAGGAAGCGCGCCGCCGCGGCGGGCTGGGAGAGGGCGGGGGTGTCGTAGTCGATCTCGACTCCCGCTGAGGCGAGCTGCCGGCGCGTCTCCTCGAGCGCCGCCCGGGTCACCCCGACCGCCATCGCCGCCACCAGCGGCCGCGTGTTGTCGAACGTTTCCATCACCCCGGCGAAGCCCTTCTCCTTCACCTCCGGGTCGCCGAGCAGCGCGTCTTTCGGCACCCGGCAGTCCTGCAGGGTGAAGTTGGCGGTGTCGGAGGCGCGGATCCCGAGCTTGTGCTCGAGCCGGTCGAGCTTCAAGCCCGGGTTGTCGCGCTCGACGATGAAGGACTTGATCGCAGCGCGGCCCTTGCTCCGGTCGAGGGTGGCCCAGACGACGATCAGGTCGGCCCGGTCGCCCGAGGTGACGAAGATCTTCTCGCCGTTCAGCACGTATTCGTCGCCGTCGAGCTCGGCGGTGGTGCGGATCGCCGCCGAGTCGGAGCCCGCTTCGGGCTCGGTGATCGCCATCGCCGCCCACCTGCCGCCGTAGCGCTCGAGCTGCTCCTCGGTCGCCACCGAGGCCATCGCCGAGTTGCCGAGCCCCTGGCGTGGCATCGAGAGCAAGAGGCCCACGTCGCCCCAGCTGAGCTCGATGATGCCGAGCACGGTGGAGAGGTTCGAGCCGTTGCGGTTCTCCCCCGGGTCGCCCCCGTTGGCGGAGCGCCGCACGCCGGCGGCACCGGCTCCGCCGAGGTCGGAGCCCTCGTTCATGCCGTCGATCAGCGACGCCAGCATGTCGAGCTCCTTCGGGTAGGCGTGCTCGGCCGCGTCGTACTTGCGCGAGATCGGGCGGAACACCTCGGTCGCCACCTGGTTTGCCTGGCTTGCCAGCGGCTTGTATTTCTTCGGGATCTCGAGATTGATCATGGTGTCTCCTTCACTCGTGCCGGTCGGCTAGACGAGCAGGGCGCCCTCCATCACGCCCGCGGACCTGAGGTCTCGGTACCAGCGCTCGACCGGGTGCTCCTTGACGAAGCCGTGGCCACCGAGCAGTTGGACGCCGTCGGAGCCGATCTTCATCCCCTTCTGGGTGCAGAGCCTGCGGGCGATTGCCGCCTCGCGAGCGAAGTTCTCGCCGCGGTCGGCGCGGGCGGCCGCCCGGTAGGTGGCCAAGCGCATGCCGTTCGACTCGATGCCGATGTCGGAGACGGCGAAGGCGACGCCCTGCCGGTTGGAGACCGGTTCGCCGAAAGCCTGCCGGTCGTTCACGTAAGGGATGACGTAGTCGAGGACCGCCCCCGCGGTGCCGACCGCGAGCGAGCTCCAGGCGATCCGCGCCCGGTGCACGCACTCGACGTAGTCGGCGCGCGCCCCCTCGCCGAGGATCGCCGTCGCCGGGACGCGCACGCCCTCGAGGATCAGCCTCCCGGTCGACGCGGGGCGCAGGCCCATCGCGGGCTCGTCCTCCACCGACAGCCCTTTGATCCCCGACTCGACCACGAAGAGGGCCGGGCCGACGCCCTCGGCCGTGGCGGCGACGAGGAAGAGCTCGCACTCCGCGGCGCGCGCCACCAGCGACTTGGCGCCGTCGATTACCCAGTCCTCGCCGTCGCGCCTCGCCACCGTGTCGAGTGCCAGCGGATCGAACAGCGGCCGCGGCTCGAGGATCGCCAGCGCCGCGGCGGGCGCGTTCTCCTCGGTGAAGGCGGGCAGGTAGGTCGCCTCCTGCTCGGCCGAGCCCCAGAGCCCGATCGCGATCGCGACGGCACCGGGAGCGAGCGCCGCGTAGGCGATCCCCATGTCGCCGTGGGCGAGCGCCTCGCCGATCAGCACCGCCGCGGTCGCGGCGCCCTCTTCCATCACCCCGCCGAGCTCGGCCGGGACGCCGAGCATCGCCACGCCCAGTTCGGTCGCCTGGGTGAGGATCTCGGGTGGCGTCCGGCGCTCGTCGTCGGCCGCTTTGGCGGCCGGGCGGACCTTCTCCTCGGCGAACGCGCGCCCGGCCTCCTGGAACATCGCCTGCTCGTCGTCGGGCGTGATGTCGAAGAGGCCCCGCGACTTCGAGCGCGCCTGGCGCGCCGGCTTGCCCAATTGCTGGGCGGCCTTGAAGGTGCGCCCGGCCACGGTGGCCGTGCGGAAGCCGCCCTTGGTGCCCTGGAAGAGGGCCCGCTCGACCCCTTTGCGGATGCGGATGCGGTCGAGCAGGTCAGAGCCCGCGAGCCGGTTGATCGCCCGCAGCCCGATGCCCATCGTGCGCTCGGCCACGCCCTTCTCGGTCTCGGTGCTAGTCGTCACTGTGCCTTTCCTTTGGGACTCGTCTTGGGGGTGATCGGGGTGATCTGGCCGTCCAGATGTCTGTCAGTGCGCTTGCGCACGGTGAAGAGGGACCCGTCAGTGGCGAACTCGACCTTCGTCGGCAGGTAGATCGGCCGGCGGAAGCGGACGTCGACGGCGAAGGCGTCGGGGAGGCGCGGCTCGAGCGCCGCCAGGGCCCGCGCCTTCGTCCACATCCCGTGCGCGATCGCGCTGTGGAAGCCGAGTGGCTTCGCGGTCAGCGCGTGCATGTGGATCGGATTGCGGTCGCCGGAGACCGCGCCGTAGCGCCGGCCGAGGTCGCCAGGGAGGCGCCACTCGGCGCTCGCCCGGGTCTCCTCGGCGACGGTGGGGACCAGCTGGGCACCGGGCGCCGCGCCCGGGTCGCCCTTGCCGCGGTGCAGGAAGGTGCTGGTGCTCTCCCAGGCGACCTGGCGGTCGACCCGCGCCTCGGTCACCACCTCGAACGCCCTGCCTTTCGGGTGCGGCGCCACCTTCGTCGCCTGCACCCGCAGCGCCAGCTCCTCGCCGATGCCGAGCCGCCGGTACTGGGTGATCTGGTTGGCGATGTGGACGAGGCCGACGGCGCCGAAGGGGAACGAGCCGTCCGCCATCAGCGCCATGTGGAGGGGGAAGGCGAGCACGTGCGGATAGGTCGGCGGCAGGTGGTCGCGCAGGGCGAAGCCGCAGACCTTGGCGTACGCCGCAACGGCGCCCGGGTCGGCGACGACCCCGTCAAGCTGCAGTTGAATATCCGGGATCTCGCCGCCGCCGCCCGGCACGAACGGCAGCAGCGAGGCGCCCGGCACCAGCGGCGCGGCGGCGCGCGCGTAGAGCGGCAGGACCTGAGGCGCGCTCTCTAGCTTGCGCGTCTTGACCTTCGCACTCGCCACCGTCACGCCCCCAGGAGGCTCTGGCCGCAGACGCGGACCACGTTGCCGTTGACCCCGGTGGTGGCGGGGGAGGCGAACCAGGCGATCGTCTCGGCGACGTCGACCGGCAGCCCGCCCTGCGAGAGCGAGGAGAGCCGCCGGCCGGCTTCGCGTGGGCCGATCGGCATCGCCGCGGTCATCTGCGTCTCGATGAAGCCGGGGGCGACCGCGTTGATGGTCGACCCCCGCTGTGCCAGCTCCGGCGCCAGCGACTCGACCATCCCGATCACGCCCGCCTTCGAGGCGGCGTAGTTGGTCTGCCCCGAGTTGCCCGCGATCCCCGACATCGAGGAGACGCAGACGATGCGCCCGTTCGGATTCAGCCGCTGCGAGTCGAGCAGGGCGTCGTCGATCCGCTCCTCGGCGGAGAGGTTGATCTCCATCAACCCCGCCCAGCGGTCTTCCGGCATCTTCGCCAGCGTCCGGTCGCGGGTCACGCCGGCGTTGTGGACGACGACGTCGACGCCGTCGTCCTCGAAGTGGGCGGCGATCCGTCCGGGCGCGTCCGCGGCGGTGATGTCGAGCGGCAGCACCTCGCCGCCGAGCGCCTCGACCACGGCGCGCAGGTCGGACCCGGCCTGCGGCACGTCGAGGCCGACCACCTTGGCGCCGTCGCGGCCGAGCCTCGCTGCGATCGCCGCGCCGATCCCGCGCGAGGCGCCGGTAACCAGCGCCGTCTTGCCCGCCAGCGGTTGGTCCCAGTCGATCTCCGGCGTCGGCGCGACGCCCTTGCCCACCCGGATCACCTGCCCGTCCACGTAGGCGGAGCGGGGCGAGAGCAGGAAGCGCAGGGTCGAATCGAGCTGGTCCTCGGCCCCCGGCTCCACATATATGAGCTGCGCGGTGGCGCCCTTGCCGCCGA
>JAFDWF010000014.1 GCA_018268575.1 Actinomycetota bacterium
CATCTTCCCTACGGGACCCGCGCAGATCGCACGGTCTTCGTGGCGTCTCCCGTCGGCCTCGTCACGGAGACGTCGCAATCGTCTGTCCCGTCACGGAGGCGCCCTGCTGCCGTATGCGCTATCCGCATACGGCCGCGAGTGGCCGATCTCCCCGCCACGCACCCGTCCCTGCGCCGGGTCCTCCCCCCGCGCAGGCCCGTCCCTGCGCCAGTTCCTTCCCCGAGAACCCCTCGTCCCGGGCGTCTCGGAGGCGGCCACAGCCTGCCCGGGCCGCCTCCGAGACGCCCGGGACGCCTGGGCTCCGATACTTCAGGCCCGAACCCTCGCCGGGCGACAGCTCGGTCCGCCCCACCGTCGCGAAGCTACTCGCCTAGTAGCGCTCCAGCTCGCCTTTGGCCTTCGCGTAGCTCGAGACGGGGCGGTAGATGCGGCGCTCGTAGCGGACGTAGGGGGTGAGGTGGTCGAAGCCGCGGATCGCGGCCAGCTCCTCGGTTTCCATCGTCGCCTCGTCGTCGACGACGTAGAGGGTCGTGTACTTGCGCTCTTTGTCATCGGAGGAGCGGTAGCGGGCGCCGATCCGGAAGCCGGGGCAGGAGACCGTCAGCGGCATGTGTTTCTCGTCGTACCAGCGGTTGAACTCCTCCTCGTGCTCGGGGTCGACGAAGGCGTCGACGACAACCAGCACGGGCGTGGGCGGGAACGAAATCTGGGCATCCTGCTCGCTCATTCGACTCTCCTAGCGGTGGTGTTCATTTGCAGTTCGATCTCCTCGTCGGGGCCCGATCGACTCCCGGAGGCGCGCCGCCAGGTGAAGCGCGGCGTCGCGATCGGCGAGCTCCGGGTCACGGGAGGCGACGCGGGCGAGCAGCGGCGCGCCCCGGTCCGCGGGGGGCACCGCGGCGGGCGGCGGCCCGACCATCTGGTGGAAGTGGGGAAAGCGCTCCCCCATCCCATAGGTGTAGACCCGCGACTCGCCGGTGAGAGCGGCAAGGGCGCGGGACACCCGACCGATCGCGGCGGCGACCGCGGCGCAGTGGGCGGCGTCGAGCGCCGCCCAACCCTCGAGGTGCGCGTTCGTCTGCACGCACACCCAGCCGGGGATCTCGCATCCCGGCAGCAGGAAGGTGCCGACCAGCTCGTCGCGGTCGATCCACCCGCCGCTCGGCGGCGCGGCGGCAGCGGCGCGCCGGCAGAAGCCGCAGTCGGCCGCCGCGCTCACCTTCCGCGCCCGAAGGGCCAGCGGATTTCGCGGCCGCCCATCAGGCCCTTCGGGCGCAGGATCAGCACCAGCAGGAGGAACAGCGCCAGCACGATCTGCTGCGAGCCGTCGGGCAGGGTCACGTGCAGGGGGCCGACCTCCGAGCCGCGCTCGAGCCGGGTCAGGACCTCGGCGACGAAGGACACCACCATCGATCCGACGACCGCGCCGGCGAGGCTGTTGATGCCGCCGACGACGAGCATGACCAAGGTCAGGAAGGTGACTTCGAGGTAGAAGGCGTCGGCCCCGAAGGAGCCGAGGTAGTGCGCGTAGAGCCCCCCGGCGACGCCGACCACGAAGGCGCTGAGGGCGAAGGCGGTGGTGCGCTCGCGGAACACCCCGACGCCGACCGCCCGCGCCGCAGGCTCGTCCTCGCGGGTGGCGCGGAGGCGAAAGCCGAGCCGCGATTCCTGCAGGAAGAAGGCGAGCAGGATCGCGCCGCAGGAGCAGAGGATGGCCTGGTCGAGGGTGAGGTCGATCGGCACCCCGACCATCGTTTCGGTGCCGCGCGTGACCGCGGTCCAGTTGCCGGTGACGACGTGGACGATGATCAGCAGCGAGAGGGTCGCGATGCCCGCCGCCAGCCCGTTCAGCCGCATCAGCGGCGTCGCCACGACGAGCGCGAAGAGGAGGGCGACGAAGCCCCCGATCAGCGCCGCGGTGAGCGAGGGGAGGTGGGCGACGGCGAGGAAGTGCGGCAGGCTCGGCAGCAGCGATCCCTTCAGCGCCACCGGGATCGTCAGCAGCGCCGAGGTGTAGGCGCCGATCGCCATGAAGCTGGCGTGGCCGAAGGAGAGGACGCCGGAGTTGCCGACGAACATGTAGAGGCCGACGACGAAGATCAGGTTGACCAGCGCCGTCAGCACCGTCTGGTGGAGGCTGCCGGTGCCGCCGCCGAAGAGGTTGGCGAGCACGAACACCAGCGCGCACAGCACCAGCGCCGGCCAGATCCAGGTCACCCCTTCGACCAGGCGCCGCGCCACCGGCTGCGGGGCGGGCTCGGGGCGGGCGTAGGCGTTCATACGCGCTCCTGGGCCGGCCCGAAGAGGCCCTGCGGCCGGACCACGAGGAAGGCGATCACGAAGGCGAAGACGAAGGCGTCGCGGAAGTCCCGCAGGTCGACCGGCAGGTAGACCTGCAGGGCGACGGTGACGAAGCCGAGGATGAAGCCGCCGAGCGCCGCGCCGACCAGGCTGCGCAGGCCGCCGATCACGGTGGCGACGAAGCCGATCAGCACCGGCGCCGAGCCCATCTGCGGGGTGACCAGGTCGGTCTGCGCCACCAGCAGCAGCGAGACCACCCCGGCGAGCAGGCCGCTGATCACGAAGGCGGCGGCGATCACCCGGTTGGCGTCGACGCCGCAGAGGCGGGCCATCCGCAGGTCCTCGGCCGCCGCGCGCATCCGCCGCCCCATCGTGGTGCGGGTGAAGAAGAGCGTCAGCCCGACCGCGAGGATGATCGCCAGGGCCCCGGTGATCACCTGCAGGTACTGGATCCGGACGGCGCCGACGTGGAACGATTCGCTCAGGATCCCGGGCAGTTCGGGCGTCTGCGGAAGGTTGCCTACCGTACTGATCACACCGTTCTGCAAGAGGAAGCTGACAGCGAACGAGGTGACCAGCATGGTCGAGGCGCTGGAGCCGCGCACGGGACGGAAGGCGATCCGCTCCATCGCCACGGCGACGAAGGCACAGGCGATCAGGACGGCGAAGATCGCCAGCGGCGCCGGCAATCCCAACACCACCAACAGTACGTATGCCCCGAGCATGATGATCTCACCGTGGGCGAAGTTGACCAGTCCCATGATCCCGAACACGACCGCGATGCCGAGTGCAATCAGCGCGTCCTGACTGGCCAGCTGGAGCGCCGCGATGAGGTACTGGATCTGCTCGGTCATGACTGTGCTTTCCCCTCGGCGAAGCCCATGTACACGCTCTCGAACGAATCCATGTTCACCAGCTCGTCCCGTTTTCCATGAAGCTCGATCCTCCCGTTTCGAAGTACGTAGGTGCGATCGGCCGCCTCCACTGCCATTGCCGCGTTCTGCTCGACCAGCAAGATCGTTATCCCTTCCGCGCTCAGCTTTTCGAGTACGTCGAAGACGGCGTCGACCACCCGCGGGGCCAGCCCCAGCGAGGGCTCGTCGAGGAGCAGCACGCGCGGGCGCGAGAGCAGCGCCCGGGCGATCGCGAGCTGCTGCTGCTCGCCGCCGGAGAGCTTTCCGGCCGAGGCCGAGGTCCGCTGGCGCAGGGCCGGGAACAGCTCCAGCACCCGCTCGATCTCGGCGCCGAGCTCACCCTTCGAGTACCGCCCCGCCGTCGCCCCCATCAGCAGGTTGTCGTGCACGCTCATCGTCGCGAAGATGTGGCGGCCCTCGGGAACGAGGGCGATCCCGTCGCGGACGATGCGCTCGGGGGCGCGGCCGATCAGCGACTCGCCGTCGAACGTGATCGAGCCCGCGGCCGGTTTCAGCACGCCGGCGATCGAGAGCATCATCGTCGACTTGCCGGCGCCGTTGGGGCCGATCACCGCGACGAACTCACCCTGGTCGACGTGCAGCGAGATCCCGTGCAGGGCGATGCTGCGCCCGTAGCGGGTCTCCACCTGGTCAAGAACCAGCAACGTGCCTCCCCCTCTTGGTCCCCAGGTAGGCGGTGATCACGGCGGCGTCGGACTGCACCTCGGTCGGCGTGCCGACGGCGATCGTCTTGCCGTAGTCGAGCACCTGGATGCGGTGGCAGAGCCGCATGATCAGCCGCACGTCGTGCTCGATCACCAGCACCCCGCAGCCGTCCTCGGAATGGATCGAGGAGATCAGCTCGACCAGCTCGTCGCTCTCGGCTTCGTTCAGCCCGGCGGCGGGCTCGTCGAGCAGGAGGAAGTTGGGGGCGGTCGCCAGCGCCCGGCCGATGCTGAGCCGGCGGGCCAGCCCGTGCGGCAGGTTGCCGGCGAGCGAGCTCGCCATCTCGGCGAGGCCGACCCGCTCGACGATCGTCGCCGCCGCCGCGCGCGCCGCGCGCCGCCGCGAACCGGTGCCGACCGCGCCCAGTTCGATGTTCTCCAGCACGGTGAGCTCGGCGAACGGCCGCACCGCCTGGAAGGTCCGGGTCAGCCCTTTGCGCGCCAACGCCTGCGGCGAGGCGGTGGTGACCACCTCGGCGCCGAGCGTGATCGTCCCGGTGGTCAGCCGCTGGAAGCCGGTGAGGGCGTTGACGAGGGTGGTCTTGCCGGCGCCGTTGGGGCCGATCAGCCCCATCACCTCGTCCCGGCGCAGGTCCAGGTCGACGCCGTCGACCGCCTTCACTCCGCTGAAGTGAACGCGGACGTCCCGCGCCTCGAGCCGCTCCGGGGTTCCGGAGCGGCTCGAGGACGTGGGGGCAATCACACCTGGACCGCTCGAGCTCAATGCCCTAGAACGCCCTAGAACGCCGGCGGCGGAATCTTCTTCGGGGTGAGGAGACCCTCGAACGTCTCGGTCCCGTTTTCGTATTTCACCAACGCGATCGGCAGCGTCGTGTAGTGCTTGGTCGGCGTGTAGGTGACGGGGCCGGCGATGGTCGGGACTTCGGTGAACGAGTCGAGCGCCTTCTGCATCGCCGGGCCTTCGGTCGAGCCCGCCTGCTTGATCGCTTCGGCGATCAGCTGGATCTCGGCGTAGGCGAGGATCGGGTACGGGGTCGACGCCTGCTTGCCGCTCGTTTTTTCGAATTCTTCGAACATCTTGTTCACTTCGGGGCGCGGATCCTGGCCGTAGATCGAGCCGAAGGTGGTGATGTAGAAGTTACTCAGCTTCGGGATCGACTTGTAGCCACCGCGGTACTCCATCGAGGCGTCGGTGACGATCGGCGTTTCGATGCCGGCGGCGCGGATCTGGCGGACGACGCCGGGCCCGCCCGGCAGGAACGAGCAGAGCACGATCGCTTCCGGCTTCGGGTTGGCGGCGCCGAGGCGGGCGATCTGCGACTGGACCGAGGGATCTTCGTTCTTGAAGGTGTCTTCGCCGACGATTTCGGTGCCGGTCATTTCTTCGTAGGACTGGGTGAACGCTTCGCAGTCGGTCTTCGAGACCGCCAGCGAGGTGTCGGTCAGCACGTACGCTTTTTTCGCCTTCAGGTGGTCGTACACGGCTTCGGCCATCGCCGCACCCTGCTCGTTGCTGGGCGGCGAGACGTCGTAGGCGTAGTTGCCGATGTCCTGGACGCCGAACTTCGGCGAGGTGGCGCACGAGAACGCCGGGATTTCGTGTTCCTGGGCGACCAGCGCGGCGGGCGCGCCGTAGTCGAAGTCGCACTGGGTGATCAGCGCGACGGCGCCCTTGGAGATCAGTTCGGTGGCCACCACCGGCCCGACCGAGAGGTTCGACTGCGTGTCTTCGACCACGTATTCGAGCGGCCGGCCGAGCACCCCGCCCTTGGCGTTGATGTCTTCGACCGCCTGTTCGGAGGCGATCCGGTTCTCGAGGTCATAGGCGCTGAAGCCGCCGGTGAGGGCGAGAGCGCCGCCGATCACGATCGGTTCCTTCGAGGACGCGGCTTCGGTCGAGCCGGCGGTTTCGGACGAGCCCGCGGCTTCGGTCGAGCCGGCGCTGCTTTCGCTCGCCGATGACGAGGACGAACCGCTGGAGCCACAGCCGGCGACGACGACCGCGGCGATGACTATGAGAGCGATTGCAACCAGGCCTTTCTTACCCAAGATTCCTTCTCCTAACGGTCATGCCGTCTCCTCTCACCCATTTCCCTTTCAATCCGCCGCCGCCCAGGGTTGGGAGCGGTGCGGTTGAGCAGCGGCAGACTATCCCAGGTGGTCCACTATGTCAAACGAAAGTTTCACTCAGTGGTCCTCCCCGAGAGGCGCCGACAGCCTCAAGCGGCTCAGACGATCGCGATCGGGCGCACCATCGAGCCGGTCGCGCCGCCGATGCCCAAGGGCAGGCAGACGAAGAGGAACTCGTAGACGCCGTCGCGCGCGAGCTCCTCGCAGTTGACCCACTCGAGGATCGGGATCCCCCGTTCGTGGATCAGGTGGATGTGGACCGGCTGCGGGGTGCCCTCGATCCCCGAGGGGGAGCACTCGAGCGCCACGGTGTCGCCGCCGACGGCGATCACTCCCCGCTCGGTGAGCCAGCGGGCGCCGTCGAGCGAGAGCCCCGAGCCGGTCACGGCGGCCAGCGCCTCCTCGTCGGGCCAGTGGAACATCTGGCCGGTCCGCAGTAGGGCCACGTCGCCTTTCCTCACCTCGCTGCCCTGCCGCTCGACCGCCGCCTGCAGCTCGGCGCCATCCACCCCGTGGTGGGCCTCGAGGCTGTCGACCCCGAGCAGTGCCGGAACGTCGATCATCACGCCGCGGGCGATGATCGGCGCCAGCTGCGCCGCGTCGGACTCGAGCAGGCCGAAGTCACCCAGCTTCTCGTCGGTCGAGCCGCCGCCGTAGTAGCTGTTGTCGGCGCCGCAGGTGATGTGGCCGATCGCGTCGATGTGGGTTCCCGAGTGGGCGGAGCCGAGGATCAGCTCGCTGATGAAGCTGTAGCCCTCGCGGTTGTTCTCGGGCTCGAGGAAGTCCTGGTCGCCCTGGTTGCGGAAGCCGCGCGGGCTGCGGTAGGTGAGGACGTTGAACTGCGGGTGGATCGGCAGCATCGGCATCCCGTTCCACCAGCCGGAGTCGAGGCTGTAGATCCGCCCCTCGCGCGGCAGCCGCAGCGAGGCCATCACCGAGCTCGCGTCGATCGTGCTGAGGGCGTCGTGATACTGGGGGCTGGGCTCGTTCATGCGGTTCTCCTCGTTGCGGTGGTCGGGGCTCTGGTCAGGCGTCCGCGGCGCCGAAGCTGACGGTAGTGCCGACGACGTTGAGCAGGAACTCCTCGGGCATCTCGCGGGCGATCTCCATCGCCGCCCGCATGCCGGTGCAGTGCATCGGCGCGACGACCCGCGGCGCCAGCTCGCGCAGGGCGGCGATCGTCGCCGTCGTCTTGCTCGCCGGGATCCCCGGGAAGCCGAGGTGGAACCCGCCCATGACCGCGTGCACGCGGTCCTCGCCGGTGACCCGGCGGGCGCACTCGACGGTGTTGATCACCCCGGCGTGGCTGCAGCCGGTGAGCACCACGAGGCCGACCCCGCGCACGTTGATCGCCAGCGCCTGGTCGTCGGGGACGGTGTCGGGACCGAGGCTGCCGTCGATCAGCTGGAACAGCCCCGGGTCGTGGCAGCCGGGGCTCGCGGGCGCCTCGAAGGGGACCTCGCGGGCGATCTCGCCGGTGGCGAAGACGCCGTCGACGACCTCGATCGCGCCCCGGTTCGCGGTGATCGCGCCGCCGCGGCGCTCGATCGCGTCGGCAGTCAGGGCGTAGTTGTAGTGCGGCGCCACCTCCCCGGTCGGCAGCCGCAGGTAGCGCGGCAGGAAGGCGTCCGGATGGATCACCACCGGCACCTCGTGGCCGATCGCCGCGAGCACGCCGTCGAGGCCGCCGTGGTGGTCGGGGTGGCCGTGGCTGATGACGATCCCGCAGACGTCGTCGAGCCGCCCGCCGGTGGCCTCGAAGTTGTGCAGCAGGACGCCCGCGGTGAAGCTGGTGTCGAAGAGGACGCAGCGCTCGCGGCCGTCGCGCTCGGTCCTGACCAGGAAGGCGATCCCGTTCTCGGCGCGGGGGTTGACCATCCCCGGGTCGAAGTGGTGGACGAGCCCGAGCCGCTTCACGTTCGGCTCGTCGAGCAGCAGCATGTCGGAGTAGTTGTCGGCGACCGTGGTCACGGTCACCCGGTCGACGGCAGTGGTCATCTCACTCCTTCGGCGTCGGTGACGAGCTCGTCCAGCACCTCGATCCGCGGCTCGGCGGCGCCGCGCTCGGCGGCGTGGACGAGCTCGACCACTCGCCGGTTCAGCGGCGCCTCGAGGCCGAGGCGGTCGGCGATGCCGACGACGTGGCCGTTGATCGCGTCGATCTCGGTCGCCCGCCCGTGGGCGACGTCCTGGGACATCGAGGTCGTCTTGCCCATCTGGGCGCGGTAGATCTCGACCGTCTCGGCCTCGGCCCGGCGCTGCGCGGCGCCCGCGCCGAGCAGCCGCGGCAGGTCGACGCCGAAGAAGTCGAGCGGCGCCAGCTCGATCCCCTGCGCCGCCGCGACCCGCATCGCCTCGCGGCCGACGGCAAGCGTCAGCCGGCGCGTCCCGGCGTTCGTCCAGAGCTCCCCCTGGCCGAGCCCGGAGACGGCGCAGAGCGGGTTCATCATGCAGTTCCAGGTCAGCTTCGACCACAGGTTGGCGCGCACGTCGGCGCTCACCGTGGTCGGTGCGACCGCGTCGAGGAGCCGCCCCAGGCGCTCGATCCGGGCGCCCCGCGAGCCGTCGAGCTCGCCGATCACGAAGCCGCCGTCGCGGCGCGCCTCGAAGATCCGCCCCGGGCCCTCGACGTAGCCGCCGATCTCGGTGACGGCGCCGACCACCCGCGCCCCGAGGGCCTCCCGCAGCTGGTCCTCGTGGATCCCGTTCTGCAGCGTCAGCACGTCGGTCTCGGGCCCGGCGACGGCGGCCACCAGCGCCACCGCCGGCGCCGTCATCGCCGACTTCGTGGCGAGGATCGCGACCTCCGGCCGCAGCGCCGCGAGGCCGGGATCGAGCGCCTCTCCCGGCGCCCAGTCGTAGACCGCGACCGCGGCGCACAGGTCGCCGCGCACGCCGGTCAGCCGGAGCCCCTCGGCGCGGATCGCGGCCGCGTGCCCTGCCCACGGCTCGGCGATCGCCACCGCGTGACCGGCGTCGGCGAGGCGGGCGGCGACGGTGCCGCCGATCGCCCCCGCGCCGATCACGAGGACCGCGGTCATCGCCCCTCGCCGATCGCCTCGGCAAGCGCCAGCAGCGCCTTGGCGCGCTCGTCCATCGCCTTGTCGATCATCACGTCCTCGAGCCGGGCCGAGCCCTGGCCCTGGCGCTGCGCCGCGGCGAAGGCGTCGACGATCGCCCGGCAGCGGGCGACCTCGGAGGCCGACGGGGTGAAGGCCTGGTTGGCGATCTCCAGGTGCGAGGGGTGGATCACGTAGATCCCGACGTAGCCGAGGTCGCGCGACTCGCGGGCGAAGTCGCGGAACCCCTCGAGGTCGCCGAGGTCCGACCAGGTGCCGCTGATCGGGTACGGGACCCCGGCCGCGCGCCCGTCGAGCAGCAGCTTCGAGCGCACGAACAGCGACTCCCGCCCCTCCCGCGTCCAGCGCTGGTTCAGCTCGCGGTTCATGTCGCCGTCCTTGGCCGAGCCGGCGAAATAGGAACGCACCCGCGGCGAGGCGGCGAGGATGCGGGCGGCGTCGACGAGCCCGGCCGCAGTCTCCATCAGCGGCTGGACGTCGACGCTGCCGGGGGCGAGGCCGACGGCGGGCTCGAGCGCCGTGATCACGTGGTCGGCGGCGAGCAGCTGGCCGGGATCGTCGACCTTCGGCAGCGCGACCGCGGTCAGCCCCGGCCTCACCACCGCCTCGAGATCCTTCAGCCAGTGCGGGGTCGAGACCGCGTTGACGCGGACGAAGGCGCCCTTGCCCGCCGCCGCGACCCGCTCGATCGCCGCCGCCGCGGCCGCCCGCGCGGGCGCCTTTTCATGGTCGGCGATCGCGTCCTCGAGGTCGAGGATGATCGCGTCGGCGGCCGACTCGATCGCCTTCGCGATCCAGCGCTCGCGGGTCGCGGGCACGAAGAGGATCGACCGGTAGGGCCGCGTCTGCACCTCAGACGACCCCCTCGTCGGCAAGCCGGCGCAGCTCGGCCGCGTCGACGCCGGCCAGCGCGGCGAGCACCTCGGCGGTCTGCTCGCCGAGCTTGCGGCCGGTCCAGCGGACCGCGCCCGGGCGCCCGCGCAGCTTCGGCACGACCCCGTGCATGGCGAGCTCGCCGCAGTCCTCGTCGGCGACCGCGACGATGTTCCCGCGCTCGTGGAAGGCCGGGTCGTTCCAGATCCGCTCGGCGTCGTAGACGGCGCCGATCACCGCGTCGTTCTCGGCGAAGGTGCGCTCGACCTGGTCCTGCGGGTGCTCGGCGATCCAGGCCGAGACGGCGTCCTGGACGATCGCGCTGTGGCGGCGGCGCGCCTCGGCGTCGGCGAAGCGGGGGTCCCCCAGCGCCGCGGATCCGAGCGCGAGGCGGACCAGGCGCGCCAGCACCGAGTCGGTGGCCGCCGAATAGCACATCCAGACCCCGTCGCTGGTCCGGGCGACGCCCGCGGCGACCCCTTCCAGCGCCGCCGGGAACTCGTTGCCGGCGCGGACCGGGACGATCCCGAGCTGGTCGTAGACGATCACCTGCCAGTCGATCAGGCGGAAGAGCGGCTCGTAGAGGGCGACGTCGATGTGGTCGCCCGCGCCGTCGCGCTCGCGCCCGAGCAGCGCCAGCAGCACCCCGTAGGCGCCGGTGAGGCCGGCCAGGGTGTCGGCCAGCGAGTAGCCGGCGTGGACCGGTGGGCCGTCTGGGAAGCCGGTCAGCTGCGAGGCCCCCGACATCGCCTCGGCGGTGCGGCCGAAGCCGGGGCGACGGCGGTGGGGGCCGGTCTGGCCGAAGCCCGAGATGCTCAGCATCACCAGCCGCGGGTTGACCTCGCGCAGGTGCTCCCAGCCGAGCCCGTGGCGGTCGAGCGTGCCCGGCCGGAAGTTCTCGACCACGACGTCGGCAGCGCGGACGAGGTCGAGCATCAGCTCCTTGCCGCGCGGGGTGGTGAAGTCGAGCGTGACCGATTTCTTGTTGCGCGCGGCGGCCTTCCACCAGAGCGCCACGTCGTCCTTGCGGGGGCCGAGGTTGCGCATCGGATCGCCGCGACCGGGGCGCTCGATCTTGATCACCTCGGCGCCGAAGTCCGACAGCATGGTCGCCGCGAACGGCGCCGCCAGCGCGTGCCCGAGGTCGAGCACGCGGAGGCCCTCGAGCACCTGCGGGGAGCCGGCGGTCAAGCCGCGACCACCGGATTCTGGAGGCGGCCGAGGCCATCGATCTCGATCGCCACCTCGTCCCCGGGGCGCAGGTACTGCGGCGGCTCGCGGAAGCCGCCGACGCCGGCGGGCGTGCCGGTGCTGATCAGGTCGCCCGGCTCGAGCGTGCAGTGCTCGCTGAGGAAGGCGATCAGCTCCGCCGGCGAGAAGATCATCTCGGCGGTCGAGGCGTGCTGCTTGCGCTCGCCGTTGACCCAGGTCGAGATCTGCAGGGCGAGCGGGTCGGGGACCTCGTCGGCGGTGACCAGCTCCGGGCCGGCCGGGCAGAAGCTGTCGAAGCCCTTGCCGAAGGTCAGCTGCCCGCGCCCGATCTGGACCGCGCGGGCGCTGACGTCGTTGACGATCGTGTAGCCGAAGACGTGCTCGAGCGCCCGCTCGGCGGGGACGTGGCGCGCCGTGCGGCCGATCACCAGCGCCAGCTCGGCCTCGAAGTCGAGCCCGAGCTCCTCGCCCGGGCTGAGGATCGGCGCCCCGGGGCCGGTCGCCTCGGGCACGATCTTGGCGAAGATCTTCGGCTCGCTGGGAACCGAGCGGCCGGGCACCTCGCGCACGTGGTCGTGGTAGTTGATGCCGCAGAAGAGCATCCGCCCCGGCCGCGGCAAAGGCGCCAGCAGGGTCGCGTCGGCGATCGCCTCGCCCGCCTCGCGAGCGCGCTCGGCGCCGGCGCGGGCGCGCTCAAGCGCCGCGGCACCGCCGCGGATCAGGGCCAGCATGTCGGCCTCGCCGGTCGGCAGGATCCCGTCCTCGCCCCGCACCCCGACCGCCGCCGCGCCGGTCGGCGTCGTGTAGGTGACGAGCCGCATCAGCCGGCGTCTGCCGCGGGCGGCGCGGGCGGCGCCGGGTCGACGAGGCGGCCGTACAGCTCCGGCCGCCGGTCGGCCTCGATGCTGAGGTAGGCGCGCTGCTCGGCCAGCGCCACGCCGTCGAGGGTCGCCCGCAGCACCTGCTCGCGATCGTCCTCGGCGACGCTGAGCACGTCGCCGCCGGCGCCGACGATCACGCCGCGGCCGAAGTAGCGCCGGCCGCCCTCGGACCCGGTGCGGTTGGCGGCGACCACGTAGAAGAAGTTCTCGGTCGCCCGCGAGCGACAGCGGACGACGATGCTGTCGTTCGGCGCCTTCCCCGGCTGCTCCCACATCGCCCAGATCGAGACCAGGATCTCGGCCCCCTCCAGCGCCTGCACCCGGGCCAGCTCCGGGAAGCGGACGTCGTAGCAGATGTTGGGGGCGATCCGGCCGAGCGCGGTATCGAAGACCGGGATCTTCTCGCCGGCGGTGAAGACCTCGTGCTCGGTGAGGGCGAGGTGGAGCTTGCGGTAGACGCCGATCAGCTCGCCGTCGGGGCCGATCAGCACCGCCGAGTTGAAGAGCTCTCCCGGGTGCTCGGGATCGAGCTCGCAGATGCCGGCGACGACGTGGGTGCCGTGCCGCCGCGCCACCTCGCCGAGGCGCTCGCTGGTCGGTCCGGGGATCGTCTCCGCCTGCTCGCGCAGGCGGGCGAGGAACTCGTCGTCGAGCTGCTCGGGGAAGTAGCCGGTCGAGGCCAGCTCGGGGAAGACGACGAGGTCGGCGCCGTGCTCCTGCGCCTCGCGCTCGACCAAGGCGGCCATCCGCTCCGCGTTCGCGGCGCGGTCGAGCCAGGAACATTCCAACTGCACGGCAGAGACGCGGAGGGAGGCCTTCATCGGGGGGCCCCGAGCCTATCAACTGGTTCCGGCATGTCAATAAAAAGTTTCACTTCGTGGACGCTAGCTCGAGGACCCGCCCGCCAACAGGTCGGCGCCGATCGCCGCCACGGTCGGCGCGCCGCACAGGGTCATCGCCTCGCGCAGCTCGGTGGTGAGCGTCGCCAGGACCTCGGCGACGCCCTCCTCCCCGCCCGCCGCCAGCCCCCAGATATAGGGCCGCCCGACCAGCACCGCGTCGGCGCCGAGGGCGAGCGCGCGCAGCACCGCGCGACCGTCGCGGAGGCCGCCGTCGACCAGCAGCGGCGCCCGTCCGCCGACCCGCGCGGCGATCTCCGGCAGCGCCGCCGCGCCGGTGAGGCAGCCGTCGAGCTGGCGGCCGCCGTGGTTGGAGACGATCAGCGCGTCGGCGCCGTGCTCGAGGCAGCGCTCGGCGTCGTCGTCGCGGACGATGCCCTTCACCGCCACCGGCAGCCCGAGGCCGGCGAGCCACTCGAGGTCCGCCCAGGTCATCGCCGGGTCGCAGCTGGTCACCGCGTCGGCGCGGGTCGAGCCGTCGCCGCGGTGGCGGCTGAGGCCGACGCCGGGCGGCAGCGGCCCGAGGCTGCCATGCCGCAGCGAGCGCGGCCGGGTCGCGTGGACCGGGAGGTCGGCGGTGAGGACGAGGCGCTCGTAGCCGCAGTCGCGGGCGGCGGCGACCATCGCGGCGATCGCGCCGCGATCGCGCCCGAGGTAGATCTGCAGCCAGCGGCGGCCGGGGCGGCCGGCGAGCTGGTGGAGGTCGGTGGTCGCCGTCGCCGAGAGGCAGAAGACGGTCCCCTGCGCCGCCGCGGCGGCGGCGCTCGCCTCCTCGCCGTCGGGATGGAAGGCCCGCTGCCGGCCGACCGGGGCGAGCAGGATCGGCGTCGCCAGCGGGCCGCCGAGCAGCTCGCCCGCGGTGCTGACGGTGGAGACGTCGACGAAGGTGCGCGGCCGCAGCGGCGCCTGCCAGGCCGCCTCGTTGGCGCGCACGGTCGCCTCCTCCCCCGCCCCGCCTTCGAGGAAGTCCCAGGTCGCCGCCGGCAGCCTCTCCCGCGCCGCCTCGCGGTAGGCGAAGGGGGTCGAGACGGAGCTAGCGGCGGCCCGGCTCACGCTCGCCGGCGGCGTCCTGCTCGAGCAGGCGCTGCATCCGTCTCGCCGCCTTGCCGATCAGCGGCACGAACTCCTCGGTCAGCTCCGGGGTCAACCGGTTCGCCGGCCCCAGCACCGAGAGCGACGCCCAGATCTCGCCGGGGATCCGAACCGGCACCGAGAGCGACGCCGACCCGTCGATCCGCTCGCCGGCGCTGGTCGCCCAGCCGCGGCTGCGGGCCAGCTCGACCTCTTCGCGCAGCCGCTCGCGGTCGGTGATCGAGCGCTCGGTGATCCCTTGCAGCTTCAGCTTCGGCAGCAGCTGGTCGAGCTCCTCGGCGGGCAGCGCGGCGAGCAGGACCTTGCCCGCGGAGCCGACGTGGATCGGATCGGTCGAGCCGACCGGGGCGACGTAGCGGATCGCTTCGGCGCTCGGCAGCTCGTGCACGCAGACGCGCTCGTGGCCGACCCGCACGTGGACGACCACGGTCTCGCCGACCCGCTCCCAGAGATCGTGCAGCACCTCGCCCGCGAGCGCCCCGATCCAGCCGAAGGTGGCCTGCGTGTTCTGGATCAGCGGCAGCAGGCCGGGGCCCAGCATGTAGCGGATCCCCGAGGGCTCGCGGACCACGAACTCCTCGTAGCCAAGGCTGGCCAGGAGGCGGAAGGCGGTGCCCTTGGCCAGGTCGAGCTCGCGGGTGATCTCGGTCACCGTCTTCGGGCCCGAGGCCAGCGCCCCGAGGATGTCGATCCCGCGCTCCAGCGACTGGACCCGGTAGCTCATCGCGCGAGCAGCTCCCGCGCCGCCGCCGCCGGGGCCAGGGAGCGGGTGCAGACGTCGTCGAGCAGCCCCTCCAGCGCCGGCTCGGCGGCGAGCCGGCGCTCGAGCTCGGCGCCGAAGTCCTCGAGCGCGAGCTCGAGCAGCAGGCGGCGGAGGCCGGCGCGCCGGCGCCGCTCGAGCTCGCCGCTCGCGCGCAGGTGGGCCTGCAGCTGGTCGAGCGCCTCGGCCAGCGCCGGCACCCCCTCGCCGGTGGTCGCCGTGGTCAGCAGGATCAGCTGCTCCCAGCCCCCCGCGGGCACCGGCCGGCGCAACCGCCGCAGCGAGCGGGCGTGGGCGCGGGCGCGCTCGTCGTCGGCGCGGTTGACGACGATCACGTCCGGGACCTCCATGATCCCGGCCTTGATCATCTGCGTCTCGTCGCCGGTGCCGGGCAGCGAGATCAGCACCACCGCGTCGGCCTGGCCGACGATCTCGATCTCCGACTGCCCGACCCCCACCGTCTCGATCAGGACGTCGTCGTAGCCGGCGGCGTCGAGCAGCGTGACCGTGCCCGGCACCGCGCGAGCGAGGCCGCCGAGGCGGCCGCGACTGGCCAGCGAGCGGACGAAGACGCCCTCGTCGCCCGCGTGGTCGTCGAGCCGGATGCGGTCGCCGAGCAGGGCGCCCGCGGTGAACGGGCTCGAAGGATCGACGGCGACCACCGCCACCCGCCGGCCGGCGGCGCGCAGGCAGCCGGTCAGCGCCGCGACCAGGGTGCTCTTGCCGGCCCCGGGAGGCCCGGTCAGGCCGACCACCCGCGCCCGGCCGGTGGCGGCGAAGAGCCGCTCGCAGAGCTCGCGCCCGAGCTCGGTCCGCCGCTCGACCTGGGTGATCGCCCGCGCCAGCGCCCGGCGCTCGCCGGCCTGGACGCCCGCCGCCAGGCGCGCGGCCGCCTGCGGCGCGGAGCTCGCGGGCCCGGCGCTCACTCGGGCTCGAAGTGGAACGGCGGCACGGTCTCGAGGTCGGCGGCGAAGGCGAGCCGCACCCGCAATGGCACGTGGGCGTCGGCCGCCAGGCCGCGCAGGTGGGCGTGGACGCGGACGCCGTCGTCGAGCCGCACCTGCCCCAGCAGGTAGGGGGCCGCGAGCCCCGGGCGGGCGACGTGCACGGTCGTGTAGGTCTGCAGCGAGCCCGCCGGGGCGAGCGCCACCTGCTCGAGCCGTGGCGAGCCGCAGCGGTTGCAGATCCCCCGACCGGGCCAGGAGCGAGCGCCGCAGTCGGCGCACTCCGAGCCGATCAGGACCCCGGCGGTCGCGTCGTAGCGCGGCCGGGCGGTGAAGTTCTGGCGCTCGGCGGCGCTGCTCAGCTCCATGCCGTCGTCCGCTCGAGGATGTGGACGTTGCAGGCTGCCGACTCGCCCTCGTACCAGCCGCCGCTGTTCTGGGCGAGGGCGATCCGCGGCTCCTTCGCCTGGCGCTCGCCGGCGCTGCCGCGCAGCTGCCAGGTCAGCTCGACCACCTGGGCGACGCCGGTGGCGCCGACCGGGTGGCCGCGCGAGGAGAGGCCGCCGCTGGGGTTGACCGGCAGCCGTCCCTCGATCGCGGTCGCGCCGCTGTCGAAGAGCTCACCCGCGCCGCCCGGCTCGCAGAAGCCGAGCTGTTCGTAGTAGAGGAGCTCGGCGGGCGCCATCGCGTCGTGGATCTCGGCCACGTCGACGTCGGCGGGGCCGAGCCCGGCCCGCGCGTAGGCCCGCTCGGCGCAGATCGTCCCGATCGAGGGTTCGTCGTCGTCGAGGCGGCTGAAGCCCGAGGTCGAGGCGCTCGCCCGGATCCGGATCCGCTCCGGGCGCTCGACCCGGCCGCCCCGCGCCAGCACGATCGCCGCCGCCCCGTCGGACATCGAGCTGCACATCAAAAGCGTCAGCGGGTCGGCGATCGGACGCGCCGCGACGACCTCGGCGGCGCTCACCGGCTTGCGGTGCTGGGCGTAGGGATTGAGGGCGCCGTTGCGGTGGCTCTTGACCGTCACCTCGACGAGGTGGCGGTGCTCGAGCAGCCCGGCGTCGAGGATCCGCCGCAGCCGCATCGCGTAGATCGCCGTGAACTGGAGGCCGAGGCCGCCGATCAGGTCGAGGTCGGCGGCGGTTTCGAGCGCCGCGAGCGAGCGGTCGAGGTCGTCGACGAACATCTTCTCGAAGCCGACCACGAGCGCGATCTCGACCTCGCCGAGGGCGATCGCCTGGGCCGCCAGGCGCAGTGCGGTCGAGCCGCCGGCGCAGGCGTTGTCGACGTTCACCACCGGGACCCGCTCGATCCCCACCTCGCGCAGCACGCTCTGGCCGCGGACCTGCTCCTGCCCCTGCAGCAGCCCGGCCATGCCGTTGGCGGCGTAGACCGCCTCGACGTCCTTGATCCCGAGCCCGGCGTCGTCGAGCGCGCGGACCACGGCGACCCGCGCCAGGTCCTTCAGCGAGGACTCGGGGAAGCGCCCGAACGGGTGCATCCCGACGCCGGCGACCTCCACCTCGGTGCTCATCGTCCGACCTCCCTCTGCGCGTCGGCGCCCGACCGCCCGCCCAGCGCCTCGGTGATGTAGTCGGCGATCGCGTCGATAGTCGACTCGGGATGGAAGACCGCGTCGACGCCGACCTCGCGCAGGGCGGCGGCGTCGTCGTCGGGGATGATGCCGCCGACGATCAGCAGCACGTCGTCGATCCCGTCCTCGCGCAGGGCCGCCGCGGTGCGGGTGAGCAGCGGCATGTGGGCGCCGGAGAGGATGCTGATGCCGATCACGTCGACGTCCTCGTCGCGCGCCGCCGCGACCACCTGCTCGGGGGTGCGGCGGATGCCGGTGTAGACGACCTCCATGCCGCGGTCGACGAGGCCGCGGGCGATCACCCGGGCGCCGACGTCGTGGCCGTCGAGGCCGACCTTGGCGACCAGGACCTTGGGGGTGTGCTCGAGCGCCGCCATCAGAACTGCTGGTCCGGGGTCCACTCGCCGAGCTCGGCGCGGAAGCGGTCGCAGATCTCGCCGATGGTCGCGTAGGCGCGGACCGCCTCGAGCACCGCCGGGACGGTGTTGCGATCCTCGCGGGCGGCGCTCGCGACCTCCGCCAGCGCCGCCTCGACCCGGGCCCCGTCGCGCTCGGCCCGCAGCTCCGCCAGCCGCTGCCCCTGTAGGCGCTCGACCTCGGGGTCGACGACCGGGCCCTTCGGGGCGGGCAGCGCCGCCTCGGCGGAGACGAACCGGTTGACCCCGACGGTGGCGCGCTCGCCGCGCTCGAAGCGGCCCTGCCGACGCACCGCGCCCTCGGCGATCACGTTGCGGAAGTAGCCGTTGGCGATGCAGGCCTGCGCCCCGCCCTCGGCGTCGACCTGCTCCAGCTGGGCGACGATCTCGCGCTCGATCTCGTCGGTCAGCGCCTCGACGTAGTAGGAGCCGCCGAGCGGGTCGACGACGGCGTCGAGGCCCTGCTCGAGGCCGAGGATCTGCTGGGTCCGGGCGGAGGCGACGACCGCCTCGTCGGAGGGCGTCCAGAGGGCCTCGTCGTAGGAGGCGCTGTACATGCTCTGGACGCCGGCGAGGCGGTACGCCATGCACCCGAGGGCGATCCGGACGATGTTGTTGCGCGGCTCCTGGCGGGTCTCGCGCCCGTGCCCGTAGGCGGTCACCTCGAGCGCCATCGAGCGCGGGTCGCGGGCGCCGAAGCGGTCGCGCATCAGCCGCGCCCAGACCCGGCGGGTGGCGCGGACGTTGGCGACCGCGACGAAGAAGTCCTCGCGCTCGTCGAGGAACATCTGCAGCTGCGGGGCGAAGCTGTCGACGTCGAGGCCGCGGCCTACCAGGGTCTCGACGTAGGCGATCGCGTCGGCGATCGCGAAGGCGGTCCCGGCGGTCGAGCCGGCGCCGGCCGAGTTGATGTGGTTGACGCAGGCGTCGAGCGGATACCAGTGCGGCGCGTTCTCGGCGCACCACTCGACCACGTCGACGGCGAGCCGCACCGCCGCCTCGACCGGCAGGAACTGGGTGCCGCGGGCGTAGTACTCCTTCAGCGGATCGTTCTGCAGGTCGACCACGTAGTCCTCGCGGGCGAGGCCCTGGCGCTCGCCGAGCGCCACGAACAGCGCCAGCGCGATCGGCCCGATCGCGTTCCCCAGCATCGAGACGCGGGCCAGCGAGTCGAGCCCGACGCCGTCGAAGAGGACCTCCATGTCGCGCAGCGAGGAGATCGAGACGCCGGCCCGACCGACCTCGCCCGCCGCCATCACGTGGTCGGCGTCGTAGCCGATCTGCGAGGGCAGGTCGGCGGCGATCTGGATCTCCTCGACGCCGAGCGCCGCCAGCTTGCGGAAGCGCAGGTTCGACTGCTCGGGGGTGCCGAGCCCGGAGTAGAACTTGATCAGCGGGCGCTGGCGCGCGGGCCCGACGCCGCGGGTAAAGGGGAACTCGCCGGGGCGCTCCTCGCCCCGCTCCTCGTCCAGGTCGGCGGCGGTGTAGAACGGCTTCACCCGCGGCCCGGCGTCGAGCTCGATCCGCTCCTCGGCGGCGGTCTGGGTGTGGTCCTCGTTCATCGCGACTCGCGCGCCGGCTTGCCCAGCTCGCTCTTGATGATCTTGCCGTAGGCGCTCTTCGGCAGCTCGGCGACGATCTCGACCTCCTGCGGGCGCTGCATCCCGAGCCGCGGCCGGCAGTAGTCGACGATCGCGGCCGGCTCGACCTTGGCACCGGGGCGGAGGACGACGTAGGCCTTCACCGCTTCTCCCCAGTGCGGGTGGTCGACGCCGACCACCGCCGCCTCGGCGATGTCGGGGTGGCCGTGCAGCGCCTGCTCGACGATTCGCGGCGCGATGTTGAAGCCGCCGCTGTTGATCATTTCGTCGCTGCGGCCGAGCAGGTAGACGTAGCCGCGCTCGTCGACGGTGGCGTTGTCGAAGGTGTGGACGTAGCCGGCGCGCAGCACCTTCGCCGTCTGCTCGGGGTCGCCCCAGTAGCCGCTCATCATGTGCGGGCCGCGGACGATCACCTCGCCGTGCTCGCCCGCCGCCACGTCGACGCCCTCGCCGTCGACAACCCGCACGTCGATCATCCGGTAAGGGCGCCCGGCCGACCCCAGTAGCGACTCGTCCTCGTGGTCCTCCTCGTTCAGCACGGTGATGCACATCGGCGCCTCCGCCTGTCCGTAGAGCTGGGCCATCACCGGTCCGAATACCCGCAGGCTCTCCTCCAGCCACTGGTGCGGCATCGGCGCGGCGCCGTAGATGATCTGCCGGGGGGCGTAGGAGGCGGTCGGCGCGATCCCCGCTTTCAGCATGTCGATCAGCATCGTCGGCACCAGCTTCAGCGCCCCGACCTGGTGGCGCTCGCAGGCTTCGAAGGCGGCAGCCGGCTCGAAGGCGCGGATGATCACGCAGTGGCCGCCGGAGACGAAGTAGGGCAGCATGAAGAATCCGCCGCCGTGGCTGAGCGGCTGCGGCAGCAGGATCGAGTCGCCCGGCCGGCCGCCGCCGTACTCGATCAGCAGGTTGGCGGCGACGGCGAGCTGGGCGCCGTGGGTGAGGATCACGCCCTTCGGCCGCCCGGTGGTGCCCGAGCTGGAGAACAGCGAGTAGATCGAGTCGGCGGCCACCGCGGTCGGGGGCCGCGCGGTCGAGGCCTTCGCCAGCAGCGCCTCGTAGTCGGCGCCGGCTCCGCCCCCCGCCTCCTCGTCGGCGAGCGCGAGGCGGATCGCGAAGCGGTCGGGCCCGGCAGCGAGGAAGCGCTCGGCTACCGCCTCGAAGGCGCCGGTGTAGATCAGCGAGGTTGCGTCCATAGCTTCGAGGATCCCCAGCAGTTCCTCCTCCGGCAGCCGCACGTTCAGCGCCACGCGGATGAAGCCGCCGAGCGCGCAGCCGAACTCGATCTCCATGCTCTCCAGCGTGTTCGGCACGATCACGCCGACGTGAGCGCCCGGCAGCGCCCCGCTCCCCGCCAGCCCGTTCGCCAGCCGCGCCGCCCGCTCGTACACCTCGGCCGCCCGCAGGCTCCGCGATCCAAACGTGACCGCGACCCGGTCGCGATGGACACGCGCAGCCCGTTCGATGGTGTCGCCGACGTTCATGCTTGCGCGAGCCCCTTTGATCGAAGTCTCATGAAGGTACCAACAGACGGAACTTTTATCGATCATAACGAAACACCCACCGACCCCGAGTCGGCCCGAGGGTCACGGCCGTCCCACCGCGCGGGCGGCGGCGGTCGGTGCACGGTGGACTCGACGCGAGGCGCCGGGTCAGGACTCGGAGTCGGCGCGCTCAGGCGCCAGCTGCGCTTCGACCTTCGCCCCGGTCTTGCGGGCGAGGTCGATGTAGGCCTCCCGCTTCTCGGCGGTCATCCGCACCGCCGGGCCGAGCACGCTCAGCGCCGCCCAGGCGCCCGGGATCCGCACCGGCACCGAGATCGAGGCGGCGCCCTCTATCCGCTCGCCGAGGCTGATCGCCCAGCCACGGCCGCGGGCCAGCTCCACCTCTTTGCGCAGCACGTCGAGGCTGGCGATCGAGTGCTCGGTGATCGGCTGCAGATCGAGCGTCGGCAACAGCTTCTCGAGCTCGTCCTCGGGCATGCAGGCGAGCAGGACCTTGCCCGCGGAGCCGACGTGGATCGGCTCGGTCGAGCCGACCGTGGCGACGTAGCGGATCGCTTCCGGGCTGGGCAGCTCGCCGACGCAGACCCGCTGGCTGCCGAAGCGCAGGTGGACGACCACGGTCTCGCCGGTGGCGAGCCAGAGCTCGCGCAGCTCCTGCCCGGCCAAGGCCTCGACCCAGCCGAAGGTCGCCTGGATGTTGGCGATCAGCGGCAGGAGGCCGGGACCGAGCAGGTGCCTGCTGCCGCCCGGCTCGCGGACGACGAACTGCTTGTAGGCGAGGCTCGACATGATCCGGAACGCGGTGCCCTTCGCCAGCCCGGTCTCGCGGGAGATCTCGGTGACGGTCTTGGGGCCCGCGGCGAGCGCCTCGAGCACGTCGATGCTGCGCTCGACCGACTGGACGCGGTAGCTCACGGGGCCTCCACCCGCACCCGCTCGGAGAGCCGCGTCAATTCGAGCCGCGTCAACTGGTACTCGGCGACCCCGGCCTGGGCGAAGGGGTCGGTGGCGACCAGCGCCGCGATCTCCTCCTCGTCGTCGCCGCAGGCGAAGATCACGCCGCCGTCGCGGGGCACCCTGCGGCCCGAGGCGAGGAACCGACCGCTCGCATAGTGCTCGTCGAGGAACGCCTGGTGCTCGTCCATCAGCCGGTCGACCTCCTCGAGCGGCCTGCAATACCGGATCGTCACGGCAAAAACGGGCAGCGGCTCGACCAGCCGGGTCCCCCGCCGCGACCGCCCAGATCGCTCATCTCGCTCCTC
This sequence comes from Actinomycetota bacterium, assembly GCA_018268575.1. Lineage (GTDB taxonomy): Bacteria > Actinomycetota > Thermoleophilia > Solirubrobacterales > 70-9 > VAYN01. The sequence continues at coordinate 22,151 of JAFDWF010000014.1, forward strand.
CAGCACGATCGCCGAGTCTACCGCCGGATCACAACCCCGCCCGAACCCCAGCCGCGCCGCCGAGACGCTCCCGCCGTGCCCCGCGTCACCGATCCGCCGTTCTCGAGCGGGTGGGCGGAGGCCGCGCGGACGCGGGCGCGAGGGTCGACGCCCCGGACGCGGCCGGGGCGGGGCGCCCGAGGGACGCGGCCGTCGCCGGCTGGCGCCCGGATGCCGAAAGGGACCCGGCCTTCCCGGAGGCGACCCGGGCAGGCTGTGGCCGCCTCCGAGAAGGCCGTGGGGGGACGGCAGAGGCTCCGGGCGGGCAGCGGGGATCGTCACGGGGTCCCCGGCGGGAGGAGCGCCGGGGAGGGAGGACGTCACGATTCCTCCCGGATCCCGAACGGTCAGGAGACTCCGTGGTTCGAAATCCCCGCCATAGGTGGATAAGGAACCACGCAGCTTCCTGACCGTCCGAGGACGTGGCATCTCCGTGACGGACGCCCCTCTTCCACGCTGATGGGCCGAAAACTCCAGACATGCTGGAGTCTTCGGCCCGTCGACAGCGGAGCCCCCGCAGACGTGCCGTCCCTGTGGCCGAACCCCATGCAAAGCCCCCGTCCCGGGCGTCCCGGAGGCGGCCACAGCCTGCCCGGGTCGCCTCCGGGACGCCCGGGACGCCTGAGCTCCGATCGGTCCGGTTCGGACCATTCCGGCCCGTACCCGCGGTGTGGGGCACCGGGAAGACGAATCGGAACCCGGCGCTACCATCCCCACGTGGCGGTCGAGCAGAGAGCTCCGAGCGGCGCCGCGCTCAACGAGGCGACGAGACTGAGGCGGCTGCGCGAAGATGCGCGACGGCCTCTCGCGGTGAACTTGGCGGAGGGGATCGCGCTGAGCCACAAGCTGTTGCGGTTCACCGGGGCCGCCCGCAAGTCCTCTTGAGCGGGCCCGCCTTCGACGAGTTGCTGCGACGACTGGTGGATGCCGGCACCGAGTTCGTGTTAGTCGGCGGCCTCGCCGTGAACGCCTGGGGCGTCGTGCGGGGGACCAAGGACGCCGAGGTCGCGGTCGCCGCCGGCGGTCGCGGCGATGGCCGGCTCCCACCGCTGGCCACTGCTCCTGCGGATGCAGGAGGAGGCCCCCGGCGGCTGGGCCCTGAACGTCTGGCACGTCGCCGCGCAGCTACGGGCGGGCGACCTCGACCAGGGCTTCGGCCAGGGGATCGTCCGCGCCGACGGCAGCGGCTACCGGCTCGGGCCCGACTGGGCGACCGCGCTGGGGTGCCAAGGGGAGATCCGGCGCGAGCCGTTCGAGGTGCAGAAGCCTTCCGGCAGCGGATGAGACCCGCGGAGCGGACGGGAGACCGGCTCTCGCGGCCGGCTCCCGCTCCGCCGCCATCCGATCGGTCGGCAGGCGTCGCTTCGATTACCGGGCCGGGACGGGCTCCTCGCGCGGCGCCGTGATCGCGAACGAGATCGAGCCGATGCCGGCGATCTCGCTGCGCACCGTGTCGCCTGGCCGCAGGTAGCGACCGGGGGCACAGCCGGGCGGCGTCAGCGAGGTGCCGCCGAGCTCGGGGTCGAAGCCCCAGCCGGTGCCGCCGGGGGTGCCGGTGGCGATCACCGTGCCCGGGCGCAGGGTGAACAGCGTCGAGAGGTACTCGATGATCTGCGGCACGCCGAAGATCAGCTCCGAGGTATCGGCGGACTGCCGAAGCTCCTCGTCGACATAGGTGCGCAGGCGCCGCGACGGCGGCCGCTCCACCTCCTCGGCGGCGATCACCTCGGCGGCGATCCGGGTCGAGCCGTCGAAGTTCTTGCCCGGCCCCAGGGACATGCTGAAGTGGCCGTTTTCGGAGACCACCTGGCGATCGCGGGCGGTCAGGTCGTTGATCACGGTGTAGCCGAAGACGTGGTCGAAGGCCTCCGCCGCGGGGATGAACCTTCCCGCCTTGCCGATCACGATCCCGAGCTCGGTCTCGTAGTCGAGCTTCGAGGTGACCCGCGGATCGAAGGCGAACGATTCCTCCGGCGCGGCGAGGGTCTGCCCCGCCTTGATGAAGAACTCGGGGTACTTCACCTCGACCGGCGCCTTCTCCTCGAGATGGCTGCGGTAGTTCTGCCCGGCGCAGAGGATCACCGGCGGCCGCAGCGGCGCGTCGAGCTCCACCGCCGCCAGCGCCTCGCGGCGCCCGCCGATCTCGCTCGGGCCGAGCCCCGCGGCGATCAGGGCATCGAGCCCCCCCGGCCGGTCGACGATCTCGACCTGGTCGCCGACGAGGCGACCGGCGTGGCGCTCGCCGTCCTCGATCACGGTGACCAGGCGCATCAAATCCTCCTCCCCTGGCGGTGGCCCTCGTAGACGGCCTCGTAGGTCCCGCGCGGGGCGACGGCGCAGCCGATCGTCGAGGTCTCGATCCCCCGCTCGACCAGGGCCCCGGCGAGGGCGTTCTCGGAGCGGCGGGCGGTCACCATCACCAACAGGTCGGAGGCGAGCGTTTCCTCCGCCTCCGGCATGTGGACGTTGGTGAGGACGGTCTCGGCGCCGCGGATCTCCTTCACGAAGCGATCGCAGACGATGCCGACGCCCGCTTTGTAGACCTGCGGCAGGATCCACTCGAGGTAGACGTCGAGGATCGTGTCCATGCCGATCATCGGCCAGCGGGTGACGACCTTCACCTCGGCGCCCGCTTCGGCCATCGCGACCGCGACAAGCGGCGCGACGACGTCGCAGAGATCGTCGATCACCAAGACGCTGCCCTGGGCCTCGACCTCACCCTTCGCCACCTGGTCCCAGCCGACCAGGTTGCCGGTCTCGGCACCCGGGAGCGGCCGGCCGGTCCAACCCTGAAAGCCGTCGACGGCGATCGAGGCACCGGTCGCGACGACGACGTGGTCGGGCGAGGTCTCGGCGATCAGGGCGTCGAGCGACGCCTCCTCAACGCCGACCCCGGTGCGGATCTCGGCGCCGTTCTTGCGCGCCTGCTCGGCCAGCCAGTCGCCGATCCGCCCATACTCGGCGCGGCTCGGCAGCAGCGACTGCAGGCGGACGTGGCCGCCGGTCTGAGCTTCGCGCTCGACCACGGTCACCCGGTGCCCGCGCGCCGCGGCCACGCGTGCGCACTCGAGCCCGGCGGGGCCGCCGCCGAGGATCAGGACGTTGCGCGGCTCGGCCACCGCGACGATGCTGCCCGCGCCCCACTTGCCCTCCCGCCCCATCGTCGGGTTGTAGACGCACTGCACCCGCTGGCCGGTGCTTGCCTTGCGCCAACAGAGGTTGGCGGCGACGCAGCGGCGGATGTCCTCGGAGCGCCCTTCGAGCGCTTTGCGCCCCCATTCGGGGTCGGCGAACATCTGCCGGGCGAGGCAGATCGCGTCGCCTTGCTCCTGCTCGAGCAGCGTCTCCGCCGCCTCGGGGGTGGTGATCCGGCCGACCAGCAGGACCGGCTTATCGGTCACGTCCTTGACCCCGCGCGCGTACTCCTTCTCCCAGCCGGCCTCGAACTCCATCGGGGTGTGGATGAAGGCGTGGTGGACGCCGGCGCTGACGTTGACGTAGTCGATGTCGACCTGCGGTTCGAGGTCGGCGACGATCTTCTTCACGTCCTCGGCCTCGAGGTCGCCGGGCCAAAACGAGGTCGAGTTGATGCGGTAGCCGAGGAACGCGTCGGGTCCGATCGCCTCGCGGATCGCCTTCAGGCACTCGACCGGGAAGCGCATCCGGTTCTCGTGGCTCCCACCCCAGCGGTCGGTGCGCCGGTTGTAGAGCGGCGAGAGGAACTGCCAGGCCAGATAGCCGTGGCTCATGTGGTATTCGACGCCGTCGAGGCCGGCCCGGATCGCCCGCTCCGCGGCGGCGGCGAAGGCGGCGATGATGTCGAGGATCTCCGCCTCGTCGAGCTCCTTCGGATTGCCGCCGCCGGGGAACTCGCCGAGCGGGATCTGGCTCGGCGAGAGCGTGTACCAGGACGCGTCGAGGTCGTAGCCGGGGTCCTGCTTGGGGAAGGGGAAGCCGCGCATCCCCGAGTGCCAGAGCTGGATCGCCAGCTTGGCCCCGTACTCGTGGACGGCGTCGGCGACTTTGCGCAGCGGCTCGACGTTGTCGTCGTTGAAGAGCTGCGGCGTGATCAGCGGCGCCGCCAGCGAGTCCCGGTGGACGTGGGTGGCGCCGATGATGATCAGGCCGACGTCGTGCTTGGCCCGCTCGCAGTAGTAGTCGGTCGCCATCTCCGTCAGCACGCCGCCGTCGACCCAGGTCGGGCAGGTAGGCGGGAAGACGATCCGGTTCTTGACTTCCTGATCGCGCAGCTTCCAGGGCGAGAAGAGCCGTGGATAGAGCTCCTTCCCCTGGACCGATACCGGCTCGTCGATGATCGACATCTACTTTCTCCTCTCGGGGTTCATGCGGTTAGGCGGCAAGGTCGAAGCTGACTGCGTGGACGAGGTCGTGCTCGGTGAAGGTCCCGGCGGCGAACTCGGCGGTGACCCGTCCGTCGCGCACGGCGTAGACGCGGTCGCAGGCGATGCGGAGGTCCTCGTAGTCGCCGAGCACGAGGAGCGCACAGCGGTCTCCTTCGTCCGTCGGTTCGGAGACGAGCCGGCGAAGAAGCTCGGAGAACTCGAGCCGGCTGTGGACGTCGAGGCCGGTGAGCGGCTCGTCGAAGAGCCAGACGCTGCTCTTGCTGACCAGGCTGCGGGCCAGCATCACCTTCTGCTGCATGCCACCGCTGAGGGTTTCGATCGGGGCCTCCAGCCGATCCCGCGCGAGCCCCACGCGGGCCAGGGAGTCGGCGGCCAACGCCGCCTCGCCGCGCCGGGAGACGACCGGCAGCCAAGGCCTGCGCCGCACCCCTCCCGCAACCCCGATCGCCACGTTCTCACGCACCGAGAGCCCTTTCAGCGCGGCCTCCGCCGCGACCGCGTCGGAGAGATAGGTGATCCCGCGTCGCCGGCGCTCGGCGACCGAGCCGGCGAGGAGCTCGCCGCCGAGCCTGATCTCGCCGGCGGCGATCGGATGGAGGCCGGCGATCGCCCTCAACACCTCCGAGGTCCCCGACCCGGCGAGCCCATACAGGCCGACGACCTCAGCGGCCGCCAGCGTCAGGGAGATCGACTCGAGGCGGCCGCCGCCGACCTCCGTCAGGCGGCAGCGCTCGCGCCGATCGCCCACCGCCACCCGCGGCTTCGGGGCGGCGGGAACGGTCGCCTCCTCCCCCAGCATCGCGCCGACCAGGGCGGCGCGATCGACCCCCGCGGGCTCCAGCTCGGCGACCGTCTCGCCGCCACGCATCACGGTCACGTGGCCGGCGAGATGCAGCACCTCTTCGAGGCGGTGGGAGACGTAGAGGACCGTCATCCCGTTGGCGACCATGCCGCGGAGCACGTCGAAGAGGCGCGCGACCTCGGCCTCGGCGAAGGCCTCGGTCGGCTCGTCGAGGATCAGCAGGCCGGGCTCGCGGAGGAGCGCGCGGGCGATCATCAGCGCCCGGTGGTCGGGCACGCTCAGGGTCGACACCCGGGCGTCGAGATCGAGGTCGAGGTCGACCTCGGCAAGCACCCGGCGCGCCATCGTCCTCGCCTGCCGCCAGCCGACCAGCGCGCCGCCGCGGCGCGGATAGCGGCGCGGCGTCATCAGGTTGTCGAGCACCGAGACGTCGCCGAACAGGGAGGTCTGCTGGGGGACGAGGAAGACGCCTTGGCCCTCCGCCTCGACCACGCTGCCGCCCGCGTAGACCTCCCCGCGCAGCTTGATCTCGCCGGCGTCGGCCCGCTGGGCGCCGGAGATCAGGCTGATCAGCGTGCTCTTGCCGGCGCCGTTGTGGCCGACCAGGCCCTCGATCGTCCCCGACGGGACCCGCAGCCAGGCGCCGTTCAACGCCCGGACCGGGCCGAAGCTCTTGGTCAGGCCCTGGGCCTCGACGAAGGCCGGCGCCGCGGTCGCCATCAGGCCGCCCTTCGACCCTTGAGCGCCGCCACGATGGCGACGATCAGGACCAGGCCGTTGAAGACGTAGGTGGTCCAGGAGGAGAGGTTCAGCTCGACCAGGCCGGTAGCCACCATCTCCAGCAGCCAGGCCGAGATCACCGCGCCGATCAGCGAGAACTGCCTGCTCGGGAACAGGGTCGAGCCGAGGAAGGCGGCGGCGAAGGCGGGCAGCAGGTGCGGTTCGCCGGCGTTGGGAAACGAGTTGCCGGCCACCGCGACGATGAAGATGCCGGCCAGCGCGGCGCAGATCGCCGAGGTGACGAGCGCGGCGATCCGCAGCCGCACGACCGGCAGCCCCAGGAACCTCGCGGCGTCCGGGTTCGCACCCACCGCACGTACGTATCTCCCCACCGGGGTCTGCGCAACCAGGAACGCGAGGCCGAGCGTGACCGCGAGCGTGATGTACGCCGGCAGCTCCACCCCGCCGATCGTCTTGGTGCCGAAATCGGTGAAGCTCGCCGGGATGCCGAGGATGATCGTTTCCTGCTTGGTGAGGAGGAACTGGATCCCGACCAGGACGCTCCCCATCGCCAGGGTGATGATGAACGAGGAGGCACCGAGGCCGGCGATGATCCCGCCGTTGGCGAGGCCGACCGCGACCGCGAGCAGGAGGGCGGCGATCACCGCCATCACCGGCGACCAGCCGTGCTGGGACATCAAGACGATCGCCACGGCGCCGCTCAAGCTGGCGCCCGCGCCGATCGAGAGGTCGAAGTCGCCGATGATCAGCGGCAGCGTGATGCCGACCGCGAGCAGCCCGTCGACGGCCGCCGCGTCGGTGATGTTCGCCATGTTCGTCCCGGTCAGGAAGACCCCGGGGATGTCGATGACGAAGAAGGCGAAGACGGCGGCGAAGGTCAGCAGGACCCCGTAGCCGGTGAGGACCTTCGCCCCGGGTCGGCCGAGGCGAAGCGGTGTGCGGTCGGGGGAGGAGAGCCCGGCCGCACCCTGCGCTGAGGATGCGGCCGACTCCTGGGTGGCGTCCGGCATCGCTTACTTCCCGAACTCGGACTGCCAGCGGTTTTCGTAGAACTTGACCATCGCTTCGGTGCCCGGTTCTTCTTCTCCCGGTGGCACGTTCGAGCTGGTCACCAGTTCGTACTGGAGCGGCAGCGCGAACTGTTCGGCGGCGCTCAGCGGCTTGTGGGCGCCGAAGTACTGCGCCAGCGCGTCCACCGCCTGGTAGGCGTTGTGCGGGAAGGAGGCCGTGGCGACGCCGCTGAGGTCCCCTTCGGAGATCAGCTTGCGCTCCGACGGATAGTCATAGAAGCTGACCACCTTCACCTTTTCGGTCGCCCCCGCCTGCTTCAGCGCCGCCGCGATCGGGGTCGGGTAGGGCGAGATCGTCGCCAGGATCGCGTTCAGTTCCGGATTGGCGGCGAGGATCGCTTTGGTCGCGTTCAGCAGGTCCGAGTTGAAGTTGGCGTAGTTCACCTGGTGGACCGCCACCACTTCGATCCCCGGATATTCCTTGGCGACCTGTTGGAACAGTTCGGCCCGCACGCGTGACCACGGGATGCCATCGGTGGTCATGATCGCGACCTTCCCCTTCCCGTTCAGCGAGTTGATCAGGTAGTTGCTCGCCAGCGCGCCGAGGGCGTAGTCGTTGGGAACGATCTGGGTCACGTAGGGCGATTGCGTTCCGGCGCCGCCGTAGAGGACCACCGGGATCCCGGCGGCGTGCGCCTGGCGCAGGCCGGCCGTGACGGCGGCCGGATCGACCGCGTCGAGGAGGACCGCGCCGACCTTCTCGGCGACGAGCTGCTGCATCCCGGCCGCCATTTTCGACGGGTCGCCGCCGGCGTCGATCGAGACCGTCGACCAGCCCAGCGTTTCGGCCGCTTCCTTGGCGGCGGATTCGAGCAGGGCCGCCCCCGGGTCGGCGTTGTTCACGTTGAGGATCCCGATCTTCTCCGCCGGCAGCGAGATGCTCGGGTCGGAGGACGATTCGGATTCGGCACCGGAGGAGGTAGCCGACCCCGCGGCCGAGGCCGCCGTGCTCGACGAGCCGCCGCACCCGGCGGCGAGGGCGCAGATCCCGATCAGCAGCGCAACTAGAGCAAGCATCCGCTTGTTGGACATGGTCTCTCCTATTGATCCTTGGTGGTCAGCCAATCTGTTTACCCCGACAGATTGGATCGCAATTCATAACAGCGATGCGGTGAATCTGTCAAGCCAATTTCTAATTTCAGACGAATTGGTAACCACATTGGTCATAAGAGCGTTTGATAGGTTGCGAGCCCCGAACGCGCCCGAAGATGCCGAAACGTGCCTACATCGATGTCGCCGCGCTGCTCCGAGAGCGGGTCGAGGACGGGCAATATCCACCGGGCTCGCGCCTGCCGGCGGAGCGCCAGTTGGCGGAGGAGCTAGGGGTGTCGCGGCCGACGGTCCGCGAGGCCCTTGCGGCGATGGAACTGATGGGCGTGGTCGACACGCACGCAGGCGCCGGCACCTTCGTGCGCGAGAAGGGCGTCGAGGCGGACGGGGCGGGAGCGGCGATCCGGGCACCCGATGCCAGTCCGTCGGAGATCCTCCAGGTGCGCCTGCTGATCGAGCCCGGCACGACCCGCCTCGCCACGGTCAACTGGGACCGGCAGAGCCTGGCGGCGATCGCCCGGCCCCTCCACGCGCTGGAGCGCGCCGCGGAGGCACGGTCCGCCGCCCACCCGACCAAGGAAGACCGTCAGTTCCACGCCGCGATCGCCCAGGCCAGCGGCAACGACGTCCTGACCAGCATCCTCAGTCCCCTCTGGGAGACCATGTCCCAGAGCCTCTGGCGGAGCCTCAAGGAGAAGGGCTGGAGCGCGGCCAACACCGAGGCCGTCGCCCGCGAACACCGTGAGATCTACGAGGCGATCCGCGGTCGCGATCCCGACCTGGCCGGCTTCACGATGGAAAAGCACATCCGCGGCGTGATCGAGTCGCTGTTCGCCTGAAAGGGGCGGGGCCGTTGCCGGCTGGCGCCCGGGTAAGGGACCCGGCCTTCTCGGAGGCGACCCGGGCAGGCTGCGGCCGCCTCCGAGAAGGCCGGGTCACGGGGGGACGGCGGACACGCCCGTCCTCCCTCCGCTGTTCCTTATGCCCACCATTCCGGCATAAGGAACAGCGGAGGGACGGTGCCGCGGGGTCCGTGAGGAAGACGCCGGGAAATGCGCGGGTGACGTGAGGGAGACGTCACGGGTTCCACGCCTCCTCCACGGTCACGGGCGGGACGGGGGTCCCGGACTCCCCGTGAAGGCATACGGCAGGGCGCCTCGTATCCCGTCGCCCGACCGGTCAGGGACCTGTGTGTGGAGTCTCGGTCGCCATGGGACCGAAACTCCACACAGAGGTTCTTGAGCGATGCACCCGTCCCTGTGCAGGCTTCCCCCCGCAAGACCTCCCGTCCCGGGCGTCCCGGAGGCGGCCACAGCCTGCCCGGGTCGCCTCCGGGACGCCCGGGACGCCTGAACTTCGATTTATCCGGCCTGAACCCTTGCGCGGGCGCCAGCTCGGCCCGCCGCGAGAAATCGCGCGCCGACTCGAGGCGTCCCTCCTCAAGGCGCGTAGCGCCGGTGCAACATCAGCGAGTTGCCCTCGGTGTCGCTGAAGAAGGCCATGTTGCAGACGCCGGTGTCCTGCTCGCCGCTGAACTCCACGCCGCGCCGCTCGAGCTCTCGCTTGGCCTCGGCGACGTCGGCCACCCGGAGGGCGATCGGTGCCGTGTGGGGCGCGAAGTCGGTGCCCATCACGGTCGGGTCGACGAGGTAGAGGGAGACGTTGCCGGTCTCGATCTCGGGCCAGCCCGCCTCCCAGTCAGGACTGTGCAGGGCGAGGACGTCACGGTAGAAGGCCTTTGCCCTGGTCATGTCCTGGACGGGCACGGAAACGAAGTCGGTGCGTTGAAATTCCATGCCGACATCCTGACCGCCGGAGGGCGATCCCGTCTTGGAAAAATGCGACAGATGACGAACCAGATCGTCACCCCGCGCTCCGCATCCCGGGTCGCGGGCCTCGTCCGCATCGCTCCCGACCCGAGCGTCGCGGATCTGGTCGAGCAACACTGGATCGTCACCTGGACCGCCGGGCAGGCGCCGATCCGGCGCGAGGTGCTGCCCGATCCCTGCGTCAACCTCTCGGTCGAGCCGGCGGGCCGGCTCCTCTACGGAGTCGGATCGGTCCGCTCGATCCGCGAGCTGGAAGGCCACGGCATGGTGATCGGCACCAAGTTCCGGCCCGGTGGATTCTCCGGCTTCCTGCCCGGGCCGGTGTCGGAGCTGAACGGCCGCGTGTTGACCTTGCCCGAGGCCTTCGGCGAGCGCGGCGAGCGGTTCGACGCGGCCCTCGCCGCCGCCCCGGACATCCCGGCGATCATCGCCGAGGTCACCCGCTTCCTCCGAGCCCAGCGCCCCCCACCCGACCCCGATCGCCGGCTGGCGATCGAGGTCGCCTCAGCGATGCGCGTCGCCTCCCCCGGCACCCAGGTCACCGAGCTCGCGGCCCAGTTCGCCGTCTCGCCCCGCACCCTCCAGCGCCTCTTCGCCAGGCACGTCGGCGCCACCCCCAAGCAGGTCCTTCAACGCTTTCGCCGCCAACGAGCCGTCGACCGCCTGAGCGAGGAGACCGGAGCAAGCCTCGCCGAGATCGCCGCCGAGCTCGGCTACTCCGACCAGTCCCACCTCGCCCGCGACTTCCGCACCACCTTCGGTCGCGGTCCGTCGGCCCTGGCGACCCTGCCGTAGCTCGAGACCGATATACCCGGGTATACTCAGGCCATGGCAAAGGTCATGGTCTCCCTCCCCGACGATCTCCTCGCCGAGGTCGACGCCGAGGCACGGCGCGGCGGCACGACCCGCAGTGCCGTCATGCGGGAGTTCGCCGATGCGGCGCTGCGCAAACGCCGCCAAGGCCGGGCGGCGGCGATGCGATCGTTGCTCGACGCCGCCTCGCCCCATGGCGGCAGCGCTGCCGAGCAGGTCAAGGCGACGCGGCCCGCTCCGTGACGATGCTGCTCCTCGACGCGAGCGTCCTCCTCGCTGCCTTCGATCCCGAGGACGATCACCACGGGCCGGCGCGGGACCTACTGGAAGACGAGGCGACCACCCTCACCACGCTCGACCTGGCCCGCTACGAGGTCACCAATGTCGCCGTGAGGGCGTGGAAGGCACCGGAATCGGTGGCGCCGCTCCTGAGCGCGATCGAGAGGCTGGCCGACGACGGCGGGGTCGTCCCCTCCACCGACACCCTCCTGAGGAGGGCCGCCGAGGTCGCCGAGCACCACACGGTCTCCGTCTATGACGCCGCCTACGCAGCTGCCGCCGACGAAGGCGGTCATCGCCTCGTCAGCTGCGACGAACGCGATCTGGTCTCGAAGGGCCTGGCGACTCTGCCTGCGAATGCAGCGACCTAGTGTCCTGAGTCGTTAATCCTGCACCACCCTGTCGGCGTCTCGCCCCCCGTGGCTGCGTCCTCGGATCCGCCTTTGCCAACCGGCAAAGGCGGATCCTGCGTCCTTGCCACAGGCGCCGATCCACTCGCCAGATGTGGCACACGATTACGACTCGGGACACTAGCGATCGGCATCGCGGCAGAGCTGTTGCCGATGCCTCAGAAGCTCCTCAGCGCATCGAGGCCGATCAACGCCTGCAGGAGGACGTTGGTGCCGGCGACGCAGTAGGAGTGGTCGGTGAACTCGTCGGGCGAGTGGCTGATCCCGTCTTTGCTCGGCACGAACACCATCGCCGCGGGCGTGGTCGTCGCGATCACGCCCGCGTCATGACCCGCGCCGCTCCATAGCCTGGTCCGACCGAGGCCCAGCTCCTCGGCGGCCCGCTCGAAGGCCTGGAGGACCGGCTCGGCGAATGCCTGCGGAGGCTTTGCCGAGACCGCGGTGAACTCCATGCCCAGGTCGTCCTCTGCCTTGGCTCGCAGGCCCTCCTCGGCCCGCAGGAGGGTCGCTTGGTCGCCGCCGCGGAACTCGACGTCGAGCTCCACCCGCCCGGGGATCACGTTCGCCGAGCCGGGCAGGACCCGGACGTTGCCCACCGTGCCGACGATCCCCAGCGAGATCGCGAGGTCGCGGACGAAGGTCACCAACGGCGCCGCTCCGACGAGGGCGTCGAGGCGCTGGTCCATCGGCGTCGTGCCGGCGTGATTGGCGACGCCGTGGCAGTTGATCCGGTAGCGCCGGATCCCGACCACCCCCTGGACGATCCCGATCGGCACCGCGCACTCCTCGAGCACCGCGCCCTGCTCCACGTGCAGCTCCAGGAATGCCGCGAAGCGCCCGTCCCAGGCGCCAGCCTCCGCCAGCAGGCGCTCCGGGTCGAGGCCCGCCCGCCGCAGGTGCGTGCTCAGGGAGAGGCCGTCGAACGCGGTCGACCCGATCAGCTTGCGATCGAGATCGCCGACGAAGGCCCGGCTGCCGATCGTCGCGGCGCCCATCGTCGCCTCCTCGGACTGGAAGTTGACCAGGGCCAGCGGGTGGCGCAGCGCGATCCCCTCCTCCCTGATCGCCCTCACGCAGGCCAGGCCGGCGACCACGCCGAGCGCCCCGTCGTAGCGACCGCCGTCGGGGACGCTGTCGGTGTGCGATCCGACCGCGATCGGATCGAGGTCGGGATCGGCTCCCGCCAGCAGCCCGATGCTGTTCCCGGCGGCGTCCCGGGTGACCGCCAGCCCGAGGGCCTCCAGCTCGCCGTCGATCCAGTCGCGCGCCTCTTGATCGGCCGCGGAATACGCCACCCGCGTGACGCCGCCGCCGTCGGACGCGCCGAAGCCCGCGAGGGCCGCGAAGTCCTCGGCCAGGCGGTCGCCGTCGACCCTCAGGGTCAACTCATGCCCCCGCGGGGACGCCGGGGGCCGCTTGCCTCGGCCGGGCGGCGCGGCGGAGCCAGCGCCCGCTGCCCGGCTCGCCGACGACCTCGCCGTCGCGGTACGCCAACCGCCCACGGACGTAGGTCGCCTCGACGCGGCCGGCGAGCTCGACCCCGTCGAAGGGGCTCCAGCCGACCCGCGACTCCGCCTCCGCCGCCCGGAACGTCCACGGGCTCCTCGGGTCGAAGACCGCCAGATCGGCGTCGAGCCCGACCTCCAGCCTGCCCTTTCGATCGGCGATCCCGAAGATCTCGGCCGGTCGGCTGGTCAGGTGGGCGATCAGGTCGGGCAACGGCAGCTCGCGCCGGGTCGCCAGGGTGAAGATGACCGGGAGCAGCGTCTCGACCCCGGGCACGCCGGAGGCGGCCGCCAGCGATCCGCCCTCCTTCGCCTCCAGCGGCCACGGTGCATGGTCGGTGGAGATCGACGCGATCGCCCCCTCGCCCAGCAGCTCCCAGAGGACCTCGCGCGAGTCCGCGTCGCGGATCGGCGGGTTGACCTTGCCCAGCGTGCCGAGGGCGCTCGCCTCCGCCTCGTCGAAGGCCAGGTAGTGGACACAGGTCTCCCCCGACACCCGTGCCCCCATCTCCCTGAAGTCCTCGATCAGGCGAAAGGTGTGTGGATGCGTACAGTGCGCGAGGTGGAGCCGCGCCCCGGTCCAGTAGGCGAGGTCGAGGGCGAGGACGGAGGCGGACGTCTCCGCCACCGGCGGGTGGCTCCACGAGTGTGCGAGCGGGTGGTCGGCGGCGGGTGTGCCCACGATCCGGTCGACGTAGTACTCGGTCACTTCCTGCAGCTCGTTGTGGAGGACGATCGGGATCCGCGCCGCGCTGAGCGACTCGAACGCCCCCACCAGGTCACCGATCCGGATCCGCGGGAAGCGTGCCGGGTCGTACTCGAACAGTGAGAACTTGAAGGCGAGGACGCCGCCGTCCACCAACTCCTCGAGGACGCCGAGCCCGCCGTCTTTGGGCATCGTGCCGTACAGCCCGACGTCGACTACCGCCGTCTCCTCGACCTGGGTCACCTTCTCGCCCAGGCGCGCGGCGCCCATCACCGGCGCCCCTCGATCGAAGGGCATGTCGACGATCGTCGTGACCCCGCCCGCCGCCGCGGCGGCGGTCGTGCTGCCGAGGTCCTCGCCGACGATGCTGCCGGCGTGGACGTGCGTATCGACCAGGCCGGGGAACACGTACCTACCGGAGTAGTCGACGGTGGGAGCGTCGGACCCCGGGTCCCGCTCGAAGACCGCCGCGATCACCTCGTCCTTGATCCCCAGAGCACCCCCGCGCACCACCCGATCGGGCAGCACGAGGTCTCCCCGCAGCACGTAGTCGAAGGCCTGCTCACCGCCCCCGACGCGGACGCTCGCGCGCTTTCGGGTCGTGGCGAGGAACCGCTCCAGGTTCGCCGCGGTGAGGCTGAACAGGTCCTCGTCCGAGAGGCCGCGGACGCGCGCGAGCCGAGGGCCGAGCACAGCCAGGTCGGCGGGCGCGCTGCGATCGGAGCCCTTGCCGACGTACGGCAACCACGGCGCGTCGGACTCGAGCAAGAGCCGGTCGGCGGGGATCGCGCGAACCACCTCGAGCCAGCGCTCGCAGTCCGGCTCGGTGATGCTGGCGCCGACCGAGAACATGAACCCGAGCTCGGCGAACGAGGACACGTCGGCCTCGCTGCCCTCGAAGAACTGGACGCAACCGCCGTGGCGGTCGCTTCCCTCCTCGGCCAGGATGCGCAGCACGGCCTCGTGCGCACCGCGACTGTGCAGGATGACCGGCAGCGCCAGCTCGTTCGCCAACCGCAACTGGTCGCGGAAGACGTCTTCCTGCTGCCTCCTGATCACCGGGTCGCGGTAAGAGAGGTCACGGAAGGTGTTGCCGACGAAGTCGAGGCCGATCTCACCGATCGCCACCACGTCTGGACTTCTGCCGAGCGCCCGCAGCTCGGCCAGCGGCGCATCGTCGGGGTGGTCCTGCGCCAACCATGGATGGAGGCCGACGGCGGCGTGCACGTCGGCCTCGGCCGCGGCGATCGCGACGCCGCGAGCCGACGTCGGGCAATCCATCCCGACCGTGACCATCGCCGACACCCCTGACCGCCTCGCCTCGGCCAGGACCGTCCCCAGCTCCGCCGCCGAGAACGCGTCGAGGTGAGCGTGTGCATCGGCGATCAAGCTCGCCCGCCCGCGCTTTCGAGGGTGCTACTCATAGGTCAGGATCACGCCCAGGGTCTCCTCCGGCCGCTCGTCCAGAAGCTGGAACGCCTCCGGGGCGCGATCGAAGGGGACGCGATGGCTGATCATCTCCTCCGGGCGCATCGTCGGCAGCAGGTCGAGAGCCACCTCCAGCTTGCGGCCGAGGTCCCACCGCGGCTGCAGCCCCGAGCCGGCGTAGAGCACACTGCTGCTGACGAACTTGAGGCGGTTCGAGTAGAAGGTCGGGGCCAACACCAGCGGGATCTGCTTGTCCCCGTACCAACTCACCACCGTCACCGTGGCCTCGAGGCCGCCGCAGTCGATCGCCAGCTGCAACCCGGCCGCCGCTCCGCTGGCCTCGATGCTCACGTCGCTCCCCCGGCCCTCGCTCGCGGCCATCACGGCATCGAGGGCCTCCTCGGGCGGCACCGCGACGTCGACGCCGAGCTCGAGCGCGACCTGCCTGCGGTACAGGTAGGGATCGACCCCGATCAACGTCCCCGCGGTGCGGCGGGCGAGCTCGGCGCAGAACATCCCCACCACGCCGAGGCCGATGACGACGACGACGTCGCCGAGCCGGACGGGAGCGTCGAGCAGCGCCGTCAGGGCGACGTCCGCGTTGTTGCCGAGCACCCCGATCTCGGGCGGATCGAACTCGGGGATCCGGTACACCAGCTCCGGGTCGGTGGCATCGATCGTGTAGAGGTCCTGGTGTGGGTAGCGGCAGAAGACGAGCTCACCCTCGGCATAGCCCGAGGCGGCCCCGGCGTCGATCACCCGGCCGACGTTCTGGTACCCGTACTTCACCGGCAACCCCCAGCTTCCCTCGCAGGTCGAGGGTGTCATCGCCTGGTCGGTGGGACCGTGGCCACGGTAGAGGGCCATTTCCGTCCCACTGCTGATCCCGGAGGCGATCGCCTTCACCCTGATCTCGTGGGGTGCGGGGGCCGGCGCCGAGTCGGCGCGAAGCTCAGAGTGCCCGGGTTCCGTTATCCACAGCGCCGTCGCGTCCAAGAAATGCTCCTCACCTCAAATCTTTCACGGTGCCGGTGGTACTCCAATACAGATCGCGAGGGCGGCGATAACAGAACCTGATCTCGGGAGACCAGATCCTGAGATGAGTAATTCCACGACGGGGCGCGAGGGCGGCACGGCCGGGACGGGGAGCCTGCGGGGAGGAGCACCGTGAAGGGATGGGCGAGACAAGGCACGCCGCCGTCACGAGGACGCCGGGAACCTCACATGGATGCCGGGATCGCAGGGAAGGCGTGAGCCTTCGTGGGAGGACGTGCGCCTTCGCGGGAGATCCGCCGTCCCCGGGATCACGCTGCATGAATTTTCCACGCCATACGGTGGAAAACTCATGCAGTGCGTCGAAGGCCGTGGAGGAAGAGGAGGCGGCCACAGCCCGCCAGGGTCGCCTCCGAAAAGGCCGCGTCCCTTATGCGTCGGGCGCCAGCCGGCGACGGCCCGTCCCTTCCGTCCCCCCGGAGCACTTCGTCCGAGAAGGTGGTGTCAACCCTCTCCTTCGAGCCGCTCCAGCAGAGCCGCCGCGACGACCAGGTCCTCGAAGGCGATGCCGACCGACTTGAACAAGGTCACGTCGGCCGCCTCGGGTGGCTTGATCCGCCCGGACGCCAGGTCGGCCAGCTCCGCCGCGATGCTTCCCTCGGCGATTGCCCCCGTGGCGATCGGCTGCAGCAGGTCGCCCGCCTCGGCGAGGGCCGCCTCGCGCGTCTCGACCGCGATCCAGGCCCGCTTCACCAGCGTCTCGTCGACCTCCGCGGTGCTCGGCTTGTAGGAGCCCATCGCGTTCACGTGGGCGCCGGCCATCAGCTGGGCGCCGTCGAAGACCGGCTGCGGGCTGGTGGTGCAGGTGCACACCAGGTGCGCCTCGCCGACGCTGTCGGCGTCACCCGCCTCGATCGTCGGCGCCAGCCCGGCGGCGCCGGCGGCCAGCTCCAGGGCTCGGTCACGGTCGCGGTCGACGATCGTGACCCGCTCGATCGGCCGCACCGCGACCATCGCCTCGAGGTGCGCCCGCGCCTGCACCCCGGCCCCGAAGATGACCAGGTTCGAGGCGTCGGGGCGGGCCATCAGCCGCGTCGCCAGAGCCGACACGGCGGCGGTCCGGATGCTGGTCAGCGCGCCCGCGTCCAGCACCGCAACCGGGGCGAGCGACTCTCCCCCGAAGAGCAGGAAGACGCCTTGGATGAGCGGCTGCCCGCGAGCCGGGTTGGCCGGATTGATGGTGATGACCTTGGCGCCGACCGCCTCCGCCCCGGTGGCGGGCATGATCAGGAAGTCCGATCCTCCCGGCCCCTCGAGCATCGGCCTCTGCGGCATGGTCGGCTTGCCGACGGTGGCGAAGGCCGCCGACAAGGCGTCGACGGCCCCCTCCAGCGAGAGGCCCTCGCGCACCGCCCGCGCGTCGAGGAAGCGCATCCCGGCGTCGGCAGCCCCAGCGGTCAGCTTGGCGCCCCGATCTCGGCGCCGCGCTCGGAGCGCAGGTGGCCGGTGGCCCCCTCGTCGACCGTCATCGTCTCCGGGTCGATGACGACCCCGTACTCGGCCTCGGCGCGCTCGAGCGTGGTGAAGTCGTCGAGCACGTCGGAGAGCACCTGCTGGGGATCGCGGCTGAACGGGTCGCCGTAGCCGCCTGAGCTCGGCACCCTGATCTCCATCACGTCGCCGGCCTTGATCCGTTTGCCCTCGAACTTGGCCGGCCAGCTCTCCTCGCCGGGGGTGCCCGGGTTCTTCGTCAGCGAGCCGAGCAGGCCCTCGCCGCCGCCGAAGACGCCCCAGGGGAGGTCGCCCTCGTGCCGCTCGCCCTCGGCGCTGACGATCGTGTCGGCGAGGAAGCGGTTGGTCCGGATGATCCCCAGGCCGCCGCGCTGCTTGCCCGGTGCACAGGGCTCGTCACGCAGTTCGTAGCGTTCGGTGCGCATCGGGAACCGCCACTCCAGCTCCTCGATCGGGGTGTTTCTGGTGTTGGCGATGAGGCAGTCGACCGAGTCGAGGCCGTCGCGCTTCGGCCGCCCCCCGTAGGAGCCCTCGTTGACCTCCAGGTACACCCAGTATTCGTCTTTGGACTGATCGAACCCGGCGTACCCGATGAACAGGGTGTGGGCTGAATTCCCCGCCGTCACCTGCTCCGGCATCACCGGCGCCATCGCCCGCAGCACCAGGTCGACCGCCCGCTGCACCTGACAGAAGCGGGCCACGCAGGAGCGCGGGAAGCGCGGGTTGAAGATCGACCCCTCGGGGGCGATCACCTTCACCGGCTTGAACATCCCCTCGGTCTGCGGGACGAACACCGGGTAGGTGTCCTCGTCGAGGAACAGCATCCGGGTGATGAACGAGAGCGCCGATTCGGTAGCCCCTTCGAGCGAGCAGTTGAAGGCGGTCATCACCTCGTCGCTGGAACCGGTCAGGTCGTAGGTGATTTCGTCACCCTCGACGATCACCTTCACCTGCACCGGTAGCTTGGTGCCGCGGTTCTGACCGTCGTCGTCGAGCCAGCCGACCTCGGTCTCGTACACACCGTCCGGGATCTTCGCGATCTCCTGGCGCAGCATCCGGTCGGAGTAGGAGATCCAGTGGTCGGCAGTCTTGAAGACCGGCTCGACCCCGTAGCGATCGACCAGCGCCTTGAACCGGCGGCCGGCCAAGCGGCAGGCGGCGATCATCGCCTCGATGTCGCCGCGGTTCTGCTTCGCCGTACGGGTGTTTTCGAGCATGTGGCGGAAGAGGTCCTCCTGCAGCACGCCACGGTCGAAGAGCTTCAGGTTGCGATAGATGTTCGCCTCGCTCCAGATGTCGTAGTGGTTCATCGCCATCCCTGGCAGCGAGCCGCCGAGGTCGAGCAGGTGGGCCGAGGCACCGGCGAAGCCGATCAGCTCGCCGTCGTCGAACAGCGGCAGGACGATCGAGACGTCCGGCGAGTGTGTCGCCCCTTTGTAGGGATCGTTGTGGGCGATGATGTCGCCCTCGTTCAGCTCGTCGCCGATGTCGGCGACGATGTTCTTGACCACCTTCGACATCGCCCCGACGAACATCGGGGTCGAGTCCGACTCGGCGATCACGTTGCCTTCGCGATCGAAGACCCCGGCGCCGAGGTCCTCCGACTCGCGGATGATCGAGGAGTAGGACATCCGGAAGAGCACGCCCGCCATTTCCTTGGCGATCGAGTCGAAGGCGCCGCCGACGACCCGCATCAGGATCGGGTCGGCCATCTCGGCGCCGGCCGTCTTCCCGCGGGTGCAGTCGACGATGATGTTGCCGACCTTGTCGATCTCCGCGACCAGGCCGGGCGGGATGATCGTGGTGCTGTCGTACTGCTCGATCACGGCCGGGCCCTCGATCTCGTCCCCGGCCAAGAGGCCCTCGCGCTCGTAGAACTTCGTCGCGAACGCCCGCGGGGTGCCGCCGTCGTCGAAGACGACCTCGCGCTCGACGGTCACCTCGGGGGCGGTGCCGTCGGTGCGCCGCTCCGCCTCGGGCCACTTCAGCTCCTCGATCCGACCGATGCCGACGACGCGGATGTTGACGATCTCCACCGGGGTATCGAAGCGATGCCCGTACTCGACCTCGTGGGCCGCGTGGAACGCCTCTTCGGCGCGCTCGCCCCAGGTGGCGTCGAGCGGCAGCGGCGGCACCTGGAAGCGGACCTCGTACCCCTGGCCGACGTAGCGACCGTCGGCCAGCAGCCGCAGCGCGCGGCGGTCCTCGGCGACGTTGTCGGCCTCGAGCTGGTCGAGCGCCTGCTGCGACAGCTCGCCGAAGCGCTCCGCGAGCCGCGCGGACTCGAACTCGTCGAGGGCATGGCGCTCGGTGGCGACGAACTCGTGCTGGATGTCGGTGGCGAGCAGGCCGTTGGCGGCGAGGATCCCCGGGTGCGGTGGGACCAGGACCCGCGGGATGTCCATCTCGGCGGCGATCTCGCAGGCGAACAGCGGCCCGGCGCCGCCCGCCGCGACCAGGGTCAGCTCACGCGGGTCGTACCCGCGGCGGACCGAGTTCAACTCGATCGCCTGGCTCATCCCGAAGCGCTGGACCTGCAGCGCCCCGAGGGCGGCCTCCAGCATCGACATCTCGAGCTTCTCGCCGAGCTCGCCGATCACCTCTTTGGCGCGGTCGGCGTCGACCTCCATCGTGCCGCCGAGGAGCCCGCGGTCGGGGCGGATGCGCCCCAGCGCGACCTGGGCGTCGGTCGAGGTCGGGTCGACGCCACCGAGCCCGTAGCAGGCCGGCCCCGGGTCCGCCCCGGCCGACTGCGGCCCGACCCGGAAGACGCCGCCGTCGTCGACGTAGGCGATCGAGCCGCCGCCGGCGCCGATCGTGTCGATGTCGACCATCGGCACCATCGCCTGGTAGTCGCCGACCTTGGTGTCGAGGAGATGGCGCATCCGCAGCTCACCGTTCATCGCCACGCCGATGTCGGCGGAGGTGCCGCCGATGTCGAGCGTCACCACGTTGTCGTAGCCGGAGGCCTTGGCGGCCCAGATGCCGCCGATCAGGCCGGCGACCGGGCCCGACATCAGCAGCGTCACCGGTCGCTCGGCGGCCCAGCCGGTCGGCGCCATGCCGCCGGAGGACTGCATCAGCTGCATCTCGCGGCGGAAGCCCGCCTCGGCGAGCGATTCCTCCAGGCGCCCGAGGTAGCGCGAGACCTTGGGCCCGATGTAGGCGTTCAGGCAGACGGTCGAGAAGCGCTCGAACTCGCGGTAGAGCGGCACCACCTCGTGCGACACGGACAGGTAGGCGTCGGGATGCTCCTCGGCGACGATGTCGCGGACCCGCTGCTCGTGCTCGGGGGCGAGGTAGGAGTGGAGGAGGCAGATCGCGATCGCGTCGACCCCGGCCTCCTTCAGCTCGCGGGCGCGCTCACGGACCTCGCGCTCGTTGAGCGGGACCAAGACCTCGCCGTCGGGGACGGCGACGCGCTCCTCGACCGTGAGCCGATGGCGGCGCTTGACCAGCGGCCGGCTCTGCCACGGCAGCTCCTGCTGGAGGGAGAAGTTGAGCGGCCGGCGATGGCGGGCGATGTGGATGATGTCGCGGAAGCCGCTGGTGGTGATCATCCCGGCCTCGGCCCCGGTGTGGGTCAGCGCGATGTTCGTGGCGACGGTGGTCCCGTGGAAGACGTGATCGATCTCGGCCAGGCTGGTGCCCGCCTTCTCGCAGATCCGCTCGATCCCGCCGACCACGGCGATCGACGGATCCTTGGGGGTCGAGCTCACCTTCTCGACCAGGATCGTCCCGTTCTCCTCGTCCACGTAGATCAGGTCCGTGAAGGTCCCGCCGACGTCAACACCAATGCGCTTCATCTGTCTCTCCTCCGGTTTGCGGTAAGTCGGGTGGCACCGTGCGGAACCCGGCTGGGCGCTTCCGGAATCGATGGTCTCAGTCGAACGCCGAGCCAGCAATTGAAATCGTTAGTGGGTCGATAGCTCATACTGATGAGCCCTCGGACACCGCTCCGGCAGCCGCTTTCAGGTGAGGAAGTAGGCACGGTTCAGGGGCAGCTCGGCGGCCGGTGGCAGGTCGACCGGCAGCTCGTCGACGAGCACGCGCTCGCCCTCGACGTCGACCCGGACCTTCGGCGTGGCGGCGTTGCGGACCATGTCGGCCTTGCCGATCGAGCGGCAGCCGTCGACCGTCGTCACCTCCCCCGGCCAGACCTCGCGAAGGCGCTCGCTGCCGATCGCGCTCGCGAAGATCGTCGACAGCCGCGCCGGCGCCGCGCCGAGGCCGCCGAACATCGGCCCGTAGACGCGCGGCTCGCCCAGCCGGGTCGAGGCGTCGCCGGAGCCCTGCGGGGCGAAGGCGGCGAAGCCGCGCTTGAGCACGAGCTGGGGCTTGGCGGCGAAGAATCCGGGGCGCCAGAGGACGATGTCGGCGAGCTTGCCGACCTCCAGCGACCCCACCGATCCCGCGATCCCGTGCGCGATCGCGGGGTTGATCGTGAGCTTCGCCAGGTACCTGAGCACGCGGGCGTTGTCGGCGGGGGCGCCTTCCTCGCCCCGCGCCCGCTTCATCAGGTGCGCGAGCTGGAAGGTGCGGCGGGTCGTCTCCCCCACCCTCCCCATGCCCAGCGAGTCCGAGCTCATGATCGAGATCGCGCCGAGGTCGTGGAGGACCGACTCCGCCGCCATCGTCCAGCCGCGGACCCGGGCGCGGGCCGCGATCGCGTCGTTGGCGAAGGCCGGATGCAGGCGGTGGACCGTCCGGATCATCTCCTCGTGCTCGTGCTCGGCGGTCGCGCCGTAGGGGACCGTGGGGTTGGTCGAGGAGGGCAGCACGTTGGCGAGGCCGGTCACCTCGAGCAGATCGGAAGGCCCGCCACCGCAGCCCTCGACGTGGTAGAGGTGGACCGGGCGCCCGTCGATCGCCGCGATCGACTCGGCGAGGGTCGCGACCTCCCCCAGCCCGTCGAGGTGCATCGCGACCTGGACCCCGGCGCGTTCGGCGACCGCGAGGGCGGCATCGATGATCGCCGGATGGGCACCGGTGTCCTCGTGCACCTTGAACCCCCCGGCACCGGACGCCAGGGCCTCCTCCAGCCGCGCCTGGTCGGTGGTGCTCGCGCGCGCCAGCGGCAGCAGGTTGATCGGGATCGAGCGCCACGCGTCGAGCAGCCGGTCGAGGTGGGCGGCGGGCCCGATGCCGAGGTCCCAGGCGCCGCCGTAGCCCATCGCGACGAAGCTGGTCACCCCGCCCGCGAGCGCCGCCGGCGCCAGCTTCGGCGAGCTCAGGTGGATGTGGCTGTCGATCGCTCCCGGCGTCGCGATCAGGCCCTCGCCCGGGACGATCCCGGTGGACGGGCCGATCGGCACCTCCACCCCGCTCATCGTCTCCGGGTTCCCGACCCGGCCGATCGAGTGGATGCGACCGTCCTTGATCCCGATCGCGGTCTTCCTCACGCCGAGCACCGGGTCGATCACGACCACGCCGGTCACGACCAGGTCCGGCGCCGCCTCGGGCGCCAGGTGCTGGGCCATCAGCAGCTCGGCCCGGATCGTCTTGCCGAAGCCGATCAGCGGCTCGAGCCCCGGCGCCGCGTCGTCGGCTTCCACCTCGACCAGCAGATCGGTGTCGCCGAGGCGGATCCGGTCACCCGTGGTGGGCCCGTAAACCGAGGAGTAGGTGGCCCTATCTAGCTCCATACCGCCTCGACCTCCACCGTCCGGCCGGGCTCGATCCGGACCGAGGTCCCGGCCGGGAGCAGCAGGCGGGCGCCGGGGCGCGGCTCGGGCCGACACTCCAATTCGGCGCTGAGGCGGTCGAACCTCATGTAGGCGCCGACCTGGGCCGGCAACCGACCCCGATTCGTGAGCTCGACCGTCGCCCGCTCGCCCCCTTCCAGGCGCGGCACCGGGCCGTCGGGGGCGGGGATGACCTCACCCGGGCGCATCAGGCGACGAGCCGCTCGAGCGGGATGATCCGGGTGCCGTCGCCGAAGGTGACCTCGACCTCGTGCGGCTCGGCCACCAGCGCCTCGACGCCCTCGACCAGGGCATCGGCGTCGACCAGCCCGTGCACCGACCGGCACACCTCCTCATAGCCGGCGCCGGCACGCGCCCGCTCGAGCGCCACGTCGCAGGCCAGGGCCACCAGGTCCGGATAGCTCAGCAATATCCCCTCCCGCAGCCGCCGGCGTGCCAGTTCGGCCGCGGTGAAGATCATCAGCCGCTCTTGCTCGCGCGCGGTCAGCAGCATCGTCGTCGACCTACGTCCCGGCCGCCGCTTCCTCGCTCGCCCGCCGCCGGTTGAAGATCCGCGGCAGCGCCACGGCGATCACCAGGGCGGCGCCGTAGAAGAGGTTCTGGACGAAGTTCTGCACGCCCAGCAGCTGCAGGCCGGTGATCCCGGTGACCAGGAAGTAGACGGCGACGAAGGTCCCCCAGGCGTTGAACCGCCCCGGCAGGATCGTGGTCGCCCCCAGGTAGGTCGCGGCGAAGGCGGGGAGCAGGAAGCTCTGGCCGGCGGTCGGCTCGACCCCGCCCTGGGAGCCGACGTAGAGGATGCCGGCGATCGCCGCGATCACCGAGGAGCTGATCAGGGCGCCGATCCGAAGTCGATCGACGCGCAGGCCGGTCAGGCGCGAGACGTTGCGGTTGAAGCCGACGAAGAGGAAGCGGCGGCCGAGCGGCGTGTACTGGAAGAGGAACCAGAGGATGAAGCACAACAACAGTCCGTACCAGAACGACATCGAGATGCCGAGGATCCTGTTCGTCAACACCCATTCGACCAGGTGCGGGCTGACCCCGGAGATCGTCTGCGCGTTGCTGATCCATTCGGTGAATCCGAAGACCAAGGTGCCGACGCCGAGGGTGACGATGAACGAGTCGATTCCAAGACCCACTATCAGCAGCCCGTTGACCGTCCCGATCAGGAAGGCGGCGACCAGCGCCGCCAGCATTGCGACGAGGATCGGCCAGTGCTGGTCGACGTTGAGTTTGGCCACCATGATCGAGGAGAAGGCCATCACGAAGGCGACCGAGAGGTCGAAGTCCCCCGCCATCAAGGGCGCCACGAGGGCCAGCGCCAACACCAGCAGCACCGCCTGCGTGCCGAGGATGTTCTGCAGGTTCGCGGTGGTCGGAAAGGTGTCCGGCCGCAGGATCGAGAAGACCACGATGACGATCGCCCAGACGCCGATCAGGCCGTAGCGGCTGACCCCGGTGAGCAGGGCCTTCCGCACCGACTCACCGGCCGAGCCCGAACCGGCCCCGCGGGGATCGTACGGAGGTGGTGAGCCCTCGGGCAGCGTCGAGTTCACCGTGTCACTAGCCATTTGGGTCCTCCGGTTGCTGGGGATTCAGAGACATCGCGCCATAGACGCGTTCGGCGATGTTGTTTTTGGTCAGGTCCTCGCGGCGGAGCTCGGCCACGATCTTGCCGCTGCCGAACACGAGAACCCGATCGCAGATGCGTGCCAGCTGGTCGTAGTCGGAGCTGGCACAGAGGATCGCCAGGCCCTCGCGCGCGGCCCGGTCGAACATCGCAAAGATCTGCTGGCGGGCACCGACGTCGACGCCCTGGGTCGGCTCGTGGACGAGGACGAGGGAGGGATCGGTCTGGAGCCACTTCGCCAGCAGCGCCTTCTGCTGGTTGCCACCGCTCAGGGAGTGGTAGATCGCTTCCGGGTTCGAGGGCCTGACGTCATATTCCGACAACAATCCCTTACTGACCTTGCGCAGCGCGCGCGGGTGCAGCACACCGACGCTCGCGTACTCCGACAACACCGGGAGCATCAGGTTTTCACCGACGGTGAGCTCGCCGACGCTGCCGAGCAGCTGACGGTCACCGGGGAGCAGGACCACCCCCCCTTCGAGCATCCGCCGCGGATCGAGCGATGACACCTCGAGCTCGTCGTCCCCGAGCGCGACCTTTCCCGCCTCGGCCTGCCGGGCTCCGTACAGCAGGTAAGGGATCACTTCGAATCCCGAGCCGATCAAGCCGGTGATCCCGAGTATCTCCCCGCGTTCGATCGAGAAGGTCAGGTCCTCGACGCCGCCGCCGCACAGCCCGCGCACGACGAGGGCCTGGCCGCGGTCGGACCCGCCGCGGGGCTCGGCCTCGAACTCCTCCAGATCCTTGCCGACGATCATCGCCACCAGCGCCTTGCCGCTGGTCTCGGCAGTCCTCACCGTCCCCTGCAGGCGGCCGTCGCGCAGCACCGTGACCCGGTCGGTGATCGCCTGCACCTCGTCGAGGTCGTGGGAGACGAAGAGCACGCTGGCGTGGCGGGCGACGACGTCGCGGACCAGCGCGAAGAGCTGATCGATCCCCTCGCGCGGCAGGAACACGGTCGGCTCGTCGAGGACGAGCAGGCCGCGGGCCTCGCCGTCTCCTTGCAAGTTCTCTTTGATCTCCTCGACCGCCCGGACGATCGCCAGGCGCGCCCGGTCGACCTGGGAGAGCTCGCCCACGGTCGCGCGTGGATCGAGGTGGAGCCCGAAGCTCTCCAGGATCCCCCTCACGCGCCGGGCTTCGGCCGACCAGGAGACCGGCCGGGTGGCGCGGCCTTGCGCCAGCTCGCCGACGATGAAGTTGTCGAGGACGTTCAGCTCCGGGACCAGGCCGAGGTGCTGGTGGACGAAGCTGATCCCCAGCCCCCGCGCCTGGCCCGGCGCCAGCGGCAGGCGGACCGGCCGACCGTTCACCTGCAGGGACGCCTGCTCCTCGGGCGCGTAGTAGCCGGCGAGGATCTTGATCAGGGTCGACTTGCCGGAGCCGTTCTCCCCGAGCAGGCCGTGCACCTCGCCCTGCTCGATCGCGAAGCTGACATCGTCGAGCGCCAGGACCCCGCCGAACGCCCGTGACAGGTGCTCGATCGAAAGCACCGGGGCGGCGCCGCCCGACTCCACGGTGGGAGTGGGCGACGCCGCCTGGTCCTGTGGGGGAAGGCCCATCTGATTCCTCAGTGCTTCAGGCCCCAGAGTTTTTCGTAGCCTTCGACGTACTCTTCCCCGTAGCCCTTGCCCGCCACCGGGGGCGAGCCCGCGTCGGCGATGTTGCCGTCGTTGAATACGCGCAGCGGCAGCGCCTCGTTGTTGATTCCGTCGGGCACCACCGGTTCACCTGACAACAGACGCAGCTCCTGGTCCATCATCGCGTAGGCGATCCAGTTGGTGTTCTCACCGGCGTCCATTTCCATCACTTCGCCTTCTTCGATCAGCTTCATCACAGCCGGCGTGCCGTTGTAGCTGGCGATGCCGATCTGACCTTCCTTGCTCGCCGCGGAGATGCCCGCCGCGGCACCGATCGACATGCTGTCGTAGAGCGGAAGCACACTGTTGATTTCCGGATCTTTGAGCAGCGCCGACTGGACGGCCCCTTGCATTTTCGAGGCCCAGTCGGGGACCGGGACGTTGGTGGTCGTGGTCGTGCAACTCGGGCAGAGCTGCTTGACCTGCGCTTCGATCGCTTCGACCATGGCGGCGCTCGGCGCCGCTTCTTCGGCGGTCACGATCAGCGGATGGGGTTCACCGCCGGTTTTCACGAAGGCCCAGTCGGCCATCAGTTTGCCCGCTTCGGCAAACGGCCCCTGGACGAAGCCCGCCATCACCTTTTTCACCGAGGCGGGGACTTCGGGGCCCTGGTAATAGTTGGCGATCGCCGACGGGATGCCTTCCGCTTTCGCTTTTTCTAGCTGCGGGAGGATGACAGTCGGCTCCGGGCCGGCGACCAAGGCGATCGCGTCGACGTGTTCGGAGATCGCCTGGTTCATCCCTTGCGTCCATTCGGACGAGGAACCTTGGTTGTTGAAGACGACCGTCTTGATGCCGAGTTCGTGGGCGATCTTGACCATCTCTTCGTCGATCGAGGCGGCGAACTGGTCATTCGTCGTGATCGGCAGCAGGAACAGGGTTTTGCCCTTCGCCTTCGAGGCGTCGAAGCTGGCGGCTTCAAGGCTGAAGTGCGGGATCGCTTCCGCGGCGGCGAGTTCCGCTTTTGCTTCGGTCATCGCCTGGCTGCCACTTTCGCCGCCGGACGATTCGCCGCTTTCGGCAGTGCCGGCAGGTTCGGTTTCGGTCGCTTCCCCGGAGGTGCTGGAGCTGGACGAGCCCCCACCTCCACACGCGGCGATCAAAATGCTAAGCACTATTAGTGACAATACGATTGGCAACGCTCTCTTCAACGCTCTCTCCTCTCGGCTCAAGGAACCCGTCCTTGCTTATCCCGACCCTTCCATGCGATCTACCGGTCGGCAACACAAAGGCTTGAGGGCGCGATTTCGAACGCTTATACAGGCGAGCCGCCGAGCGCGAATCACCCTTGCGAGCGACGTGCGAGCTCAGACGATGTTGTACTCGGGCCGGCTGTCCCCGAGCGCGAAACGCGCCGCGCTCAACGCCGAGACGTCGACGAACGGGGTACGGTCGAGATAGAGATCGCGGATGATCTCGCCGACCGCCGGCCCTTGCAGGAACCCGTGGCCTGAGAACCCGGTCGCATAGAGGAAGCGCGACGGTCCCTCCGCCTCGCCGACCAACGCATTGTGATCGGGCGTGTTCTCGTAGAGCCCCGCCCAGCCGCCCTTGATCCCCGCCTTCGCGACGCGCGGCGCGCGGCGCTCCATCACGGTCAGCAGGTCCGGGATCCAGTCGTCGGTGCTTTCCAGGTTGAAGCCGGGCTCCTCGCCGCGCCAGGACATTCCCATCAGCAGGCCGGGCCCCTCGCGGTGGAAGTAGAAGGTCGACTCGAAATCGATCGTCATCGGCAGCCTTCGCGGCAGGTCGGGGATCGGCTCGGTGAAGAGGATCTGCCGCCGCAGCGGCTCGACCGGCAGGTCGACGCCCGCCATCTCCCCCACCTGACGCGACCAGGCCCCGGCACAGCAGATCAAGCTCGACGCCTGGATCTCCCCCCGATCGGTCTTCACCGCGCGGATCTCGCCGCCGTCGACCTCGATCCCGAGCAGCTCACAGTTGGTCGCGATATGGGCGCCGCCGGCGCGGGCGCCGCCGGCGTAGCCCTGCACCACCCCCTCCGGGGTGGCGTGGCCGTCGTCGGGCGAGAAGGCGGCCGCGAGGACGTCGCCGGTCTCGACCAGGGGGTTCAGCGTCGCCACCTCGCGCGGCTCGAGCATCCGGCTGGGGACCCCGTACTCGGTCTGCAGCGCCACGTTGCGTTCGAAGAGCGAGACGTCCTCCTCGCGCGTCAGCAGGAACAGGTAGCCCACCTGGTCGAGGTCGATCTCCCAGCCGGGCCGGGTCCCGAACGCGGTGAACGCACGCAGGCTGCGCTGGGCGATCTGGATGTTGAGCGCATCGGAGAACTGGGCTCGCACGCCGCCCGCGGCGCGCACGGTCGAGCCTTGGCCGAGCTCGCCCCGCTCGATCAGGACGACGTCCTCGACCCCGGCCTCGACCAGGTGAAAGGCGATGCTCGTGCCCATCACGCCACCGCCGACGATCACCACCGACGCCCGCGACGGCAGCTCCTTGGCAGGCCTCATCGCCACCCTCCGTCGACTGATCCGACGACCCCCCCGGCCTTCCGATACCAGCGCGGCGAGGTGCTGGGCGGCGGCTTCATCCTCGCCCTGACCAGGAGGATCGAGGGCTGCGGGTCGGCGAGCTGCCTGCCCAACGCGGCGGCGAACGGCGCGCCGAACCCCTCGACCTCCTCGCAGGCGATGCCGAAGGAGGCGGCGAGCCGGGCCCAGTCGGGGGTCTGCAGGTCGACGCCGACGGTGTCCATGTCGGTTACTTCCTGGTCGAAGCGGAGCATGCCGTAGCCGCCGTCGTCGACCAGCAGGACGGTCAGCGGGGCGCGCTCCTGCGCGACCGTCGCCAGCTCGCCGAGGGCGAAGAGGAAGCCGCCGTCGCCGCAGATCGAGAGCACCTGCTCGCCGGTCGCCAGGGCGGCGCCGACGGCGGCCGGAAAGGCAAAGCCGAGGGTGCCCCAGCCGACCGGGTAGGCGAGCCGCCGCGGCGCCGCGAAGGAATGGAAGGCGGCGACCCAGTAGCCGGGCACGCACATGTCGGCGAACACCGGGACCGCAGGGTCGAGCGTCGTCCGCAGCGCCCCGAGCAGCTCGGCCGCGAGCGGCTCGTCGTCCTCGAGCGCCGACCAGACGGCGGCCCGGATCTCGTCCAGGCGGGCGCGGAGCGCGTCGAGGTCGCCGCGCGGCTCGAGCCCCTCGGAGAGGGCCTCGAGGGCCGCGCGGGCATCGGCGGCGACGGTCACGTCGGGGCGGTAGTTCTTGCCGGCGTCGCCCGGGTCGACGTTGACGGCGACGAGGCGGTCGGGTCGCTCCATGCGCCAGTTCTGGGTCATCATCCCGTCGAAGTCGGTACCGACTGCCAGCACCAGGTCGGCCTCGTCCCAGAGCCCACCGACCTCCGGCACGTGCGGGGGCAGCCCCAGCCAGGTCGGCGAATCGGGGTCGAGCGCGCCGCGCCCCATGTAGGTCTCGATCACCGGCGCGCAGAGCTTCTGGCTGAGCTCGGCGAGCGCCGCGCCGGCGCCCGCCCGCGTCACTCCGCCGCCCGCCCAGACCAAGGGCCGCTCGGCCTCCCGGAGGAGGTCCAGCGCGGCGGCCAACGACGCCTCCGCGGGAGCGGAGGGACGCCGAGGCTCGGGGCGGGCCCGGTCATCGTCCCCAACGGCCTCCGCGCTCAGCAGATCGGTGGGGATCTCGACGTAGACCGGCCCGGTCGGCGCCGTCTCGGCAAGCGCCGCCGCCACGGTGACGGCGGTGGCGATCTCCTCGGCCCGCTCGATCCGCACGACGTCCTTGACCAAGGGCGCGAACATCGCGCCCTGGTCGGGCGACTCGTGCAGGACGCCCCGGCAGACGCCCTCCCGCCGCAGCCCGCTGGGCACGTTGGTCGCGATCACCATCACCGGCGAGCCCGAGGCCCAGGCCTCGCCGGTCGCGCCCAGGGTGTTGGCCGCGCCCGGTCCCGTCGTGGTCACCGCGACGCCGAGCGAACCGCTGACCCGCGCCTGACCGTCGGCGGCGTAGACGGCCGCCTGCTCGTGGCGGACCCCGACCAGCCGCAAGGACGACTTCTCCAGCGCGTCCCAGGCCGCCAGGTTGTGCACGCCGGGGAGGCCGAAGACGACGCCGACCTCCAGTGACTCGAGCGCCCGGACCAGCAGCGCGGCACCGGTCCGCTCATCACCCATGCTTCGAACGCAACTGCCAGAGCGCCGAAAGCCGACGCTCGGCGAGGACGTGGGCGGCTGCCTGGCAGGTGATGCCGTCCCGTTTGGCGATCTCGAACACCTCCTTGACGCGATCCTCGATCAGCGCCAGGCGCTTGCCGACCCGGTCGGCGTTGAAGCCGCCCTTGCGGAACTGCTCGGCGTCGAAGATCGCGCCGCCGGCGTTGGCGATGAAGTCAGGGGCGTAGACGATTCCCCGTTCTTCCAGCGCCAGGGCGTCACCCTCCTCGGCGAACATGTTGTTGGCCGAGCCGGCGACGACCTTGGCCCGCAGCCGCGGGATGGTGTCGGCGTTGATCACCCCGCCCATCGCGAACGGCCCGAAGATGTCGACCGGCGCTTCGTAGATCTCGGCCGGCTCGACCGCCTCGACGCCGAGCTCCCGCACGGCGGCCTCGACCCGATTCTGGTCGAGATCGGTCACCACGGCCTTGGCCCCGGCCTCCAGCAACTGGCCGAGCGCCGCGGACCCGCAGGCGCCGAGTCCCTGCAGCGCCACGGTGCGGCCGGCGAGATCGCGGGTTCCCCAGACGCGCTCCGCGCAGGCGCGCATCGCGTAGAGGACGCCGCTGGCCGTCTGCGGAGCGATGTCGCCGAGCCCGCCGGCCTCGACCGGCAGCGTCGCCACGTAGTCGGTCTCGAGGTGGATCGTCTGCATGTCGTCGAGGGTGATCCCGACGTCCTCGCCGACGTAGTACTCGCCGCGCAGCTGATCGACGAAACGTCCAAAGGCACGCAGCAAGGCCTCCGACTTCGCGGTGGCGGGATCGCCGATGATCACCGCCTTGCCACCGCCACGGTTCTCACCCGCCGCCGACCACTTGTACGTCATCGCCTCCGAGAGCCGCAGCCCGTCCCGGACCGCCTCCTCGGTCGAGGGGTACGGGTACATCCGCACGCCGCCGTTGGCGGGGCCGAGCAGGGTCGAGTGGATGCAGATCACCGCGCGCAGACCGACGCTCGGTTCGTGACAGATGACGATTTTCTCGTGTTCGGTCGTCGCCAATTCCTCGAATAGGTCCCACTTCTTGGTGGGAGAGGCGGCGACCGGCTCGACCATCTCGCGCGCACCGAGGTCCGTTGCTCCTGACTGCGCGGAGTTCATCCCTCTCGAACCTTTCTGCTCATCTGCGGTTCCAACTTTCTCCGGACATACCGGCCCTCGAAAATTCCCTTTCCGAGTCCGACCTTGGCATGAACGGATGGCAGCCGCCACTCAGAGCTTGACTATCGTCATAACGGACGTTGATGGCGTCAGGCGAGCGCTCAGGCGGAGACCAGCGACGGGCGCCGGGCGGCCCATTTCGAGCAGGCGCGTTCGACCTCGTCGAGGACCGCCTGGGCGGCCGGAGGTCGGTAACGGTTGCGGAGCACGGCGACGGCGATCCGCCGTACCAAGTCCTCGGACTTCGGCCGGCAAAGGGTCACCGACGGATCGACCCCCGACCTGGAGATCGCCAGTTCCGGGACCAGGGCGACACCGACGCCGGCGCCGACCAGGCTGAGTACCACCTGGTAGTTGCCGCTGTTGAAGGAGACGCGCGGATCGAATCCCGCCTCCTCGCAGAGGCCGTTGAGGATCAGCGAGCAGGGGCTCTCCCGGCCGGCCCCCTCGATCCATGCCTCGTGGGCGAGGGCGGTGATGTCCACCTGCTCCTGCTTGGCGAGGGGATGGCGGGCGGGGAGGGCGATCAGCATCGGGTCGCGGTAGAGGTAGCGCAGCTCGACCAGCTCGTCCTCGGCGATCGGGTGGGCGGCGTCGTCGAAGACCAGCGCCAGATCGATCTGCCGGCTTTTCAGCCGTTCGAACATCTCCGAGGATTCGCCCTCGATCAGGGTGAACGAGACGTTCTTGGTGTTGCGGAACCGGGCCACCGTCTGCGCCACGATTGTCGCGCTGGCGGTGGCGAAGGCGCCGAGCCGCACCAGCCTCTGGCTCGTTTCGATCAGCTCCGAGAGCTCCTCCTCGGCGTCCGCCATCTGCTCCAGCAGGACGTGGGCGTGGCCGAGCAAGACGGTGCCCGCCTCGGTCAGCTGCACGCCGCCGCTGCGCCGCCGGTCGAGCAGCCGCGCACCGACCTCCAGCTCGAGCCGGCTGATGTTGTTCGAGATCGCCGGCTGCGAATAGTCCATCGCGTCGGCCGCACCCGAGAACGACCCACAGCGGGCGACTTCGGCGAGCACCTTCAGTCGCTTCAGATCCAGCACGGTCCCTCCGAGTATAGGAGCCGCGACAAGCCCCTCGGGCGCCTCGATAACCGGCCTGCATATCGGTGCGGCCAAGTCTTATAGGCGCCCCGGCCGAGCTATGGCAGGCTCGGGCGGAGACGAATCCAAGCTACGACCGAAAGGCGGACCCGATGCCAGGGACCAGCGCAAACACCGACAACGCCGCCCCTCGGGTCCGCTCGCTGATCGGCGGACGCGCCGCCGAGCAGGACGGTCAGGCCTACCTCTCGCGGAACCCGGCCAACCTGGAGGAAATCGTGGCCGCCGCCGAGCTCGGCGGTCCCGAGACCCTGCACGAGGCCTGCGCCACCGCGGCCGCCGCCAAGGACCGCTGGGCGGCGACGCCGGGGCCGGTGCGCAGCCAGGCGATCAAAGCGATCGGCCGGATCGTCGAGCGCAACAAGGAGGACCTCGCCCGCCTGATCACCAGGGAGATCGGCAAGCCCTACGGTGAGTCGCTGGGGGAGGTCCAGGAGGTCATCGACACCTGTGATTTCTTCGTCTCGGAGGGCCGCCGCCTGTACGGGCACACGGTCCCCAGCGAGATGCCCGACAAGCAGCTCTTCACCTTCCGCAAGCCGGTGGGCGCCGCGCTCATCATCACCGCCGGCAACTTCCCGGTCGCGGTGCCGTCGTGGTACCTGGTGCCCGCCCTCCTCTGCGGCAACACGGTGGTCTGGAAGCCCGCCGAGTACACGCCGGCGATCGCCGACGCGTTCGCCCGGATCTTCCTCCACGCCGGCCTGCCCGAGGGGGTCTTCAACCTCGCGCTGGTCGACGGTGCCGCCACCGCGGCCGGCCTCGAGTGGGCGTTGCGCGACAACCTCGTCGACAAGGTCGGCTTCACCGGGTCGAGCGAGGTCGGCGCGACGATCGGCGAGAGCTGCGGCCGCCATCTGCAATCCCCTTGCCTCGAGCTGGGGGGCAAGAACCCACTCGTCGTGATGGACGATGCCGATCTCGACCTCGCCGTCGAAGGCAGCCTCTTCAGCGGCTTCGGCACCTCCGGCCAGCGCTGCACCTCGCTCGGCTCGGCGATCGTCCACCACGCGATCTACGACCAGTTCCTGGAGCGCTTCACCGCGGCGGTCGAGGGGGCGGCGATCGGCGATCCCACGGCCGACGTGCTCTACGGCCCGATGCTGAACGAGCGCTTCGGCGACGCCTTCCTGAAGTCGCTCGACCTGATCCAGGCGCACCACCAGGTGTCGGGTTCGAGCGACGTCGGTCGCATCTCCTCCGCCACGCCGCGACGGGGTTTCGTCGGCGATCCGGACCGCGGCGTCTTCATGCACCCGACCATCGTCAGCGGGGTCAGGGGCGAGGACGACATCGCCAACCGGGAGACCTTCGGCCCGGTCGTCTGCGTCGCCAAGTTCGAGGACTTCGACGAGGCCATCGACCTCGCGAACCGCCACGGCTACGGCCTCTCCTCGGCGATCTACACCAATAACCCGGCCTCCGCCTTCCACTTCCGCGAGCGGGTCTCGGCCGGGATGGTGTCGGTGAACAACTCCACCTCGGGCGCCGAGGCCCACCTGCCCTTCGGCGGCAACGGAAAGTCGGGCAACGGCAGCAGGCAGTCGGGGGTCTGGGTCCTCGACCAGTTCACCCGCTGGCAGTCGCTCAACTGGGACTTCGCAGGCCACCTGCAGAAGGCGCAGATGGACACCGCCGAGGTCGGCGCCGACACCGAGTTCACGCTCTGACGGGGGCGAGGGTCGGAGGCGGCCGAGCTGTCGGCCCGCGCAAGGGTTCGAGCCGTAGGAATCGGGTTCAAGCGTCCCGGAGATGCCACGTCCCTCGACGGTCGGGGATCTGCGTGGTTCCTTTTGGGCGGATAACGCCCATTGCGAACCACGGAGTCTCCTGACCGTTCGGGATCAGGGACGAATCGTGACGTCCACCTCCCCGGCGCTCCTTCCGCCGGGGACCCGTGACGATCCTCGCCGCCGCCGGACCCTCCGCCGTCCCCCCATGACCCGGGCGCCGGCCGGCGACACCCTAACCCCGGACGACGCCGTCGGTGATCGTCTCGAAGTAGTCGAGGACCTCCTGGCTGGAGACGATCTCGGCGTAACGGCGACCGAGGTCCCGGAGGTTGCTTTCGTGCGCGTCCGACCCTTGGTCGCCGACGCAATCCTCGGGCACCCAGGTCCGCAGCCCGCAGGAGAAGGCGTCGATGGTCGTCGCGCGGCAGCAGCCGGAGGTCGTGCAGCCGGTCACGATCACCGTGTCACGCTGCGCCGCGGTCAACAGCGAGTGGAGCGGGGTGCCGTGGAAGAAGGACGGCCAGAGCTTCGGCAGCCAGACGTCACGGTCGTCCCAGAGCCGCTCGTCGATCTGCGACCAGCGGGAGCCGGGGGTTATCTCCGCCGTGAAGGGCAGCTTGATCGTCCAGAGGCCTCGGTCCTGGGCGGAATTCCACTGTACGGTGGTGTGATAGACGGGTACGCCCGCGTCACGCGCGGCAGGCAGTACCTTGGCCAGGTTCACGGCCGCGCGCTCGATCAGCTCGGCGCCTCCGCTGGTGAACTCCGGGTCGGTGAACGCGTACTGCATGTCGACCACGAGTACCGCCGGGCGGCTGCCCGGGCTGATCTTTCCCTGACCGTAACCGTGTTCGATCCAGGCGTCTTGGGTTTGTGTGCTCATCGATCCTCCTCGGTGCGTTGCTTGTAACAGTCTTGGAAGCTCACTCGAATCGACGGTGTGAAAGGGCGCGCAGCGTCGGATCGGGGCTCGAGCCACCCTCGAGGAGGCCGCCGACCAGCGCACCGGTTATCGGCGCCAGCGTCAGCCCCAGCATCGCGTGACCGGCGGCGACGATCACCTTGCCGTCCCGGTCGAGCCGGCCGACCACCGGAAGCCCGTCCGGGGTGCAGGGCCGGGCGCCGCTGCGCACCGGCTTCGCCCGCTGCCATTCGAGGTCGGGGAACGCCCGTCGCGCGCCCCTCGATATCCCCGCGACCCGCCGCCCCTTCGGCGGACCGTCGGCATACCCCAGCTCGAGCGTGCCCGCGAAGCGGATCGCGTCCGTCCACGGGGTGACGGCGATGCGCTGCTCGTGGAGGTAGACGAGCGGACCGGGCTCGTCGACCGGGCGGGGCCGCGGGACCTCGAACGCGTATCCCCTGCCGCCGACGATCGGCACCCGAGCGCGGCGACCGACCAGCAGCGGCGTCGCCGCCCCGGCGCAGATGACCACGGTCTCGGCCCGGACCACACCTTGGGCGGCGTGCAGCCGAACTCCGTTCGACGTTCGCTCCATATATATGGCCCGACGCCCCGGAAGCAGCACCGCGCCCCGGCGCTCGGCCGCGGCTCCCAGCGCCTCGACGAATTGGGACGGCGGGCAGACGGCCTCGTCGGGATAGAGGATCGCTCCGGCGGGCGGGGCCGCGGCGGCGGGCAGGCTCGGGATCTGCCCCGGATCGACCGACTCGGCCCGTAACCCGGCTTCCCCTTGGGCGGCCGCGTGCGCGCACCCGGCCTCGTAATCGTGGCGGTTCGAATAGACGTCGAGCAGGCCCGACGCGCGCCAGCCGGTGTCGACGCCTTCCTGCGTCAGCGCACGGTGCAATCGGGCGCTCGCGGTCGCCAGGTCGCCGAGGATCCGGGCGACCTCCTCGACCCGGCGAGGATCGCTGCGGCGCAGGAGGGTCCAGAGCCAGGGGAGGAGGCGCGGCGAGGCGCGGATCGCCAAGGGGCTGTCGGGCCGCGCGAGCCAGCGAGTCGCCGCCAGCAGCTCGCTGCGCCGGACGAACGGCCCGGCGAAGCTCGGGCAGACCCAACCGGCGCTTGCGTCGGCGCATTCCGAGCCCCAGCCCGCCGTCGCCTCGAGTACCGCGACGCCGGCGCCCCGACCGGCGGCCTCGTACGCACATGCCGCGCCGATCGGACCAGCTCCGACGATGGCGACGTCGAAGGAGCCAAGGTCCTCCTGCCGGAGGACGCCCATCTCGCGAAGCCCGCGCGCCTCTAGGCCGCGGCGCGCGCCTCGCCCCCGGCGGGCAGCTTCTCGATCTCGCCGAGGACCGTGTCCAGGGACTCGACGTCGGCGAACTTCGCGTCGAGGTCGAACAGGTTCCACTCGACCACGCCCGCCACCCGATCGGCGACGCACTCGCGCGGCACGATCACCCGAAAGCCCTCGGCGCTGGCATCCTCGACCGTGTGCCTGACGCAGCCGGCCATGGTCACGCCGGTGGCGATCACGGTATCGACGCCCGCTCCGATCAGGACGCTGGAGAGGTTGGTGCCGTGAAAGGCGCTGGCCCGTTTCTTGGTGATCAGGAGCTCGTCGGGGCGAGGCGCGATCCGCGAATCGATCTCGACCTCCGGCGAGCCGACCGCGAGCGACTCGATCGGCACCTTGCGCGCCCAGGTCCCGGTATCGGTCGCCAGCCCGTCCACCACCTGGTAGGCGGTGGTGACGTAGATGACCGGAACCCGATGTCCACGAGCGGTCTCGATCAGCTTCTGCACCGACGGGATGACCGTGTCCATGTGGTCGCAGGAGAACGGCGATCCGGGACGAGTCCAGGCGTTGGCGAGATCGATGTTCACCACCGCCGGGCGCTTGCCGAACCCGACCCGCCGCATGAACCCACGCTCCTTGTAGAGCTCCGAATCGGCATTGAAAATGCGGTTCAGCGCCTCGGTGATCTCGTCAGCGGCCATCCCTCGTCCTCCTTCGTCGCGGTTCACCCCAATCTCCCATAGGAAGGGCCGCGGTCCGATATCGATGCGCTCTACACCCATAACCGGCCCTGATACCGAGAGCCGGCTGACGCTTAGTGACTATCCGAAAACCCGCGTGTGCGACTGGCGAGTGCCGGACCGAGCGGGGGTAGGACGCAGGGAGGCCTAATGGCAGAGCCATTTGGACTCCCGAGGACGACGCCCCGCGAAGTGTGTCCGGCGCC